>NZ_JAQYXC010000288.1:0-428742 GCF_036322365.1 Streptomyces sp. SP18CS02
GTGGGCCGCGCACGCCGACGGCACGGTGCGCAACCCCCGGTCCGGCAAGTGCCTGGACGCGTCGGGCGGCACCTGGAACGACGGAACGCCGGTCCACCTCTGGACCTGCCACACCGGCGCCAACCAGAAATGGACCCTGCCCTGACGGTATCCGGCCGGTGAACCTGCCGGCCGCCGCGTTCGCCCCGCTCACCGGCCCGAGCGGGGCGAAACGGCCCGGCGCCGCACGATCTGCCGCAGGCCGGTCGGACGGTGCGTCGCGACGGGCCCTCCCCGCTCGCGGTACCGGCTCGTGCTCTGCCGCCGGCCCGCCGGGCGCTGTGCGGCTCGCGGCCGGGCGGGGCGGTGGAGAGACGGCCGAGAAGAAACCGCTGCCGTGGCGGCGGTCGCGGGAACGGACGTCCTCCCGCGGTACGGCGGGACGAGGACGTCCTGGGTGTTCCATGGCTCATGGGAACGTTTCTGCAGGTCAGCCGCCGACCATGCGCGGCGGGTGCCCCTCGCTGTGGGGTGCGCGTGCGCCTTTCGGCCATAGTCGTCACCACACGTAGTCAGGTGGGCGCGAAGAGTGTTCGGCCTGGCTAGGCTCCTCACAGCGGACACGCCAGGCCTGTGGCCCGGCGCGGGCTTCCGCCTTCCCCTTTTGCCACGAGTAGAGGGCTGAGTCGCTGTGACAGTACGTCTGGATGACCTTCGGATCCTCCTCGACCAGGCGCCGGGTGGTGCGGTCGAGATCCCCGTCTCCGTGTTCGCCGACCCCGAGGCCGCGGCGCTCGTCTTTCCGGGCGGGACGGTACGCATCGCCGGGGCGGTGTGGGATCCGCGGG
Organism: Streptomyces sp. SP18CS02; assembly: GCF_036322365.1. Classification (NCBI taxonomy): domain Bacteria; kingdom Bacillati; phylum Actinomycetota; class Actinomycetes; order Kitasatosporales; family Streptomycetaceae; genus Streptomyces; species Streptomyces sp. SP18CS02. The sequence continues at coordinate 828 of NZ_JAQYXC010000288.1, forward strand.
CCCTGTCGGTCGGCGGGCAGGCCACGATCACCGCGTCCTCGGCGCCGGTCGAGGTCGTGTTCACCGTTGACGGCGAGCGGGTGACCGGAACGACGGCCGCGGTGGACCTCGGCGAGGACCGCAGCCTGGTCCTGGTCGACGGAACCCCGGAAGGAGCGGAACTGCCCGCCGGTGCCTGGGCGCTGGCGGACGGCCGGGCACTGCGGCTGGTCAGGCGCACCCCCGCGCCACCGGCCGGCCCCGGACGCCTGGACGGCCTGGGTCGCGCGCTGCCCGCCATTCGGCACCGTGACGGCGCAGCCCGGGACCGCACCCCCCGGGCGCTGGTGACCGAGCACGGCATCCTCACCCCGCGCCCCGGACCGCGCCGCCGCAAGGGCATGCGGGTCCTCGAAGCGCCGTCGGTGCGGGGCTGGTCGCCGATCGGCACGCCCGGCGGCGAGAACGGACTGAGTGTCGACTACTACAGTCCGCCGCTGCGGATCGCCGGCGCCCTGACCGCGCTGCCGGCCTCCCCGCCGTACAAGACAGTGGTCGGCGGGGTGCTGCTGGTGGACACGGGAGCCTTCAACGGCTCGGCGATGGGCGCCTACGTCGTGCCCGACGGCAGCGGCGCGGATCCGTCCCTGTTCGCCTACGGCTCGCTCGGCAGCCAGGTCGGCTTCGGCCCGCCGCTGTTCCAGGTGCGCGGCATCTCCGCCGGGTTCGGCTGGAACAGCCGCGTGCGCGTCCCGGCCGCCGACGCCCTGGGCGACTTCCCGTTCCTGGTCGCCCTCGACAACCCGGGTGAGATCGGCGCCGACGACGAGGAGGTCGACCCGCTCAAGGTCCTGGGCGCGCTGATCGGCGGCGGGAATCCGTGGGTACGTCCCCAGGAGGGCGACCTCTGGTTCGCCGCGGGCCTGGCCTTCGACTGCTTCGAGACCTTCCGCGGCCGCGCCATGGCGCTGGTGCAGACCGGCTCCGACCTGACGATCAGCCTGCTCGGCGTTGCCGGCATGCAGCTGCCCACCAAGAGCAGCTCGAAGATCGCCCGGGTGGAGATCGGCATCGAGGCCACCCTGCGCCCGACGGCCGGGGAGCTGAGCATCGGCGCGGCCTTCACCGAGAAGACGTTCCTCATCGACCCGAACTGCAAGCTGCGCGGCGGCGTCGGTATGAAGTTCTGGTTCGGCGACCACGCCAACGCCGGCGACTTCGCGTTCATGCTCGGCGCGATCCCCGCCGGCCGGGAGCTGCCCGCCCGCTACCCCAGGCAGCAGCCGGCCGGCCTCACCTGGGGAGTCGGGTCGACGGTCAACATCACCGGCAACGCCTATGCCGCGTTCACCCCCAAGTCCCTGATGGCCGGCGGTTCCCTGGACGTCGTCTTCCAGTCCGGCATGCTGCGCGCCTGGCTGAGTGCCCGGGTGGACGCCCTGCTGGAGTGGAACCCCTTCTACTTCGACGTCGGCATGGGCATCCGGGTCGGAGTCTCGGCGACCATCAAGGTCTGGTTCGTCAAGATCAGAATCTCGATCGAGGTCGGCGTCAGCGTCCGGATCTGGGGCCCCGCGGTCGGTGGCGAGGCCACCGTCCATCTGTGGTTCATCTCCTTCACCATCGGCTTCGGCGCCGGCCGTCGCAACCAGGCCCCGGCGCTGGACTGGGGCGGCTTCCAGGGCATGCTGCCCCCTCCCGAGAACATGGTCCGCACCACCCCGATCGCCGGCTACGAGGGCGAGGGCGTCCCGCCCACCCGGGGAGCGGTCAAGCCGTGGCTGGTCAGCAACGGTGGCTGCACGTTCACCGCCGACACGCAGGCACCCGTCAGTACGGTCTACCTCAACCAGGGCGGCGACACCGTCGAGGCCGCCACCGGTGATGCGGTGGACATCCTGCCCATGCACGCCCGGGGCAAGGGCAGCGAACTGCGGATCTGGCTCACCTACAACGGCAAGGCCGGCACCTTGACCCCATGGGGTCGCGCGGTCCTGCGCGGCAACGTGCCCAACGGCCTGTGGGGCCAGAAGGCCGACGCGCCGAACGACGGAATCATCCCCGACAGGATCCTCGGCATCCGGCTGACCTCACCGCCGGTCGACCACGGCACCGACACCGGGTTCATCGACGAGGAGGCCATCTCCTTCGACCCGATCAACCCCGACGGCAACCAGCCCCTGTCCGTCGCCGAGCCGGCCACCGGCCCGACACCGACGCGGCCCGGCGGGGTGATCGCCGCGATCCAGGACGGCATCGACACCGCGGCCACCTCGGACCATCGCACCGCCCTGGCCCAGGCGCTCAAGGACCTCGGCGCGGACCTCGGCACCCTCGACGGGGACCTGGGCGCCTACGCCCGTGCCGCGGGCACGGCGTTCACCGCCGAGCCGATGCTCGTCGCCGGCTGACCGGACGCACCGCACCGCCCCCCGCCCGCACCGGGCGGGGGCGGCCCGCACCGTCATACGCCCGTCCGGTGCGCCCCGGCCCACTCCACCGGCTCTCTGCCGCGTCCTGTCGAAAGGCACGCCCTGTGACCACCACCTCCGAACCCGCTCCCCAGCCGCGTACCACCGAGCCCGGCGCCGAGCACCGCACCCGGTTCTTCGACCACCGCGTCCCCTCGCTGTACGCCGGCCGGTACCGGATCGACAACCGCCAGACGCTGAAGGCCCTCGACGGCGCGGACCGCGTCATCGACGCCACCCCGCAGCCCTTCGACGTCATCCAGCCGCGGTTCAGCTTCGATCCGACCGGTATCAACGCGCGGTTCCCCGTGCCGGACGCCGTCGGCACCTACAGCCAGACCCTCGCCCACATCAACCTCGACGCCCCCGGCCTGCCGTGGGCCCGGCCGCTCGGCGCCGGCCAGCCCGGCGCCGTCCCGTGGATGGTCCTGCTGCTGTTCCGCGAGGACGAACTGCCCGAGGACCCCGACGCGGTCGGCCTGGTCAAGGCCGGAACGGTGGGCCGGCTCCTGGAGGGCGGCCTCGGCGCGGGCAAGCCCCCCGCTCTTCCGCCCGAGAGCATGCGCCCCGACGAGTACGAGGAGCAGTGCGCCACCGTCCTCGTCCCGGCCGCGCTGTTCGACGCGGTGAAGCCCCTGCCCGCCGAGATGGGCTACCTCGCGCACCTGCGCGAGGGCGGACGCCCCGACGCCGACCACACCCGCGCCGGCGCGGCCCCCGAACCGGACGAGGGCGAACTCAACGCCGTCCTCGTCGCCAACCGCTTCCCCGCCGCCACCGGCGGGCGTCACGTCGTCCACCTCGTCTCCCTCGAAGGACACGACCAGCACCTGACCGGACCGGCGCCCACCGAAGGCGTACGCCTGGTCTCCCTCGCCTCCTGGTCCTTCACCACCGAACCCGACTCCGGCGTCGGCTTCGGCGACCTCTGTCAGCACCTGGCGACCACCGACGGCACCATCCCCCGCCCGGCGGACGAACTGCGCCTGCGCGTGCCGACCACCGCTCCGGCCGACCCGGCCGGAGCGCGGAAGGAAGCCACCGACCGGATGGCGTCCGGGGCCGTCGCCCTGCCGCAGCGCCTGGAGACCGGAGAGCGCACCCTCGCCTTCTACCGCGGCCCGCTCACCGCCCAACCCGCCCGGCAACTTCCCCCGCCACCCGCCACCCGGCTGGAATCCCCCGGCGAGGCGCTGATCTACCTGCAGCGCTACGGCGTCTTCGACACCGCCTACGCCGCCGCCTTCACCACCGGCCGCACGCTCGCCCTCGCCGACGCCGAGTTCCGCAGCGCCCTGCTGGAGTTCCGCTCGGCGGCACGCTCCGCGGCCCGGCGGCTGGCCTCCCACCCCGAACTGGCCGCACGGTCCGCCGCGGTCCTGACCGGCCGGCATCTCACCGCGCCCCTTGCCTTCGAAGCCTTCGACCGCCTCCTGACCGACGGCGACGGACGCTCCGACGCCGCCCGTCTGGTCCAGGCCCTCACCCAGGCCGGCCCGCAGCTGAGGGCCGGCCGCCGCCGCACCGGCGCCCGCACACGCCGCAGCCCCGGTGACCCGCGTGCCGTCCTGGCCCAGCCCGAACTCGCCGGCCTGCTCACCCAGGCCGCCCCGGACGACTTCGCGAAGGTCACCGCCTGGCTGGACGCGCTGCGCCGCCTGGAACTGCTGAGCCTGTCCCACCTGGTTCCCGACCCGCGCGCCCTGCCGGCCGAGAGCATCCGCTTCGCCTACCTCGACCCCGCGTGGGTACGGGCGGCTGTCGACGGGGCGCTGAGTGTCGGCGTCGGCCACACCCTGGACGCCGACCTCAACGCCCTGGCCACCGGTGGCGGGCCCGTGCCGAAGTGCGCGGTGCTGATCAACTCCAGCCTGGTGGCGAACTGGCCCCACACCATCGCCACCGCCTACAAGGGCACCGAAGCCGTGGAGGCCGTCCGCGACGCGGTGTTCGGACTGGAGACACGGCTGCTGCTCTTTCCCGAGGTCATCGACCGCTTCGAGCTCGCCGAACCCCCACGCGGCCTGTGCTTCGGCCTCAGCGACATCGGCACCATCGAGCTCCGCGAGATCACCGGAGACCGCATCGGCCACCCCATGGGTGAATTCCCCCCGCCGCCGCCCGCCGACGACAGCCGCTTCCGGCGCTTCCTGCGCCCGGGTGGCAAGGACGTCCTCAACGTCGACGGCACCGGCGACGCCCTGGTGCCCGCCCTCTCCACCGCGCACGGGCTCACCGGAGGCCGGCGGATCTCCTCGGCCCAGTTCGCCCTGCAGATGATCGACGCCCCTCAGGTACAGAACTTCTCCCGGCCCTGAGCCCTGCCCCGTTTTCGCGCCGTACCGCCAGGCGCTGACCGAAAGGACCCCGGGCCATGTCCGTGGACACCACCCTCATCGTGCCGGTCGAGGTAGCGGCCCTCGCCGTCAACCGGCAGACCCGCGACACCGGCACCCCGCACGTGTTCCATCGGTGGATCACCAATTTCAAGGACGTCGGCCAGGGCGTCCCGGCCGAGCCGGCCCCGTTCTCCAGCCCCGAGGAGTGGACCGGACGCGAGGACCGCCTCGGCGTCTACCTCCAGTGGGAACTGCCCGCCGCCCTCACCCGCGGCCACCACGACGAGGAAGAAGGCGTCGGCGACTTCCCCCTGGTGCCCAACCGGTGGCTCGTCGTCCGCCACACCGACAGCACCCGTACGCTCAAGGCGTGGATCGTCGAGAGCGATTATCTCGACCCCATGGACGGCAGCGTCTCCTTCCAGGACCCCGACAGTGAGGAACCCGCCGCCACCCTGATCGGCAAGTGCCACGAACTCACCGGCCCCTGGCGCGAGCCCACCGGCCGGCGCGAGCCCTTCCTCACCGCGATCGGCCCCGGCCTGCTGACCTTCTCCGTCTTCCAGCCCTACAACAGCAACGTCTTCTCCCTCCACGACACCCTCCTGGACACTCCCGAGGGGGAACTGCCCGCGCGGGAGCGGCTCAGCTACTTCGTCGCCGGCTGGTACGCCCAGCCGGACAGCGACATCCTCGCCGGCACCGACGACCTGGCCGCACTGCTGGAGCGCCTGCAGTGGAGGCCGCCGGTCGACTCCGGCAGCGGCATCCGCTCCTCCGTCTACTCGGGCACCGTCCTGGGCCTGGACTGGGACCTGAACGGCCCCGTCCCCGACTCGCCCTGCCCCGAGCCGGCCGACGTCACCGCGATCGTGTCCAACAGCATCGCCGAAGCCGTCGCCGAACTCGGCGCCCGGACCGACGGCCACGGCGCCCTGACCTCCGAGGAGGCCGACCTGTTCCGGGCCTTCCTCCTCGGCGGTATCGACGCCATGGAGGAACGCGACCGGCCCGAGGCCGACATCCTCACCGACCGCCGCGCCCACGACAGCGCCTTCGGCCCCGTCCCCGGCGGATACCGCTGGTTCATCGGCGAACGCGGCGAGGAGACCGGCCGCACCACCACCCTCGCGGCCCGTGCCGCGGAGGCCGACACCGTCGCCCGGCTCAACGCCCGCCAGGCCGCCCACGACGCCACCGAGGCCGAACTCGACGCAGCCCGCGAACGCCTCTACCACCTGTGGTGGCTCACCCACCTGCATAAGAAGTCCGCCGACTTCAACGGCCGCATCGACGACGAACTCGACCCGTCCAACCCGGACGGCGCAGCCGGACGTGTCGTCGCCCTTGCCCGCGACCTGGCCGGCCAGCGGGCCGAACTGCCCTGGGGCAAGAGCGAGGAAGAACTCTCCGCACGCATCGACACCCTGTATCCGGCCTACGGCGCCCGGGCCGCCCGCCGCCTGATCCGCGTCCCGGTCGAGGACTTCGAGTACAGCGCGGATCCGGTCCTCACCCTGGAGGGCGCCAACCTCCACGCCCCCCTCACCCGGGACACCGCGCTGCCCTGCCGCACCCCCGAACGGGTGGTGACCCGCGCCTCCGGCGTCACCACCACCGACGTCGCCCACGTCGCGGCCCAGATCGACCTCACCGGCCAGCAACCACCCTGCTTCCCCGCGCTGCTCAGCGAGTTCCTCATCCTCGACCGCGCCCTGCGCGGCGGCGCGATCCGGGACGTCACCGGCACTCTGCCCGAATACGGAACCCAGCCGTGGGCGATGCCCTGGCAGCCCCTGTTCCTGCTGTGGAAGGCCGAGTACTTCCCGCTGCCGTTCCGGGACGGCGACACACCGCACTGGGACTTCATCGACGGCTCCCGCTACCAGTGGAAGGGCACCGGAGAGCCCGGCACCCCGCTCGTCGTCTCCGGCCGCCAGACGCTCGCCCCCACCGCCGGCCACATCATCGACGGCACCCTGCAGACCTACGCCCGCGTGCGCGACCAGCTGCCCACCGACACCGTGCTCCGTGTCCGCTCCCAGGCCCGCGAGGCCAACTACCTCTCCCAGACCCTTGACGGATTCGGCGCCGCCATCGCCCAACGCCAGCCGATGGCCGGCCTCCGGCCCGCCGGTGACCTCGCCGCCCTGATCGGCAAGGGCGACTACCCCCCGCCCGACCCCGGCCCCCTCAAGGCCAGCGACTGGGACCCCGACCCCGTCTCCACCTTCCAGGACCTGCGGGCCGGCCAGCTCGCCTTCCTCGACGTCGCGGTCGTCGACCGCTTCGGACGCTCCGTCAACCTCATCGCGGCCGACCCCACCAGCTTCCACCCCGAAATGCCGGACACCATGCGCCCGGCCCACCCCGTCAGCGACGACACCCCCGAGCGGCTGGTCGAACTCGGACCGCGCCTGCTCCAGCCCGCCCGGCTGCGCTTCGACTTCCTCGCCGCCACCACCGACGATGATGTCGAGCTCGTCCCCGGCACCAACCCCGTCTGCGCCTGGCTGCTGCACAACCGCCTCGACCGGTCCATCGTCCTCCATGCCCCCGACGGGGCGGCGCTCGGAGAACTGCGCGTCACTCTGAACACCACGGGGCAGCGTGAGGTGACCTGGTCGGCCCTGCCCGGCTCCGAGGCGGCCCGGTTCGAACAGCTGGAGGCACTGACCCCCCACCCCTATCGGCTGCTCGCCGCGGTGAAGACCCGTGGACCCGAGACGTTCCACGCGTTCCGCGCCACCGTTGACCAGGCCCTGCAGACCATCGACCCCGACGGCCCCGCCGACCCCGGTCTCGGCTTCTTCCTCGGCCGCCCCCTCGCCCTGGTCCGCACCCGCCTGACCATGAACCTCCGAGGCCCTCTGCGTACCGACGTCAGCTGGCAGAACCTCTTCGAACCCACCCCCTCCCAGCTGCCCGCCTACCCCTGGATGATCAGGCTCGGCGAAGCGCAGCAGAGCGACGACGGCCTGGTCGGCTACGTCCTCGACAACGACTACGAGCACTTCGAGACGGTCATCGACCCGGCCCCCGGCGCCGGTGAGTACCTGCGGCCCATCGGCGACAGGCCCGGCCTCGAACTGGACTTCGGTGACCACGGCACCGCGGTCGCCACCGTGCTGCTCGACCCGCGCGCCGCCGTGCACGCCACCACCGACATCCTCGCCACCAAAAAGGTCTTCGTTCCCCAGGAGTTCACCGAGAGCGCGATCGCCCGCATGAGCGTGAACTTCCGCACCGGTCCGCTCCTGGCCGCCACCACCGGCCTGCGCGGGCCACAGGGCGAGAGCGAGGAAACCGTCCTCATGCCGGCCCCGGCAGGCGTCCTCGGCACTTGGACCTGGTCCGAGAACCGCAGCGGTGAGTGGGAGAAACTGCCGATCCTGGGCCAGGACCAGTACGACCTGCCCCTGGCCGAACCCGAGATCCGCTCCGGCTTCCTCACTCTCGACGACGCCGCCGAGCACAGCCGCGCCGAGCGCTGACCACCACGCCCCGCCGTAACGTGCCGCCTCCTGCCGGGGCGGCGCGCCCGCGAAACCGAAGGAGCCCCTGTGACCGTCGTGACCCAGACCCAGGACGCCGGCATCACAGCAGCCGACGATCCGCTGCTGTCGTACAGCGTCAGCACCACCCCGAGCCCGCTGAAGGCGTCGCCGGAGAACCCGCAGGCGCCCGAGGAGATCGGGGAGGTGATCATTTCGGTCGCCCGGCAGAGCGGCACCCCGGCCGATGTCGAATGGATCAGGGTGAAGGTCCCGGCCGGCACGATGGCGCCCGACCTGGCCACCGACCTCAACAAGATCAGCCCCCGGATCAGTCTCACCGGCTGGACCGTCCGCCTGGACGAGACGGCCAAGGAGTTCGTCTGCGCGCCCGTCGGCAGCCACGCGCCGATCGGCCCGGACACCGGGTTCACCATCCAGCTGTCCGACATCCCCATCAGCCGCAAGGTGGGAACCGCCCCGATCACCGTCACCGAACGCTCCCGCACCGGAAGCTCCGCCTTCCAGAACCGGCCCACGGTCTTCAACCTCGGCAAGTTCCCCGCCGACTTCTACCTGCGCAATTTCCTGTGCGAACCCTCCATCATCAACAACGGCGGCGACGTCGCACTCACCTGGGAACGCTCACCCAACGCCACCTACGAACTTCTCTACGGTGACGTCAACCGCGACGTCACCCACCGCACCAGCCTCGACATCGAAGGCATCACGTCCGACACCACCTTCTACCTCCGCGCCACCACCGGCGACCCCACCAACCCCGTCATCCGGATCATCTCCGCCCAGGTCACCGTCCTCAAACCCGACCTGGAACTCGGCAGCCTCACCGTCCACGGAACGTCGGCCTTCAACGACGCACTGACCGTACAAGGACCGACCACACTGAACGGCGTACTCGCCGTCACACAGGACACCGACGCGTTCAGGAAGTGGGAGTTGGCCTCTCTGGGTTCGGACACTGTGGGGGAGCTGCAGCAGAGCTGGACAGCCCCGACGTCCGGCTGGGTGACCGTGACCATCCGCAAGAGCGCGGCGAGCAACAGCAAGGCTGTGCTCTGGAGCGGCGAGGCGGGCTTCAACGCGCACGCGCACTGCCCGCCAGGCACGGAGGGAGCGTCCGCCATGCTCCCCGTCGGGGCCGGCCAGGACTTCGGTTACTCACTGAGCCGGGGTGACGACGGCAACCGGATCAAGGTCGACTGGGTGGCCTTCGGCGTCTCCACCCGTAAGCCCGTCTACCTGGGTGCCACCGACAACGAGCAGGCATAAGGGGCATCCGGCCACAGCGACGCGCCGCACCGGCGGAACCTGCGAGCACCTGGCACCCGCTCCGGTGTCCGACTCGGCCACCCGCCGCCCTGGTGCGCAGCGCTCCTGGCGAGGCCGTACTGCCCTGCGGCCGAGCGCGATCCGCTCCGGCGCTGCGGTCTCCCCGTACTCCATGAGTCCGCCGCCCAGCGGCATCAACCACTGAGCCACTCCTGCCCACCCGTGCTGCCCGACGTCCGGGGCAGCACAGACCCCGAATCCCGAGGAGCGCACTCGTGACCCTGGTCGTTCAGATGCAGGACACCGGCACCACCGCTGCCGACGATCCCCTGCTGTCCTACACGCTGACCACCACTCCGAGCCCGTTGAAGGCGTCGCCGGAGAACCCGACGGCTCCGGAGGAGATCGGGGAGATCGTCATCGCCGTGGCCCGGCAGAGCGGCACCCCGGCGGATGTGAAGTCGATCCGGCTCAAGGTGCCCGCCGGCGCCATGTCGCCGGACCTCGCCACCGACCTGGCGAAGATCACCCCGAGGATCACCCTCACCGGGTGGAGCGCGCGTCTGGAGGCCGCCGCCAAGGAGTTCGTCTTCACCCCCGCGGCCAGTCACACGCCCGTCGGCCCGGAGACCGGTTTCACCATCCAGCTGTCCGACATTCCGGTGAGCCGCAAGGTCGGCACCGCCCCGCTCACCCTGACGGAAGAGTCCCGCACCGGAAGCTCCGCCTTCCAGGAGCGGACCGCGGTCTTCAACGTCGGCAAGTTCCCCGCCGACTTCTACCTGCGCAACTTCCTGTGCGAACCCTCCATCATCAACAACGGCGGCGACGTCGAACTCACCTGGGAACGCTCGGCCAACGCGAAGTACGACCTGCTCTACCCCGGCTTCGAACGCGATGTCACCGACCGCACCGGCCTGGGAGTCGAGGGCATCACGTCCGACACCACCTTCTACCTCCGCGCCACCACCGGCGACCCCTCCAACCCCGTCACCCGCATCCTCTCCGCCCAGGTCACCGTCCTCAAACCGGACCTCGACATCGGCAACCTCACCATCAACGGCACCGTGACCGTCAATGGGCCCATTGCGGCACCGCGGATGCTTCAGGACTACGGCCACACCATGCAACAGGGGGTCTTCACGGCCGACTGCTCGGGAATGCTGGTGGTGAGTGGCTTCAACACCCATCGCTTCGGAGCGGAAGTCCAATTCTTTCCGAAGATCACATCGAACGGTGTGGAAGTGGCGGGCACTGCTGATCCTCAGGACTTCGGGAGTGCCACACTCCTGCTCAACAAGGGCCAACGGGCAGTGTTTACCGTTTCCTGGCGGGCGGGAGACATGGACTTCACGGGGCAGGGATTCTCCGGGAAGGCATCGTGGGTGCCACTGCCCATCCAATGAGGAGGAGCCGGTTCCTGCCTGAGGGGTCCGTGAAGACGCCCACAGCGACCAGGCAGTGCGCCACCGCGGAGGGCCGCTGGGATGCGTACCGGGGCGATCTTGCCGGCTGCGGCTGAGCACCCCCGTCGTCGCGCTCGGCCGGCCGCCCCGGCTACCCTCCGGGCATGGAGCAGGACCACCCCCTCATTCGCGACGTCTTCCCCGATCTCATCGCCGAGCTGACCGCCCTCCTGGAGGTCGAAGGAGAACGCGAGCTGGCTCTCTGCGCGTGGGATCTGCGGCTGGTGGACCAGTGCGGCTGCGGCGATGACTTCTGCCAGAGCATCCGGACGGCAGATCATCCGCAGGGGCAGCCGTACGGCCCAGGCCATCGGTGCGTGCCTCTCCTGCCCTCGAAAGGCATGCTGACCCTGGACGTCGTGGACGGCCGGATCATGTACATCGAGGTACTCGATCGGCCACCCATGCACCGTCAGGGTGCACAACCGTGACGTCCGCCCGAGCGGGACACGAAGTGCGGCTGACGCACCGGCTCACTCTGTTACGGGCAGGCACTCGACGAGCAGGTCGACGATGTCGCGCCAGGCTCTCCGCGCGTGCTGCGGGGAGTAGCCGACGCCGGGGAGCACGGTCTGGTCCGCCGGCTGGTCGACCGGCGGGTGGTGGAAGGCCAAGCAGCGCTCCGCTGGATCCACGTGTGCCTCGCCCGTGATCGCGAGTTCGTGCCCCCCACGCCGCCGGTGCAGGCCCCCGCCCGTCAGAGCGGGTCTTCGGTCCGCAGCTCGCGCCGACTGCGCTCCCCGGGGGAACGCCGCTGTCACTCCACCACCTCCGGGCGCCGATCGGGCTACGGAGGCGGTTGGATTCACTCATTCCGGTTGATCGGCGCGGGCCTGGTCCGGCGGCGTGAGTCCATGCGTCAGTATCGCGGCGGGAGCGGCTCGCTCCCGCCGCCGCTGCTCACTGCATCGGCCCGGCAACCAACGCAGGGACACCATATGACCAGCACATTCACCGGAAAACCCGAGATCGTCCGGCTGATGACAGTGCCCACCTCGGAACGGGACCTGCAGTGGCTCAAGGAGGGCCTGCAGGCGGCCGTGGCCCTGGAACTTTCCACGCTCCCGCCGTACCTGTGCGGCTACTGGTCCATCAGGGCACCGTCGTCCGAGGCTGCTCGGCTCATTGCGCAGATCGCCGTCGACGAGATGTTCCACATGGGACTGGTCTCCAACATGCTCACCGCGATCGGTGGGACGCCGCGCATCGTCGAGGCGGCGACGGAGATCTCCTATCCCGGCCGGCTGCCGGGCGGGGTGCGGCCCCAGCTGAGTGTGTACCTGTCCGGCCTCACGGTGAACTACGTGAAGGAGGTGTTCATGGAGATCGAGATGCCGGAACACCCCCTGGCGTTCACCGGCGAGGGTGTGCCGACGATCGGAGCGTTCTATGACGCGCTCCTTGACGCCTTCAAGGACGTCAACCCCACCATCGACCCCGCCAGGCAGCTGACCGGCAACGTCGGTGCGGCGAACAAGCTCGTGCCCATGACCGACCTCGATGTCATCGAGGAGAGCATCGCCCTGATCAAGGAACAGGGCGAAGGCACGCCGGAGTCGCCCAGCGGCGGGGACGTCCCGGCCCACTACTACCGCTTCGGCGAGCTCTACCACGGCCACAAGCTGCGGTGGACGGGAAGCGACTGGAAGTTCGACGGCGACCCCGTCGCGTTCCCTGACACGTACCCGATGGGCCGGCTCACGGCATCCTCATGGCCCAACCCCGCTCCGGACGTGGCCGAACTGCTCACGACGTTCAACCAGACCTACACCACCATGCTCGAACACCTCGACAAGGCGTGGGAGACCGGGTCCGCCACAGAGTTGAGCACGTCGATCGGCAAGATGTACCAGCTCGCCTCTCCCGCACGTTCACTCATGCAGATGCCGCTGCCGGACAGCAACGGCACGCAGACCTACGGGCCCGAGTTCCTCGTCGTGCCGACGTGAACGAACAGACCCGGCATCGGCCGTGAACAGCGAAGGCGCTGACTCCCCGGCCCCGGGCCAAGACCCGACGAACCCACCACCCAGCCTCGATCACCACGGGCCGCGCCCGAGGATCCGGCGCTGCCCGCCACCCGCTACCCACTGCCTCGCCGGGCCAGGCAACTGGGCACCTGAGTCCTGCCGGACCTCTCCGGCGTGGGGAAGCCGACCGCCCGAAACGGCCTGTCGGCCCAAGACCCGAGCTGACCGCGGAGACCCCCGGTCGGAGCAGGACTGATCGCGGGAGTGAGCGGAGGTCCATCCGATGCGTGGTCGTGGAGACGAGGTGGACGACGTCGGTGGAGGGGCGGGCTCCGCGCGGGTAGGCGGCGCGTTGCCGGTCGGTGGTGAGCGCTCTGCGGCCTGGCGGCGGCCAGCGCATCCAGCCCGGCGGAGGGCCAGATTGCTCGGGCCGCGCGCATCATCTGGCGTCCGGGTTTGCGGGCGCTTGTCCGCAGGGCCTGTACCGGGGCGCGGGCGTCGGCGGCCTCGTCCGGCTCCAGCGGGTCGTGCCCGGCGGCCGCGGCGGCCAGGCCCAGGGTGTGCGGCCGCGCCGGAGGATGCTCCGGCTTCGCGGCGGACCGGCGGGTTCTCCGGCTACGCCCGGGGTCCCGGGTATTGCGCGGTCTTCTGCAGCCGGCTCGACGCGATCCACGTGCTGGACCCGCGGGAGACGCGGCTCGTCCCGGACGACGTCGTCACGCGGCGGACAGGGGGCGGTCCGCCCGGTCGACCCGTCGGTCCGGGACGGAGGTGATGGCGCGCTTGAAGTACGCGAAAGGGTTCCGGCCGGCCGGGATGTCCTGCTGGACGCGGATCATGCGCACCTGGCGCCCGTCGGCGGTCGCTGCGTAGGCTTGTGCCGTCGTCTGGGTGGGGTGCAGGAGAGCGGGCGAAGCTCTCCTCCAGCAGCGTCCGGTTCAGCCGTTCGACCTTGCCGTTGGTCTGGGGCCGGTAGGGCCGGGTGCGCTTGTGAGTGACCCCGGCCGCCGCGAGTGTCTTGCGCCAGCTGTGGGACTTGTAGCAGGCACTGGTGCCAGGGCTACGCACACCCGCCTCGCCCGTCGGGCTCCCGGACCGCTGACGTGGGCGGCTCCGGGAGCCACGGTTGCCTGCCGTAGTCACTCGCTTCCGGTGGACAATGGCGCCCGCGCGGCCCTGCGCCTGCGGTGTCGAACCAGAAGCCCGGCGGTGAGCAGGAGCACCAGGATCCCGGCGAGGAGCCACGGCACCCTGATGAAGCCGTCCGATCCGGTGCCGCGGGCCTTGTCCGCGGTCGCCGTGACGGTGACGTCACCCCAGCCCGCGAAGGGTGCGCCGGACCATGACTCTGAGAGCCGCACCTTCTGGCCCGGGAGCAGCTCGGCCGGTATGTTCTCCAGTCGCCGCTCGTCGGGTCCTCCCAGGAACACTCCACCCACGTGGAGGGAGACTCGGGGGTCGAGCTTCACATTGCCCGTGTTGTGCAGCGTGTACGAGACGGTCGACGTGCTGCTGCCGGACCACGGTATCTGCGGGCTCCGGGCCGTGAAGCGTACGTCCTCGACGGAGAGAGAGGGGCGTTGCGGTCCGTCGACGCGCAGGTAGATCCGGGCTCCGACTCCGCGCTGGACGCCGATGTGGGAGCCGGCTCCGGGCTGCACGCGCTCGTCGACGGCGACGAGGGCCCCCACATGATCGCCGGGAGAGGCGTCACGGGGGATCCTCAGTGTGATGCCGACCATCACCGACGAACGGGCCGGCACTGTGACGACGTCCCGCTCCGGCTTCCCCCACGAGCCGACATCGTGCTGGGACTCCTTGAGGCCGCGCACCGCCAGTCCGCCGTCGCGTTCCGTGTTGTAGGCATCGGCGATGTAGAGACGGAACGTCAGCTTTCCAGCGGTGGTGTTGGTGACGACCGCGCGGTCGGAGAGTGTCGCGCCGGGGCGCGCGGGGAGATGGAAGGCCGCCCGCGGTGTGATCGCGGAGTCGGCGGGTCTGACCGACCATTCGCCGTTGTCCGCCGCCCCGGCTTGGGCGGGGGCCAGGGCCGTCAGGAAGAGGATGAGGAGGGCGACTAACGTTCTGCGCATGGCTCGCTTGGCTTTCTGGGCCACGCGTGCCGGACACCAGGTGTCCGGCACGCGGGTGTGAGGGTCAGAGGAGGGTGAGGGTGAGGGTGGCGGAGTAGTTGCCGACGGGGGTGTACTTGGGGATGTCGAGGGCGACGTCGGCGGCGGTGGTGAATTCACCGCCGGTGAGGTCGGCGTCGGGGGCGGACGCCAGGGTGGCTCCGTTCTTGCCGACGGTGCCGGGGCTGCCTGCCTTGCAGTTGCTGGGGCTGTCGGCCTTGGCAGTGCAGGTGGGGGTCCAGCTGAGGCGGTCGGCGTCGATCTTGCCGCGGGGGCTGGTGAAGTCGGTGATCTTGCCGGTGAGGGACCAGCCGCTCGTGCCGCCGCGGAAGTCCTTGACGGTGACGGGGTTCAGGGCTCCCTTCGAGGCCCCGCCCGCTCCGAAGCCGACGGACGGAAGCCGGACGGCGTCGCGCGAGGTGGCCATGGTGAGGACGCCGGCATCCACCGAGGTGATGAGCTCCTGCTCGGCCTTGCCGGTGCCGGGCGGGTCCGTCGGGTCGGTCGGGTCGGTCGGCTTGGTGGTGGTGCCGATCTTCCATGCCTGGCCGGCCGCGCCGTTGCACTCCGACTGGACGAGCTTGGCGCCGGCCGTGCTGGATCCGCCCTGAATGTCCAGGCACTTGTTGCTGTGCTTGGCGATGATGCGGGAATAGCCCTCGCCGAGGTCCTCGAAGCGCCAGCGCTGGTTGTCGCCCGAGCCGCAGTCGTACTGCTTGACCTCGGCTCCGTCCGCGGCCGACTTGTCGGCCACGTCCAGGCACTTGCCGCTGTGCTGGGCGAGGACGCGGACGTAGCCGTTGTTGTTGTCGGTGAAGCGCCACTGACTGTTCAGCCCACCGGCGCAGGTGTCCTGGACCACGGGAACCTGGTTGTCGGAGAGGCTGTCGGACACGGTGGCGCACTTGTCGCTGCTCTTGCCGGTGATGGTGTTCAGGGGGTCGCCGCCGGCGCCGGAGATCCGGCCGGTCTCCGTGTCGATCGAGACCTTCGTGTACCACGGAAGAATCATGGTCGTCGAGTTCGGGAACTCCAGCGGAAGCCAGACGTACCCCGAGTCGTTGACCCGCTTCGGGTCGGACCAGACGCCCGCCCAGCGGTCTCCCATGTAGAGGAAGGACGTGGTCTCGCTGCCCTCCACCGGCAGGACGAACGTCGTCTGCGAGTCGTGGCCGTCGTGGTTTCCGACGTCCTTCATCGGCGACCAGGGCCCGGCGAGGTCGGTGGCGGTGGCGTACTTCTGCTGGTTCGGATCCCAGTAACTGGTTCCGGAGGTGAGCATGAAGTACACGTTCCCGCGCTTGAACAGGGCGGGGGACTCGCGGTGCTGACCCGGCCAGGGGTTCGCCACGAGCTTCTTCACCTGGGTGTAGTCGTCGGTGAGTTCGTAGATCTGCAGGTCCGCGTTGTGGTTGGCGGCGGAGATCATGTACGCCTTCCCGGCGGCCTTGTCCTCGTAGACGGTGATGTCACGGGACATGTGCTCGGTGCCCTTGTCGTCCTTCGGGCGGAATGAGCCTTTCCAGGTGTAGGGGCCCTCGATCGTGGGGGAGACCGCCACCGCCGCGCGGGCCTCGCCATAGGAGTCGTCGGCCTCCTTGTGCATCCACATCACGTACTGCTTGGTCTTCGCGTTGTAGAGGACCTTCGGCCGCTCGATCACCGCGTTCCTGATCTCGGGGTCTGATTCCTGGGTCAGTGCGGGTCCCCGGCGCTCCCAGCTCTTCAGGTCCTTGGAGCGATACACCGAGACGTAGCGGAACTTGTTGTCCTCGCCCCGGTCCTCGCCGAACCAGTAGTAGTGGTCGCCGACCTTGGTCACGCCACCACCGTGGGCCTGCACCCCTGCTTTCGCGGTGTCCGGGAACTGGGTGCCTGTCTCCGTGGTGACGGGCGCGGCCTGTGCCGCTTGCGTTCCCGCCACGAGGGGCAGGAGCAGGCTCAGGCCCACAAGGGTGGCTCTTATTCTGCGCATGCAGATCCTTGATGTCGTCCGCGCACGTCACTGTCGCCTGCACACGAGGGAGTCCCGTCCCCATGCTGCACAGGAAGCAACATTTCTGCGCGGGAACCAACAATTTAGCCAGAGAGTGGCGCACTAAAAGCTCAAATGTCAACAGGTTGTAAATGATTATGACGACTTGTGCAGGTCGCCCGAGCGGAGCGTCACACAGCGTGGGCACTCCAGGGGCACACGCGGCCACGCCCCGGCCGTCCCTCGCGGCGGGCAGAACGGTCCTGGATCGGTGCGATCATGCGCCGGTTGCCGACGGGGGAGCGCCTGGTCGCACGGCGTCCTGTGGAGGAGACGTATGCATACGCCTCCGGGTTGCCCGTCGATGAGTGGGCCATTGCATCCAATGCCTTTCCGGGCGGCCAGGCCGGATGGGGGAGCGGGGTCCGGTGCCGGAACCCGTGCGGCGGGGGGGAGGGAGGTGCGGGGGAGCCGCGCGGACCGACCACGACGTGGCAATGCGCGGTGCCGGGGCATGCGCGCCCGGCGGATCGGCGCGCTCTGCCCGTGTTCGGCAGGCATGCTCCCCGATGGGCATCGGCGGGGCGGCGGTCGCTCACGTCGGCGGTCGCGGTGTGCGCTGCGGGTCCGCCGAACGGGGCGGCAGGCCATGTGGGTGTGCCGCCAGCAGCAGGTGGGCGTGCACCCGGCGGCCGTCGGCCTCCTGGCGGACATCGGTCCAGTGCGCCAGGCATTCGACGATTCCCAGTCCACGCCCGTGCTCGACGGGATCGACGTCGGGCTGTTTCGCCTGGGGGACGCAGGAGTTTCCGCAGTCGGCGACGGCGACGTGCAGGATGTCCCCGCCCAGTGCCAGCCGGACCGTCATCTCCGAGCGGCCGTGAAGCACGGCGTTGGTGGCGAGTTCGCTGACGATGAGAGTCACGGAGTCCTGGTCGTCGTCGGAAACCTGCCAGCGACCGAGCACATCCGTGGTGAACTGTCGGGCGACACGCACCTGGCTCTCCTCCGCGGCCAGGGTGAGGAGTGCCTGTCGCGGACAACCGGCGGCAGGGTCCGGTGTGGCGCTGCGGCGGGGGGCCGGCATCCGGGGGGATCCAGCGCGGGGCACTGCGACTGCGATGACCGGAAGGCTGTGGTTCGTCATGGCCCCTCCTAGGGCACTCCCCCCGAGGTCACATACCGATTGCTGTGCGGCTCTTGTCCGTACGGGGTGCGAGGGCGGCCCCGGACGTATGCGTACGCCTCGGGCCGGTCCTGACCGTCACCGGAACTGCGTAGCGGCGGGGCGGCGGGGCGGTGGCGCCGGCCGGCGCCCGCGTCCTTCGGGCCCGCCCCCTCAAAGTCCCGCGGCCCTGCGGGAGCGCTCGTCCCATACCGGCTCGACGGTCGCGAACCCCGGACCGTGTCCTCGGCGGTACACCATCAACGTCCGCTCGAAGGTGATCACGATGACGCCGTCCTGGTTGAACCCGATGGTGCGCACGCTGATGATGCCGATGTCCGGGCGGCTGCTGGACTCCCGCTTGGTGAGGACCTCGGACTGCGAGTAGAGGGTGTCGCCCTCGAACACGGGGTTGGGCAGCCTGACCCGGTCCCAGCCCAGGTTGGCCATGACATGCTGTGATATGTCACTGACGCTCTGCCCGGTGACCAGGGCCAGCGTGAAGGTGGAATCGACCAGCGGCCTGCCCCAGCTGGTTCCTGCCGAATAGTGACGGTCGAAGTGCAGTGGGGCGGTGTTCTGGGTCAGCAGGGTGAGCCAGGAGTTGTCCGTCTCCAGAACGGTGCGGCCCAGTGCGTGTTTGTAGACGTCGCCGACGGTGAAATCCTCGAAATAGCGGCCGGGCCAGCCACCGACGGGGGCGGCGGGGACGGTGTCGTGGGATGAGTGCTCAGTCGTCATGAGACTCATTCTGAGAAGCCGCCGGCGTTCTGTGAAATAACGAACCTTCACCGACATCATGCGTCAGACGCATGAGCTATCGAGCGAACGTAGTCGTAGAAACGCACAACCGCTGCCGCGCGCGGCCCTCCGAGGGGGCTGATCAGGCCAATCGTGCGCTGTGCCTGCGGGTCCTTCAACGGTACGGCGACCGCGCGGTCGCCCGTGCCCGACGGGCTTCCCTTCGTGGGGACGACGGCGACGCCCAGCCCTGCCGCCACCAGCTCCCGCAGGGTGCTCAGCTCCGTACACTCCATGAGGATCCGGGGCGTGTACCCGGCCGCGGCGCACAGCCGGTCGGCCACCTGGCGAAGGCCGTAGACCGGCTGCAACGCCAGGAAGTCCTCCTCGGCCAGCTCTGCCGCCTCCACCCGGCGGCGGCGTGCCAGCCGGTGCCCGGAGGGGACGAGCAGGCACAGGGGCTCGCGCTGCAGGGGCGTCCAGTCGAGGTCGTCGCCGGCCGGGTGAGGACTGGTGAGCCCCAGATCCAGCCTGCCCTGGCGCACGTCGTCGACCACCGTGTCGGCGGCGGCCCCTCGCAGTTCGAATCTGGTGGCCGGGGCGATCGAGCGATAGCCGGCCAGCAGTCCCGGCACCAGCCAGGAGCCGTACGAGTGCAGGAAGCCCAGCGCCACCGTCCCCCTGTCGGGGTCCACCAGACTCGCGATGCGCTGCTCGGCACCGTCGATCTCACCGATGGCGCGCAGGGCGTGGGCGCGGAACACCTCGCCGTACTTGTTGAGCCGGAGGCGGTTCTGGTGCCTGTCGAAGAGGGGCACGCCCACGCGTCGTTCAAGCCGCGCGATCGCGCGGGACAGAGTCGGCTGTGAGATGTTCAGCCGCTCCGCCGCGGCCGTCACATGCTGGCATTCGGCCAGTACCGCGAACCACTGCAGCTCCCTGATCTCCACCGTTGCATTATACGTCCAGTGCATGAGGTGCCGGAGTTTTTGTCATTTCACAACGGCCCGCGGGAGACCAACAGTGAGTCCCACCCGATCAGACCCCATGGGAGGGACCCCATGTCCGAGCCGTATACGCCCGCCGAAGACCTAACCGCCGAAGACCGAACCGCCGAGGGCCCCCTTTCCGGGCTGGTCGTCGTGTCCCTGGAACAGGCCGTGGCCGCGCCCTTCGCGACCCGGCAGCTGGCCGATCTCGGCGCCCGCGTCATCAAGATCGAACGACCAGGCAGCGGTGATCTGGCCCGCGGCTACGACCGCACGGTCCGCGGCATGTCCAGCCACTTCGTCTGGCTCAACCGGGGCAAGGAGAGCGTTCAGCTCGACGTCCGTTCCCCGGAGGGGAACCGGCAACTGCACGCCCTGGTCGGTCGGGCCGATGTTCTGGTGCAGAACCTCGCTCCGGGCGCGGCGGAAAGGCTGGGGATCGGCCATGACGCCTTGGCGTCGAGCCGCCCGGATCTCATCACCTGCGACATTTCCGGGTACGGCAGCAGTGGGTCCTATCGCGACCGCAAGGCGTACGACCTCCTTGTGCAGTGTGAGGCCGGCCTGGTCTCCCTCACCGGGACGCCGGAGACTCCGTCCAAAGTGGGCTTGTCGATCGCCGATATCTGCGCTGGTATGTACGCGTACTCTGGAATCCTGACCGCCCTGATCACACGCGATCGCACCGGTCAGGGCTCGCAGGTCGAGGTCTCCATGCTGGAGGCGCTGGGCGAGTGGATGGGCTACGCCGAGTACTACACGCGTTACGGCGGGACAGCACCGGCGCGCACCGGTGCCAGCCACGCGACCATCGCGCCGTACGGGCCCTTCACCGGGCGCGACGGGGAGACCGTCACTCTCGGGCTGCAGAACGAGCGCGAGTGGGCGTCCTTCTGCGAGACCGTGCTGCGCCGCCCGGAGCTTCGTGAGGACCCCCGCTTCGCGGGCAACGCCGCGAGGGTCGCCCACCGCGACGCACTCGACGCGATCGTGGCGGACGTGGCGTCGGCGGTCACAGGAGAAGAGCTGGTGGCCAGGCTGGAGGAGGCGTCCATCGCCTATGGGCGCCAGCGCACCATGGACGAATTCGGCACACATCCGCAACTCCGTGAGCGTCGCCGATGGGCGTCGTTCGACAGCCCTGTCGGAGAACTGCAGGGCCTCATCCCTCCCGTGACCTTCCGTGGGCAGCGCCCGCTGAGGCTGGGTCGGGTTCCGGCGCTGGGCGAGCACACCACCTCCGTCCTCGCGTGGCTGGCCCAGCAGCCTCGTACGAACACCCGTCAGGGGGCTCGCCATGTCGATTGAGGTCGTCGGAGTCCTCGTCCTCGTCGCCGTGTTCGTGCTCTCCGGCGTGTGCGGGCTGAACATGGGCATCCTCTCGCTGGTCGCCGCCTTCGTGCTGGGGTCGGTCGTGCTCGGCCGTACACCGGAAGAAGTGCTGTCCGGCTTCCCCGCCGCGATGTTCCTGGTGCTGGTCGCCGTGACGTTCCTCTTCGGTATCGCCCGGGTCAACGGCACGGTCGACTGGCTGGTGCGCATCGCGGTGCGGGCTGTCGGGGACCGGGTGGGAGCCATTCCCTGGGTGCTGTTCTTCCTGACAGCGCTCCTGTGCGCGACGGGCTCTGCCTCACCTGCCGCGGTCGCCATCGTCGCCCCCATCGGGATCACCTTCGCCGTACGGCACCGCATCGATCCGTTGTACGCCGGGTTGATGGCGGTCAACGGCGCCGCGGCGGGCAGCTTCGCACCGTCCGGCATCCTGGGCGGGATCGTCCACTCCTCGCTGGCGGCCGACCATCTGGCCGTCGGCGCGGGGCAGCTCTTCGCCGGCACGTTCGCCTTCAACCTGGCGGCCGCCGGGGTGACCTGGCTGGTCTTCGGCCGCAAGCAGCTCGCCTCCGGGGGGCCGGAGGATGTCGGCGACGGCGAAGGGGGTGACCCGGTGCCCCGACTGGGCCCCGAACAGATCTCGACACTGGCCGCGATGGCCGCGATGGTCCTGGGCACCACCGCCTTCTCACTGGACACCGGCTTCCTCGCCCTTACCCTGGCCGCCCTACTGGCCTTGTTCTTCCGTCGTACGGCCCAGGCGGCCACCAAGGAGATCGCCTGGCCGGTCGTTCTCCTGGTCTGCGGAATCGTCACGTACATCTCCCTGCTCCAGAAGATCGGCGTCGTCGACTCGCTGGGCACCACGATCGCCGCTGTCGGCTCACCCCTGCTGGCAGCCCTGCTGATCTGCTACGTGGCCGGCGTCGTCTCCGCATTCGCCTCCACGACGGGAATCCTGGGTGCGCTGATGCCCCTGTCCGTGCCGTTCCTCCAGTCGGGCGCCATCGAAACGACCGGCATGGTGATCGCCCTTGCGGCGGCGGCGACGGTCGTGGACGCCAGTCCCTTCTCCACGAACGGCGCCCTGGTGGTCGCCAACTCGCCCGAGCGACTGCGCCTCGGTGCGTATCGCGGCCTGCTGCGGTGGGGTGCGGGTGTGTGTGTACTCGTTCCGGTGTGTGCGTGGCTCGCCTTCGTTGTCCTATGACGGCGCGACGGGAGGAACAAGGATGAAGCCCCAGGTCACGCTGCTGTTCGTGCCGGGTGACCGGCCGGAGCGCTTCCTCAAGGCGGCGGCGTGCGATGCGGGCGGCGTACTCGTCGACCTGGAAGACGCCGTCGCGCCGGAAGGAAAGGCGCGGGCGCGGGACGCCGCGGTCGCCTGGCTCGCCGCACATGACGGATACCTGCGGATCAACGCGGTGGACACGCCGTGGTACGACGAGGACATGGCCGCGCTCGCAGCGGCACGACGGCTGCGGGGAGTGGTACTCCCCAAGAGCGCCACCGCGGACCAGGTTGCAGGAACCGTGCGCGGACTGCCCGCAGGAGTGCCCTTGCTCGCGCTGGTGGAGAGCGCCCTCGGGGTACGGGAGGCTGCGGCGATCGCCGGTCTTTCCGGGGTCGCACGCCTCCTCTTCGGCAGCATCGACTTCGCGCTGGACGCGGGTATCACCCCCTCCGAGCCGGACGAACCGGAGCTGCTGTGGGCCCGTTCGGCTCTGGTGGTCGCCTCGAAGGCGGCCGGTCTGCCGGCGCCGCTGGACGGGGTGTACACCCGGCTCGAGGACGAGGCCGGCCTGATGGCCTCGTCACGGCGCAGCCGTCAGCTCGGCTTCGGCGGCAGGCTGTGCGTACATCCGCGGCAGGTGGAACCCGTGCACCGTGCCTGGCGGCCGACCGAGGCAGAACGGGACTGGGCGCGCCGGGTCGTCGCGGCGGCGGGAGAATCCGGAGGGGCCGCCGTGCGTGTGGACGGCCAGATGATCGACCGGCCCCGCCTCGAACTGGCCCGTTCCCTCCTGTCGCGGTGACGTGAGGACGAGGAGTGACAGGGCGGTGCGGAGTCGTCGCTGTCCGTGAAGGGCGAGCGGGCGCCCGCCGTGGCTCGCGCCCGCAGACAGGGCGGGCTGGGGGAGATCGTGTGGTGGCTCCCACCGGATACGATCTCCCTCAGCCCGTG
This sequence comes from Streptomyces sp. SP18CS02, assembly GCF_036322365.1. Classification (NCBI taxonomy): domain Bacteria; kingdom Bacillati; phylum Actinomycetota; class Actinomycetes; order Kitasatosporales; family Streptomycetaceae; genus Streptomyces; species Streptomyces sp. SP18CS02. The sequence continues at coordinate 24,356 of NZ_JAQYXC010000288.1, forward strand.
CTCGGTCCCAGGACGGTTCGTCGGCCGGAGCGGGGGGACCCGGCCGCGCCCGGCCGGCCCCGGTGCGCGCGATCGGCCGACGGTGCTCGTCAGTCCTTGTCAGGGGCAGTTGACCATCGTGTCGCCGGTGTCGCGGGTGCAGGAGTCGAACGAGGCCCCGCCGTCGAGACTGTCGTTGGCGTTGACGCCGTCGACGGCGTCCAGGGTGTCGATACCCTCCTCGCCGATCAGGGAGTCGTTGCCGCTTCCCGCGGTCAGGGTGTCGTTTCCGGTGTTCCCGTTGAGGGTGTCGTTGCCCTCGTTCCCGTTGAGGGTGTCGTTCCCGGCTCCACCGCTGATGGTGTCATTGCCTCCCAGCCCGGAGATGGTGTCGTTCCCCGGCCCGCCGTTGAGGGTGTCGTTGCCCGGAGTCGCCGTCGTGAGGCCGGAGACCCCGGCCGGTTCGTCACCGACGAGGCGATCGGCGTGCGGGCCGCCGTTGAGCCGGTCCTTGCCGCTGCCCCCGTAGAGAGTGGAGGGAGCGTCCAGATTCGGGGAGACCGTGATGCCGTCATCGCCGTCCTGGCCGTTGACCTGTACGGCCGTGGGCAGCGGGCACTCCGCGGTGTCCTGCGACCGTTGCACGCAGGGGGCGGTGGCGCGCACGCCGTCCGAGCCGTCCGACACCACGGCGACGCTGCCCTGACGGCGGATGGTGATGTCGTTGGCCACGCCCTGGGCCGCGGTGACGAGGAGTGTGCCTCCGGACATCTCGACCACCGTGGCGTCCGCGAGGGACCGGGACTCGGAGGTGAGCGGGGCCGCCGAGGCCGAGGCCGAGGCGCCGGTCAGCGTGGCACAGAGGAGCGCACCCGCCGAAAGGATCATGTGGATGTGTCGCACTGCCATGGTGGTACGTCTCCTTCGTTGTGGCACTGGCACTGGGGGCCGATCTCCGCGCCGGTCACGGGCATTCCGTGACGCTGTCGCCCAGGTCGGCCGGGCAGGTGTCGGTCTGGGTGCCTCCCTGGACGTAATCGTTGCCGCTGATCTCGTCGACGGCATCGAGGCTGTCCCGCCCCGCGCCGCCCTCCACGAAGTCGTTGCCCGTGCCGGCGACCACCTGGTCATTGCCGTTGCCGCCGCTCACCACGTCGTTCCCGGCGCCGGCGTCGATGATGTCGGAGCCGTTACGGCCCTCGATCGAGTCGTTCCCCGAGCCGCCGAAGATCCGGTCCCGGCCGCTGGAGCCGGTGAGTGTGTCGTTGCCGCCTCCGCCGGAGAGGAAGTCGGCGCCTTCGTCGCCTTCCAGGGTGTCGTTGGCGCTGCCGCCGTGGAGGCTGTCGTCCCCCGCGCCGCCGATGAGGGTCACCCCCGGACCGGCGAGGGAGGACGTGACATTGTCGGACTGGTCGCCTGCGTTGACCACGAATTCGGTGAGGCTGCCGGCACCCGGACAGACGGCCTCGGTGGTGCTGACCGAGGTGCACCCGCCGAAGGCGGTGACGGTGTCGCCGGTGTCCCTCACCCGGATCGTGTCGCCAACCTGCCAAACGGAGATGGTGTTGCCCAGGCCCACAGCGGCGGTGACGGTGACTGAGGTGCCGGTCCTGCTCACCAGCGTGCCCGCCGCCGGGCTGCCGGATAGCTGAGTGCCGGGCGCCGCGACCGCCGGGCCGGTGAGGCCCAGCGTGAGGCCGAGCACCGTTGTCACGAGAGCGATGGTGCGATGTAACGCCTTGGCCATGATCTGCCTCCTGGAAAGCGTTCTGGGACATCGGGCGGCTCGAGATGGCCGCGTGAATCAGTGGTGACATGGATGCAGCGCCTTCACCCGCATGCCGCGGAAAGGGACGCATCCCAGGGGCGTTGGGGATTCCGCCGGGCCATTTCATCGCTTCCCGCGGGCTGATGTGAGTCCGCGGGAAATGGCTCTTACGGTGTGGTCGCTCCTGAGTATGATGCGGGTCGCACGACAATGGCGGATGACTCACAACGGAGACGGGGCGCGCATAGGCGGAAACGCTGCCCGATACCGAATGGTGCCTGGCGTCCGTGGGCTGCCGGATCAGAGTATGCCGTGCGGAGTCCTTGCGGAGGAGATGCTTTAACGCCATGTGCGGAGAGAATTTCCGCAAGGCTCGAACATATGGTGCGATCTGTGCCGACAGCGGGATTTCCACTGATCGGGCACTTAAGGGATGGTGGAAACGTAAAGGGTGGCGGCCGAATTTCGGTGGGCCACGCGTGCCGGACACCAGGGTCCGGCACGCGGGTGTGAGGGTCAGAGGAGGGTGAGGGTGAGGGTGGCGGAGTAGTTGCCGACGGGGGCAGATGCCAGGGTGGCTCCGTTCTTGCCGACGGTGCCGGGGCTGCCTGCATTGCAGTTGCTGGGGCTGTCGGGCTTGGCGGTGCCGGGCGGGTCCGTCGGGTCGGTCGGGTCGGTCGGCCTGGTGGTGGTGCCGATCTTCCATGCCTGGCCGGCCGCGCCGTTGCACTCCGACCGGACGAGCTTGGCGCCGGCCGTGGTGGACCCGCCCTGAATGTCCAGGCACTTGTTGCTGTGCTTGGCGATGTTGGAGCGGTACACCGAGACATAGCGGAACTTGTTGTCCTCGCCCCGCTCCTCGCCGGACCAGTAGTGGTCGCCGGCCTTGGTCGCACCGCCACCGTGGGCCTGCACCCCCGCCCCCGTGGCATCGGGGAACTGGCTGCCGGAGGCGGTGGTGCCGGGCGCGGCCTGCGCTGCCGGTGCTCCGGCGATGACAGAGAGGAGCGGACTCAGGCCGATGAGGATGGATCCCATACCTCCCCGGTCAGTCGGCTCAGGTCGGCCGACGCCTCGCCGGGGGCCGTGGCGGCAGCCATGAACTGATCGCTCTTCGCCGCCGAGACCATCTCAAGTGTCGCGCCGTCGACGGCCCAACGGGCCCCGGCCGGGCCGCGTGCCGTCAAGTCGAACGGCAAGGCGGTGATACGCACTGGTCGCATGGGCCTTCCTCTTCTCGAAGGAGAGCGACAACAGGTCGTCCAGGTCGCACAGGGCCAGCGAATCGAGCCGGAGGTCGGCAGCGCCGAAGTCGTGCGACCGGGACAGGGCGTGCGGCACCGCCACGCAGAACGCGCCGGCCGCTCTCGCGGCCCGCACTCCCCGGTTCGAGTCCTCGAATGCCACGATGTCCGTCGGGTCGACCCCGAGCCGACGGGCCGCCAGCAGGTACAGGTCCGGCGCGGGCTTCACCTGCGGGACATCCTCCGCGGTGACGATCACGGTGAAGGATCCGAGCAGTCCGAAGGCGTCGAGGTGGGGAACCACGGAAGCGGAGCGGGAGCTCGACGCGATGGCGAGCGGCAGGCCGCGCCGCTCCGCCTCTGCCACCAGCCGCCGGGCCCCCGGCAGCGGCGCCTCGTACGCCATCCAGGCCCGGAACAGGGCCTCTCCCCGGACTTCCAGCTCGGCCGCACTGGTGGTTCCGCACCGGGCGGCCAGATCCTCGAAAGGGTCGAAGTCATGGAGCGTGCCGCCGATGGAAGCGACATAGAGGTCGTGCGGCAGCTCCTGGGAGAGCGACTGGTAGAGCCGTCTGAGCACCGCCAGCCACAGCACTTCGGTATCGGCGACGAGGCCGTCGAAGTCCAACACCAGAGCTCGCGTCTGCTCGCTCATGGGGTCGCCACCAGGTCCGGCCCGTTCCGCTGCGGGACGAGCCGGACGTCTGCCTGAAACGTGGCGCGCCTGCCGAAGGCGCAGAGCGCGGCCATCGCGTAGAGCGTCGCGATCGCCGCGAACAGCAGCAGCGGCCGGGCCTCGAACAGCACCGCGGACAGGTATCCCGTCGGGATGGACACCACCGCGGTGAACGTCTGCACGGCCGCGAAGAACGTGGCCCGCTCCGACGTGTGCACGCAGCTCACCACGAGGGCGTCGCGGTACGACTCCACCAGGAACGGGCCTCCCGAGGTGAGCACGGCGCACAGGAACAGCAGGGCGAGGTTCCCCGGACCGAGGGCGAGGAACAACAGCCAGCCCGTGGAGCTGGCGACGAGTGACCACCGCGCCATGGTGTGCGCCGAGACCCGCCCGGACGCCCACGGCATGACGACCGCGTAGGACAGCAGCGCGACGACCGCACCGACGGCCGGAACCCCGCCCACCGCCAGAGCGCTGTACTCCAGGCTCTTCATGAGATACACGGCCAGGAAGACGTTGAGCTGGAAGGCGACGAAGCTCAGCATGTACATCAGGACCAGACGGCGCAGCGCGGTGTGCCGACCGGCGGCCCACAGCAGCTTGCCACTGTCGATCACGCTCCGCAGCAGGGGGGTGCCGACGTGGCGCTCCATCGCTGCGACGCCCGCCTGTGTCTCGACCGTGTACCAGTGGCGCAGACAGTTGTGGAGCAGCATGGCGAGCCCGCCGACGAAGAAGAGCACGCGCAGGCTGGGCACCGTGCCGTACCTGTCCATGGCGAACCCGACGAACGGCACGAGCAGGCCCGCGAACATGATCACCAGTTTGATGGCGGCGAAGATGCGCGGCCTGTGCTCTTCCGGACTGTCCTCTGTCGCCAGCAGCCAGAACGACACGTTGACGATCTTGGACGAGGCGTTGAGAAGGTATCCCAGGAGGAAGAAAGAGAAGTTGTCGCTGAAGGCCCATACGAACATCGGGACGACCCAGGAGGTGACGTCGAACCAGAACGTGGCACGACGTCTGCCCATTCTGTCGGTGACCGCGCCCGCCACCAGCTGGAACAGGAAGGCGACATAGAGGTTGGCCGAGAGGATCCCGCCTATGGCCACCGTGCTGAGGCCGACGCTCTCCATGTACAGGGTCGCGTAGTAGAGCGCGGCGGTGCCGAAGACGGCCCAGAACGGCTCCGTGTAGATGCAGTACCGGGCGTTGCGGTGAAGGTGCGTCATGAAGCCCTGCCGCCTCATGAGCGGATCACCGCCTTGACGGATTTGACCTCGACCTTCTGTCCGGTTTCCAGGTCGACTCCCATGGTCGCCTCGAAGGCGTCGCGGAAGTCCGCCATGTCGACTTCCGTGGTGACCATCCGCGCGAGCTCCGGAAGACGCGCGGCGAGGTTGATGGCCGGACCGATGGCGTCGTGCAGCGGGACGGCCGCCACGATGCTCAGCCCGTCGTCGATGAGCCTGGTGGGCGCTATCTCGACGTGGTAGGTGTCGTCGTAGCCCATCGGTACCACCCGGCCGCCCTTGGCGACGGCCTCCATGGCCGCGGCCAGCTGGTTGCCGACGGCGTCGATCACCACGTCGAACTTTCTGCCGTCGGTGAGCTCCGCGATCGCCTCGGCGGTGAGCTCGTCGGGGTGCAGGGCGTGGTGGGCGACGCCGGCGGCGAACTCGCGGCGGAAGGCGTTGGGTTCCGTTGCCACGGTGAGCCGGCCCAACCGCCGCGTGACGCTCTGGCAGAGCAGGCCGATCGCTCCTGAGCCGATGACCAGGACCGACTCGTGCGGCTGCAGCCCCGACTTGAGGACGCCGTTCAGTGAGCAGCCCAACGGCTCGATCAGACTGGCGACCTGCCAGCTCATCCCCTCGGGGATCGGGTACAGGTACTGTGCGGTCCCCACGTAGTACTCGGCGAACGTGCCCGCGAGGGTGAAACCCACCTGGTGGTCGTCAAAATTGAAGCAGTAGCAGTAGGCGCCCAGCCGACAGTTTCGGCAGGTGCCGCAGGACTGCGTGGGGTTGACGATGACGCGGTCGCCGACCCTGAGGTGGGTCACGGCGTCACCGACCTCCACCACCGTGCCCACACCCTCGTGGCCGAGCACGGTGCCGCTTCCGGCCACGTCGAGCTTGCCCGCGAGGATCTTGTGGTCGGTGCCGCAGATGCCGGTCATGGCTATCCGCACCTTCACGTCGTCGGGTCTCCGCAGACCGGGCTCCTCGACGTCGACGAGGTCCATCCGGCCCGTTCCCGCATAGACGAGAGCTCGCATCTCCCGGCCTCCGTTCAGTTGTGGTGTCGGTAGCTGGTCAGGGCGGCGTCGATCGCGCGTTCGATCTCGTCGAGCTGCGCCGGTGTGTGCCGGTCGGAGAAGACGAAGTAGCCCTTGGTGAAAATGCGCCGCTCCGTGAGCACGTCCAGCAGGTGCGCGCGGAACGGATCCGTCCAGAAGTCGGGAGCGCCGGACGTGCCCAGGGAGAAGCTCGAGTGGTCGCCCCGGACCTCGATCCGGCCGCCCAGGCCGAGGATGGTCACCCGGGCACGCAGGGCGTCCAGCATGTCGACGGTCCGCGTGCGCCATGACGGCCATGCGGGCACCGCGTCCATCAGGTCCTCGCACGCCAGTGCGGCGGCGAGAGCCAGCGACTCGCTGGAGTGGGCATTGCTCATACGGACGTCCTCGGCACGCATCACCAGGCGGCGGTCGCCCAGGAGAGCCGCCAGCGGCAGCCCGTTCGCCATTCCCTTGGAGACACACAGCAGGTCCGGCCAGATGCCGACTTCGCCGCAGGTCGCGCGTCTGCCCATGCGTATACCGGAAGTGACCTCGTCGAAGATCACGACCGTGCCCATGGAGCGCGCCTCGTCCACCACGGCGCCGAGGCGATCGGCGGACCAGCGATTCGGACACACCACCACCGCGGCGACCTCTCCCGGGTGCTCGCGCAGCAGTGCGAAAAGGCGCTCGGAGTCGTCGGGCGGGGTGGTCAGTGTCAATGCGGCCACGGCTTGCGGGATACCCAGGGTCGTGGGGTGGGCGGAGTAGTGCGACGGTGCGGCCCAGTCGTGCCACCCGTGGTATTCGGTCGCCACGACGCGATCACGCCCGGTGGCCGCGCGGGCGATCCGTACCGCGCCGCTCACCACATCGGCACCGCTCTTGGCGAACTTGACCGCTTCGTAGCGGCCGAACCGGGACAGGAGCCGTTCGGCCAGTTCCAGTTCCAGGGGGTCCGCGACCGAGAACGCGGTGCCCCGCTCCAGTACCGCACGTACCGCTTCCCGCACCTCGGGCCGGGCGTGCCCCCAGGTCGCCGTGCCCATCGCCATCTCGCAGTCCAGCCAGGTGCGACCGTCGAGGTCGGTGAACTCGGCGTCCTTCGCGTGTACGGCCGCGATGGCGCCCCGTCCCGGCAGCAGTCGGTGAGGTGCCTTGGCCAGGGTGCTGCACGCGGCCGGGACCACGTCGCGTGCCTTGTCGAGCCAGGTGAGGCTGGAAGTCCGGTCCGGGGTGGTCGTTCGCTCGTTCGTCACCGGACCTTGCCTCCCGGCCAGCAGCCGGCGAAAAGGTCCTCAAGGCCCGTCCTGTTCCCGTGCAGGTCGATGACGACATCCTCCGACCGGGTCTGCAGGCGCTGGGCGAGCCACATCCGGTTGTCCAGCAGCCGGACGAAGTTCTCGACAAGGATCAGCAAGGGCCGCGGCTCGGTGAGGAGTGCGGTCGGCAGCACATGGGGGAGCAGGATGGGCTGTGTCCCGTCCACCTTCGTCGAGTAGTCGAGCACGTCATGCCGGTCGAGGGACGTGGCATCGGCAAGCGCCTGCCAGACACCGGCGGCATCGGTACGCGTCTCGGCGAGATCCAGGGGAACGAACCGGCCGAGGTCGGCCGTACCGCTCAGCGCGTCGAGGATCCGCGACGTCATGTCGTTCTCGACGTGCTTGCCCCAGGTCTTCCAGAACCGCGCCAGGTTGCTCTTGCGGTTGCCCGCCCGGTGCACGCCGTTGCGCTGCTCCCAGTGGTACGAGGTGACCCTCGGGTCGATCACCGTGCGGTAGCCGAGCAGCCTCGCCCGCATCTGGTAGTCGAAGTCCTCGTACCCGTTGAAGTACCGTTCGTCCAGCAGGCCGACGTCGTCCCTGACCTGCCGGGTCATCGCGAACAGCGCGAAGGCGGCGGCCTGCACCGTGTACGGCGTGCCGGGTAAGTCGTCCGGCCGGCCGTTGAGATACAGATGCCGGCCAAGAGTCTCGCCGAACGTGATGCCGCTGTGTTGCACACCACCCGTGTGCGGGTACAGCAGGACTCCGGCGGTCATCCCGGCCCTCGGATGGTCGCGCAGGGTCCGCAGCATCCCGGACTGCCAGCCGGACGTCAGGATCAGGTCGGAGTCGACGAAGAAGACATGGTCGCCCTCCGCGAGGGAGAGCCCCTGGTTGAGGGCTTGCCCGCAACCGCGGGGATTCGTGTTGTGCACGGTCTCCACCGTGAAGGCGCCGGCCCGCTCGGCCTTCACCGCGCGGGCCGACTCCTCGATGAGTTCACCCGCTTCCGGCCCCGAGCCGTCATTGATCAGGATGAGCTGGGTGTCCGGCTCCACGGTCTGCTCCAGCGATTCAAGGAACAGCGAGAGAACGGCGGGTGATTGGTAGATCGGCACGATGACGCTGCTACGCATGTAGACCCCCCAGATGTACGGAACGAACTCCGGAGCGAATCCAGAGTGTCGAAGTGTGCGAGTCGGGTCAGAATCGAAAGGGCAATACAGGCAAACCGGGGAAAGGTGAGGAGAGAATCCCCAGGACTCAACGTGATCGGACAAAATCAATCATCGATTGCAGAAGGATCAACCGCGTTGAGGTTCATGTCAAGCGGCTCCCGAACCGCCTGCCCCGTCGACCCGACGACTCGACCTGCGGAGATCCGGGCACGCGTCAGGATCACGCGGTACCGCTTCGGTCGAATATCGTCTCGATCCCATGGGTTCGGCAGGTCCGGATGGCGCAATTCGCCCCTCCGGCGCGATGGCCGGCCCCCGGACCTACGGTGCGGCCGGCCGCGCGGAGACTCCGACGCGGCCCTCCGCGCCTGCCCGCCGCCTCGCGACTCCCGGATCGGCGTGCCCGCGTCCGGCCTTCGTGTCGCGGCCCGGCAACTGTTCGCTGCCGGGCCGCGACCCATGACCGGCGTAGTGGTGGGGTCACCAGGACCGTTGACCCCGGCGACGCGGGCGACCTGCCGGCGGGTCGGTGCCGCGGGGACGGACAAGCTTCGGGCCTGTCCGTGACGACCTCACGTCGGCGGGGCCCGTGCGGGTGGGATGGGGTCAGATCCTGGCGGCCAGGGGGACGGAAACCTGCTTCAGCCACTGTCCGGCCGCGAAGTCGCGGGCTTTGATGACGACGCGGTCGCGGTGCACCTCGACCTGGAGTCCTTGGTTGAAGGTGCCGGGGACCGTCGTCTCACCCCCTTGCCCGTTGTCGGTGAAACCGGTCTGAACGGCTCCGGTGTTCACCACCGAGAACCCGTCGAGGTTCGCCGAACCCGGCACGACCCGGCGCACGTACCAGTCGGACAGCGCCAGGTTCCAGTGCGTGTGCCCGCTGAAGAGGAACACGTCCCGATGCCGGCCGAGCAGGCCGAGGAGTGCGTCGGCCTGGAGGTAGTCGCTCATGTAGAGCTTGTTCCGCGTGCCCGAGACCGTGTCGGGCAGAGGATGGTGACTGATCACCATGACCGGTTTGCGGCGCCGTGACCAGTACCGCAACCGCTCCTCCAGCCACCGCAACTGCCCCTCGCTCAGCCACACCTCGTCCCACAGCTGGGGATCGTGGTAATGCATGTAGCGCTCGGTGCCGATGGTGAGGACGGGTATGCCGCCGAACGTCGTCTCCGCGTACACCGCGCCGCGCCCCGCGAACCGGTAGAAGCTGCGGAACAGGGAGTCCTCCGTGGTGCCGTTGGGCCAGGTGGACAGGGCCAGGGTCCGGGGGTCGGCGTACTTGGGGACGTAGAACTCGTGGTTGCCGATGGCCCAGGCGACCTTGCGCGGCTTCGGGCCGCGCTCCAGGACCTTTCGCACCGCCGCGTACTCGAAGTCGTAACCGCGAGGGGTGATGTCACCGGCGACGGCGAGTCCCGCGCTGTGGGGGGCGGTGACGCCGATGTCCCTCAGGGCGACGGCCAGGTCGCCCAGATCCCCCTGGATGTCGCTGATGACGTTGAACGTGCTCAAGGGCGCGGCGCCTCGGCCCGGCGTCCGTGCGTCGGCGGACATGGAGGTGGAGGCTCCAAGAGCGACGGCGCCGGCCGTCGCGGTGATCAGGGCTCTGCGTTTCACGGTCGGGTCCTTTTCGCTTGCTGCGGACCTGGCTGACGGCCCGCACTGTGGGCTAGACCCGTTATGTTTACGCAACCAAGGCGGCCGGTGGGTGAACGCTGCCCAACGGTTGGCGTGCCCTGAGGGGGCACGGCGGCGCGGCCCGCTCCGGGGAGGTGGCGAGCCGAGGCGGTCGGCACGTCAGTGGTCGGAGACCGGACGGTCGGGCACGAGGTCCAGGGTGGCGCGGGCGCCCCCGGCGGGCAGGTTGTCGAAACTGACGTCGGCGCCCAGGACGCGCGCCTGCCCGAGGGCGATGGTGAGCCCGAGGCCGATGCCCACGCCGCGCCGGCGGGCAGTCGTCTGGAAGCGGCGGGGGCCGTGGGCGAGGACTTCCTCGGGGAAGCCGGGCCCGTGATCGCTCACTCGGATCACGGTTCCGTCGACTTCCATGCGTACCGGAGGTTCGCCGTGCCGGTGGGCGTTGGCGACCAGGTTGACCAGGATCCGCTCCACGCGTCGGGGATCGGTCTCCACGACTTCGTCGACCCGGACCAGGACCTCGGTCGTTCCCCCGGCCAGCGCCGACGCACGTCCGGCCAGCTGACCCAGGGACACCGGTTCCCGCGTGGCCTGCTCGACTCCGGGAACGTCCAGTCGTGCGACTTCCAGGACGTCCTCGACCAGGCGCCGCAAGGTGGTGACCCCCGCGTGGACGAGCTCGGTCGGCCGTCCCGCCGGCAGGAGCCCTACGGCTGTCACCAGCCCGGCCACCGGAGTGCGGAGTTCGTGGGCGATGTCGGCGGTGACACGCCGTTCCGCCTCCAGCCGGGCGCCGAGCGCGTCGGCCATGGTGTTGATGGCGTTGCCGAGCTGACCGATCTCGTCCTTGCCGCCGGCCTTCACGCGGGCATGGGTGTCCCCGTCCGCTATCCGCCGGGCGACACGTGCGGAAGCGGTGATCCGGCGGCCCGTGGCGACCGCCGTCACGATCCCCACCAGGGATCCGAGTGCGGTGACGACGGCACCGGAGCCCAGCAGCACGTAGTCCAGATCGTTGAGCGAACGCTCCTGGGGTGCGAAGGAGGTCTTCACGGCGAGGATCGTCTCGTCACTGCGCGCGGCAGCCCACATCACGGGTCCTCCCGCACCGGAGGCTTGCAGGAAGGTGGCACGCACCGGTTTCGCCAGGACCGTCGACCGCAGTTCGGACGGCAGGTCCGGTGGGTCGATCAGGGCCCCGCCGTCGACACCGGACGCGTAGTCCTCCACAGCGCCGACGAGTTTGCGGTCCGCCGCCTCGGCGGCGCTCTCGATCTGGTGCGCCTGCACGCGCTGGTGCACCAGGAGGGCGAACAGCGCGGCGATGGCGGCCGCTGTGCCTGCGACGAGAAGGGCCGCCTTGAGGGGGAGTCCCATCGTCATCACCGCTCGAAGCCGCGGCCGGATCCGCGGACGGTCACGACGCGCTCCCGGCCGGTCCTGCGGCGCGGGCGCCGCACGTGCGCGTCGACCGCGGCGACCTCAGGAATGCGCCGCCGGATCCGAGTCGGCCAGGCGAGGCCGTCGGCGGCGACGCGCACCTCGTATCCATGGCGTCCGAGGGAGAGTGGTGTGACCCGCACCTCCCCGAGCCACGGGTGTCCCAGTTGCACATCGTGCAGGTTCTCCGCGCTGTCCTGCCGGACATCGGGGGCTCGTACGGAGGCGCGTGTGTAGTACCCCACGTTCTCCAGCCGTTCCAGACGGGTCAGTTCGACGGTTGCCGGATAGCCCTGCCCGCAGTCGGGGACGCACCACATCCCGGTCAGCCGTCCCGTGGCGACGGCCGTCTCCCCGCCCCACGAAGCCCAGCGCAGTTGCCTGAGCGTGGAATGCTCGGTGATGGGCAGGGTCACCGGTCGGCTGAGCGGAAGACCAGTCCCCGCGTCGGAGACGTACGCCGGGCCCCGGATCGCGGTGGTGCTCGGTGCCGGGCCTCTGACCTGGGGTTCCTGATCGCCCTGGCACCCGGTCGTGCTCAGCGTCGTGAGTATCAGCAGGCATGTGGCCATCGCTGCCGCGGAGTTGCCCATGGCCAGCCTTTCGCATCACCAAACGGTGGTCAGGGGGCTTGCAGCCCGAAAACCCTCGGCATCGTACGCACCGTCGACACCGGCCGATCCCAGGGGTGAGGGGAGAGGGGGTTCCTCCGCCGACGGGCGGTAAGTCCGAGAGTTTGACGAGACCTTCGGCGCGTGTCAAGGCAGTCGCCGCAGTGCCGGTGGGGCGGAACTTCCGCAGGCCGGCGGGCCTTTGCGTCCGCCCGTCTCGGCTGGGAGCGCTCCCTCGGCAGGCGCCGTCGCGGAATCCCCGGCACCGGTGCGCAGGGGAGTGACACGTTCCGCGTGCGTCGACCCGGCCGGTGGCACACCTTTCGTGTGACTGGGGTCCGCGCGGGCCGCGAGGGCGCGACACGTCCGTCGCACCGTGGGGAACCCAGGCCGGCTGAGCAGAAAGTGCCGGCCCCGCGGTCGGTGACTCTTTGTCAGGCATTGGCCAACGAATTTCCTGTGGTTAGAGTGCCTCCCCTGACTGTTCGTGCTGAAGCGGGGGACTTTGACGGTGTCTGATCAGGGGCGGCTTGTGGCCGGCCGGTACCGGCTGGTGGAGCGAGTCGGCCGAGGCGGTATGGGTACCGTCTGGCGCGCCGAGGACGAACTCCTGGGACGCCAGGTCGCGGTGAAGAAGCTTCATGTACCGGACCACTCCTCTCCCGACGCGGTCCGCACGCTGTACGAACGCACGCGCCGTGAGGCGCGCAGCGCGGCCCGGATCAGCCATCCCCATGTGATCGTCGTCCACGATGTGGTCGAAGACGAGGGTCTCCCGTGCATCGTGATGGAATACGTCCCCTCCGTCACACTCGACGACGCCGTCAAGCAACGTGGCGCACTCCCCGCGGACGAGGTCGCCCGGATCGGCCTGGCCCTGACCGCCGCGCTGCGCGCCGCTCACGACATCGGGGTCCTGCACCGCGACATCAAGCCCGCCAACGTGCTGCTCGGGAAGGACGGCCGGATCGTCCTCACCGACTTCGGGATCGCCATGGAGAGCGGTACGGAGACCCTGACCAGGACCGGTGAGCTGGTCGGGTCCATCGCCTTCCTCGCTCCCGAACGCCTGCGCGGCCTCGAAGCCGGGCCCGCCAGCGACCTCTGGTCCCTCGGAGTGACGCTGTACCGGGCGGTCGAGGGTCGCCAGCCGTTCGAGTGCGGCATCCCGATCGAGACGGCCTACGCCATCGTGAGCGACCCTCACGAGCCGCCGAACGACGCCGGCGCGCTCACGCCCGTCATCGAAGGGCTGCTGGTCAAGGAGCCCGAGGGGCGCCTGGACCTGCCCGAGACCGAGCACCTGCTGCGCGGGTCGGTCACAGCGGGAACCGCCGTCCTCGATGCGGCCGTGCTGCCTTCCCGCGCGGAACGCCCCGCTCGTCGCGGGCGCGCCACCGGCCGTGGACGTCCTGCGGCGCTGTGGTGCGGGGTGGCGGTCGTGGCGGCGTCCTGCGTGGCCGGCGCCGCATTGCTGTGGTTCCCCCTGTCGTTCGGCGATCCGGACGACTCCCGTGGGGAAAGCGCGAGCGCCGCTTCCGCTCCGTCCCTGCCCGAGGGGTACAGGCTGGAGAAGCAGTACGGCGGCCTTTCCGTACCGGTGCCCGTCGGCTGGGCCCGCAGCCAGCTGGACGGTGGGGAGGTCGCGTACGTGGACCCGTCCGGACGCGTGGGGCTGAGGGTCAACGTGGCCGAGTTCGCGGGCTCCGAGGCGCTGGAGCACTGGCGTACCACGGAGGAGGAGCAGACGCGCCGCGACAATCCCGGCTACGAGCGCGTGCGGATGACGTCCACCACGGTCCGTGGACGGCCGGGCGGGTACTGGGAGTTCACCTTCGACGGCAAGGCGCGCGAGTTCCGGGCGGTCGAGGTGGCGCTCGCGGACGACGACGGCACCTGGTACGTCGTGTACCTCTCCGCTCCCGACGAGGAATGGAGCCGGTATCGGCCCGTCTTCGACACCGCCGTCGACGGCCTCCGCCTTCCCGCCTGAGCCGCGTTCGGGTCTCCCCGGAGGGCGCGGCGACCGGGGACGGCTGAACACCGGAGGAACGCGGTTTTACATCGATGAAACCAATTGTTCGCGTGAACATGTCAGTCTGTGGGCGTCCCGGTGTCGGACGCGTGCAGTCGACGCACCTCCCCGTCACGGGATTCGTCGCTTCGCTCTGCTCCACCGACGCCGTTCGGACCATGTACCCGCGTCCGTCCGGCAGGCGATGGCCGGGGCTCGTCCCCGGCTTCCTCATGAGGAGTCACGTTGAGACGCTTACCCCGCACGGCGGCCGCCGCCGGCTCGCTTCTGGCGAGCATCGCGATAGCCGCCGTGCTGCCCGCGGAGACTGCCGGGGCCGATCCGGCCTCCCCTTCCACCCCGCCCAGAGGCGCCGCACCCCGGGCCGGCGCGCTGCCGGACGCGCTGAGCGCGACCGAGCACGCCGCACTGCTGGCCGACGCACGAAGGTCATCAGCCGTACGATCGAGGGAGCTTGGCCTCGGCAGCCAGGAAGCCCTGGTCCCCAGAGCGATTCTGAAGGACGCCGACGGAACGCTCCACACCCGCTACGACCGCACGTACGCCGGGCTGCCCGTGCTCGGGGGAGACCTGGTCCTCCACACGGCCCCGAACGGAGGATCCCCAGGCGTCGAGAAGGCAACCCGGATCTCCCTCCCCACGACCGACGCCGCCAAGAGCGCCGACTCGGCCAAGACCCTCGCGGTGGGACGCGCTCAGGCCGATGGCGTGGCGGCCCCCAGGCCGGATGTCGTGCGCAAGGTCATCTGGGCGGCGTCGAACCGGCCCGTCCTGGCTTGGGAAACCGTCGTGGGCGGTGTCCAGCGGGACCGCACCCCGTCCGAGCTGCATGTGATCACCGACGCGCGAACCGGATCCGAGCTGTTCACGTACCAGGCCGTCGACAATGGCGTCGGCCACAGCCACTACAGCGGTCAGGTGGACATCGGCACCGCCAAGGCCGGGGACGGGTTCGCGATGACCGACGCCACACGCGGCGGCCACAGCACCTACGACGTGGCACACACCACGAGCCTCAAAGCCGCCGGTACGCTCCTCACGGGCGACCGGGACACCTGGGGCGACGGATCTCCCGCCCATGGGCAGACCGCCGCGGTCGACGTGCACTACGGCACGCAGGTGACCTGGGACTACTACCAGAAGGTGCACGGCCGGAGCGGCATCCGCGACAACGGTGTCGCCCACCGCAGCCGGGTGCACTTCGACAACGACTACACCAACGCGTTCTGGTTGGAGTCCTGCTACTGCGCGTTCTACGGCGACGGCAAGGACAACCTCAAGCCGCTCACCCAGATCGACGTCGTGGCGCACGAGATGACCCACGGCGTCACCGCCGCCACCGCAAACCTGCGCTACGGACGCGAGTCCGGCGCCCTGAACGAGGCCACGTCCGACATCATGTCGGCCGCCGTCGAATTCTGGGCCGGCAACCCCTCGGACCCGGGGGACTACCTGGTCGCCGAGAAGGCGGACGTCTGGGGCGACGGCAGCCCCGGCCGGTACATGGACAAGCCGTCCAAGGACGGCTACGCCGTCGACCACTGGTACCCCGGAGTGGGCAGCCTGGACGAGCACGACTCGTCCGGCATCGGCAACCACTGGTTCTATCTGGCGTCGGAGGGCAGCGGCCGGAAGACGGTCAACGGAGTCGACTACGACTCCCCGACCTACGACGGCCGACCGGTCACCCCCGTAGGGCGTGAAGCCGCCGCGCGCATCTGGTACCGCGCGCTGACGGTCTACATGAACTCCGCCACGGACTACGCCGGTGCCCGCACCGCCACCCTCAGGGCGGCGGCCGATCTGTACGGGCTGGGCAGCGGCACCTATCTCGACGCGGCGGCCGCGTGGGCCGCCGTCAACGTCGGTACCCGCATCGAGGGAGTCGTGCTCACCGGCCCGGGCGACCAGAGTTCGGTCCTCGGCAAGCCCGTCGGTCTCCAGGTGCGGGCGGCGAGCACCAACGCCGGGCCTCTCGTCCATACGGCGGCCGGCCTGCCCGCCGGCCTGTCGATCGACCGGTCCACGGGTCTGATCTCCGGAACCCCGACGGCCGAGGCCACGAACCAGGTCACGGTCAAGGTCACCGATGCCGCCGGCGCCATGGCCGAAACCCGGCTCACCTGGCGCGTTCGGGGCTTCGCCGGTGTCTTCGAGAACACCGCACGTGTGCCGATCCCGGACTACGGCGCAGCGGTCCACTCCGGCCTGGTCGTGTCCGGCGTCCCCGGCAACGCCCCGGCCGACCTGCGGGTCGGCGTCGACATCAAGCACCCTTACGGCGGGGACCTGACCATCGACCTCATGGCCCCGGACGGCACGGAGTACCCGCTGAAGCCCTATGCGGGAACCGGGGACAAGGAACCCTACGTGCCTACCGCGTACACGGTGAACGCCGCCTCGGAGGTCGCGAACGGTGAGTGGCGACTCAAGGTGCAGGACCTGTCCTCCGACGACCTCGGCCACATCGACGCCTTCCGGCTGACGTTCTGAGGTCCTGAAGCCCTGGCGGCCCGAGGGCCTGGGAGCCCTGAGAACCTGCCGTCCTGGTTGGTGCCGGCCCGGTGTTCTGCCGGCCTGAGGCGCCGCCGAGACCGTCGACCGGGGCGACCCCGCGCGACGACGCATCCCACCGCCCGGCGGAGCGGCGGGATGCGTCGTCGCGTCTGCCGCGCGTTCGGCTGTCCGTCCACCCGTGGGGGGAGGGGAGGGCGCGCCGCGGGCCGAGGGCTTGCCAACCGGTCGTGTTTACGTAAACATCTCGACCTGTGATACGTCGCCGTTCCTGGGCCGACGTGCCGCACGCCCGACCGGGCTCTCCACTTCAACCACGGGAGCACCTGCACATGCCCCTTCTGCACATCGACGACGACGGGTTCCTCCTCGACGGGAAGCCCTTCAGGCTGATCTCGGGCGGTCTGCACTACTTCCGTGTGCACCCGGACCAGTGGGCCGACCGCCTGCGCAAGGCCCGCCTCATGGGCCTGAACACCGTGGAGACCTATGTTCCCTGGAACCTCCACCAGCCACGCCCCGGCGGGTTGTGCATGGACGGCGGAATCGACCTGCCGGCCTTCCTCGACCTCGCGGCGGACGAAGGACTGCACGTACTGCTGCGACCCGGCCCCTACATCTGCGCCGAGTGGGAAGGCGGCGGTCTGCCCTCCTGGCTCCTGACCGACCCGGATATCCGGCTGCGTTCCCAGGACCCCCGCTACCTGGCAGCGGTGGACCGGTACTTCGAACGCCTTCTGCCCCCGCTGCTGCCCTACCTGGCGACGCGTGGCGGGCCGGTGCTGGCCGTGCAGGTGGAGAACGAGTTCGGCGCCTACAGCGACGACACGGCGCACCTGGAGCACCTTGCGGCAACCCTGCGCCGGTGCGGTGTCGACGTGCCGTTGTTCACCTGCGACCAGCCGGCCGACCTGGAGCGCGGTGCTCTTCCCGGTACGCTCGCCACGGCCAACTTCGGCAGCCGCACCGTGCCGAACCTCGCCGCCCTGCGCGCCCACCAGCCGTCCGGGCCCCTGATGTGCACGGAGTTCTGGATCGGCTGGTTCGACCGCTGGGGTGCTCATCACGTGGTCCGCGACGCCGCCCAGGCGGCCCAGGAGCTGGACGAGGTCCTGGCGGCCGGCGCCTCCGTCAACTTCTACATGTTCCACGGCGGGACGAACTTCGGCTTCACCAACGGTGCCAACGACAAGCACACCTACCGACCCACCGTCACCTCCTACGACTACGACGCACCCCTCGACGAGGCCGGTGACCCCACGGAGAAATTCACCGCCTTCCGGGACGTCATCGCCAAGTACGCCCCTGTCCCCGCCGAGCCCGTACCCGCCCGTGCCGAGAAGCTGGCGCCGGCAGCCGTCACCCTGGCGGAGAGCGTGTCCCTCCTCGCTGCGGCTTCCGGGCTCGGCGACGCCGTCCGCGCTCCAGGGCCGCTGACGATGGAGCAGCTCGGACAGGACTTCGGGTTCGTCCTGTACGAGACCGTCCTGCCGGCCGCGGGACCCGTTCTGCTGGAGGTGGAGCAGGTCCGCGACCGCGCCCAGGTCTTCGT
This sequence comes from Streptomyces sp. SP18CS02, assembly GCF_036322365.1. Lineage (NCBI taxonomy): Bacteria > Bacillati > Actinomycetota > Actinomycetes > Kitasatosporales > Streptomycetaceae > Streptomyces > Streptomyces sp. SP18CS02. The sequence continues at coordinate 42,549 of NZ_JAQYXC010000288.1, forward strand.
CGACGGCCGGCCCGTCGGGGTCCTGGAACGGGAGAACCACGAGCGGGCCCTCGCGCTGGCCGTGCCGCGCGTGGGCGCCAAGCTCAGCCTGCTGGTGGAGAACCAGGGAAGGGTCAACTACGGCCCGGGCATCCACGATCGCAAGGGCCTGGTCGGCGACGTCCGGATCGACGGCGCCCCCCTCACCGGATGGACCTCGCGGCCCCTTCCGCTGACCGACCTGAAGAACATCCCGTTCGCTCCGACCACCGCCCCACCTGTCGGTCCCGCCTTGCACCGGGGCACCTTCACCCTCACCGAGACGGCCGACACCTTCCTCCACCTCGACGGCTGGGGCAAGGGCAACGCCTGGATCAACGGCTTCCACCTCGGCCGCTACTGGTCCCGGGGCCCCCAGCACTCGCTCTACGTCCCCGGGCCGGTCCTGCGCCCCGGAGTCAACGAGATCACCGTGCTGGAACTGCACGCCGCTCCCCACGCCCGCACCGTGGACCTCAAGGACACGGCCGACCTCGGCCCCACGGAGGAGTGACGATCGGCTTCCCTCCCCCTGGTCGGTCGCACGCCGGGGGGAGGGACGCGGCCGGTGACGGGCCGAAGGGGCCCGCCACCGGCCGCCGTGCCTCACGCTGTCCTGAGCTGCTGGTTGGTTCCTCCGTTGCAGGTGTACTGGGTGACGAGTGCGCCGTCCGCGGTGGAGGCGCCGGTCACGTCGAGACACTTGCCGCTGTGCCGGGCCACCAGGTTGACGTAACCCTGACCGGTGGTCCGCACGGACCATTCCTGGTTTCGGCCTCCGTTGCAGGTGTACTGGGTGACGAGTGCGCCGTCGGCGGTGGCGGCCCCGGCCACATCGAGACACTTGCCGCTGTGCCGGGCCATGATCTGGACGTGACCGCCGGCGGTGGCGCGCAGGGACCACTGCTGGTTGGTGCCGCCGTTGCAGGCGTGCTGGGTGACGGCCGTGCCGTCGGCGGTGGAGGCGCCGGTCACGTCGAGACACTTGCCGCTGTGCCGGACGGGCAGGGGCTTCCACGGGTCGGTCGTGATCGTGCGGAACGTCCAGGACTGGTTGCCTCCCGTCGTGGGCCGGTGGACACCGACCGGAGCACCGTCGGCGGTGGAGGCTCCGGTGACATCCAGGAGGTCACCGGTCGCGCGGCTGATCACCGTGTGGTGTCCGTCTCCGGTGGTCGACAGCATCCACCGCTGCTGTGTGGAGGCCCCATGGGTGGCCAAGGCCAGCCCGCCGCGGGTGTTGCTCAGGACCTTGCCGCTCCTGACGTTCTTCAGGCGGTACGAGGCGGTGGTGCTCCAGTCGGCAGGCGACGTCCTGGCGAGGACCCACTGCTGCGCGCTGTCGGCGGGGTCGGGGGCGCGCTGGACGAGGACGCCCTTCCCGCCGGTGGTGTCGACGGCGAGCGCCATGCCGCTGTGATCATTGACCAGCTGCTGGGGAGTACCGGATCCGGCGGTCGCCGCGGCGGCGTTCACGCCGGAGACCCCCGGCAGGACGAGGGTGGTGACCGAGCCCGGGGCGAGGGTCACGGTGAGCCTCTTGCCCGTGGCGGTGACGTTCGCCTCCCGCCGGAGGTTCTTGCCGGCGTCCGTGGTGTAGCGCTGGACGGGCGCCGGGGAGACGTTCTGGAAGCCGCTGAGGTCCAGGGTCACCGTCCGGGGCGACCCCGTGGGATTGGTGTGCACCACGACCGCGCCCCGGCCGCCCGGCCTCACGGCGGCCAGGGTGTCGGTGTCATCGGAGTTGATGATCCGGTCCCCTGGCCGGATGAACCTGCTGTACTGGGCCATCACCCAGTACTTCTTGTTCTTTCGCAGTGGCTCCTTCGCGGCGTCGGCCGGGGTGAAGTCGGTCTGGATCAGCCCCCAGTTGGAGTTCTCGTGGGCCGGAGTCATGTTCTCGTAGTCCTCCACGGCCTGCCACAGCACCCAGGCCCGCGGTTCCAGCTCCCTGATGTCGTCGGTGATGCGATCGGCCAGGTCGAGGGCGGGGCTCATGTCGGTGAAGCTCTGCGGGACCGTGCCGCCGAGATCCACCTCCGACATCCACAGCGGGGTGCCCGCGCCCTTGGCGATATCACGTGCGCCGGTGCGCCCGCCCGTTCCGTACGTGTGGGTGTTGAGCTTGCCGATCATGGACCTGACCGGAGAGCTGTACGCCTCCCAGTTGGTACGGAACTTCTCCGGGTTCGTCTCGTCCATCGTCGCGATGGGCGTGCCCAGCCCTCGGGAGTCCAGCTCGGCGCGGAGAGCGGCGATCATGCGGGCCTGCGATCCCGTGGCCCAGTGGGAGCCTTCCTGGCGCCCGCCGGCACGCCAGAAGTCGGTGTCCGGCTCGTTGACCGGGGACAGGGAGTCGAAGGTGACGCCGGTGGAGTTCTGGACCCGTCTCAGGGCGCCGGAGAGATAGTCGGCGAACCGCTCGTACTGGTCGGAGCGGAGATTGTCCTCCCCGCCGTTCACCGCGCCGGACACCAGACCGCTGTTGGTCATGAAGTAGGGCGGCGAGTTCGAGAACGCCTCGAAGGTGTCCGCGCCACGGGCCTTGGCCGCCTTGAGCCACCAGCGCTGGTTGGCGTCGGCGCCAGGGTTCCAGTGGCTCGGGTTCGCCGGGTTCCACCACCCGGGCGACTCCGCGCCGGGGCGGTTCCAGTGACCGGGAACGGCCCCCCCGGTCCGCAAATACGGCTTGGTCTCCGGGCTGTCGCCTCCGCCGATGTTGTAGCGGGCAATGGTGAAACCCAGCCCCTTGGAGCCGTAGAGGGCGTCGGCGAGCCGGTTGCGCTGGGCGTCCGGCCAGCCGCCGGTCACGTTGGCGAACCAGGCCAGGGAGGTGCCCCAGCCCTCGAACGGCTGATGCTGGTAGTCGGGCAGCAGGCGGACGGTGACGTGCGGCGCCGCTTCCGTGTCCGCCGCGGCGGGGGGTGAATCGAGCCCGCCGGTGACGAGCGCGGCGACGGCGGTGACCGACACGCCGAGGGCGGTGCGCCTTCGGCGTCGCCGGCTGCAGGGGCTCTTCCAGGTGAATCGCATGGGGTTCTCCATCTGGGGTGCGGACGGGAGAGTGCGGTGGGGCACACCGCCGCCGAAGCGGATCCGGCAACGGACATGCCGGACACACGTCCCCGCCCGGATGGGCGGGGACGTGTGCCGTGCGACCGCCGTCGTCAGGCGGTGGTGCGCTGCCAGTGCTGGTTGTGGCCTCCGTTGCAGGCCCACTGCTGCAGCGCGGCCCCGTCCGCGGTCGACTGGTTCACCACGTCGAGGCACTTGCCGCTGTGACGGGCGGCGATCTGTGTGTAGCCGAGGGTTCCGGCCGATCCGATCTTCCACTGCTGCGACGGCCGGCCGTCGCAGACGTTCTGGACCGCGGGTGCGCCGTCCTCGGTGGACGCGCCACTCACGTCCAGGCACTTGCCGCTGTGCCTGGCCATGATCTGGACGTGACCCGCGCCCAGCTCCTTGATCTGGAAGTGCTGGTTGATTCCGACGCCGCAGCCCCACTGGACCAGCTGCGCAGCGTCTGCCGTGGCGAAGTCGGCCACATCGACGCATTTGCCGCTGTTCCGCGCCACCAGCGCCTCCCAGCGGACGTTGCTGCCGCTCACTGTCCCGGCGGCGGTGTCGACCGTTATCTCGGGGGAGTACTCCATCGTCATGGTGGTGCGGGTGGGGAACCGCAGGGGCAGCCACACATACTGCGAGTCGTTGACCGTCCCGCCCATGGAATTGCCCCATCGGTCGCCCATGTACAGGTAACTGGTGCCGTTTGTCCCCTGGACGGGCAGTACGTAGGTGGTCTGGCTGCGGTAGGCGGTGGAGTCGCCGACGTCCTGGAGGCCGCTCCACTCCCCGGTGATGCTCGTGGCCGTGGCGTACTTCTGCTGGTTCGGGCTCCAGCCGGTGGAGCCGGAGGTGAGCAGGAAGTAGACGCCGTCCCGCTTGAACATCGCCGGGGCCTCACGCCAGTTGCCCGGCCACAGTTTCTGCACCTGGGACTCCACGGCGGTGTAGTCGGAGGTCAGGCGGTAGACGTGCAGGTCGGCGTTCTCGTTGGCCGCCGAGATCATGTAGCCGCTGCCGTCGGTGTCGACGAAGGTGGTGATGTCACGGGACATGTGCCCGAGGGGCCGGAAGCTGCCGCCCCAGGTGTAGTCCCCGTCCACCGTGCTCGACGTGGCCACGGCGGCCCTGGCCTCGCCGTAGTCACCGCCGTTCTCCTTGTGCATCCACATGACGAACTTGCCGGTGTCCTTGTTGTGGACGACCTTGGGACGCTCGATGTTGGCGTACTGCAGCTCGGGGTCGGTGGCCTGGGTCAGTACGTGGTTGCGGAATTCCCAGGTCCTGAGGTCGGTGGACCGGTAGGCGGACACATAACGGAAGGTGTTGTCGGCGTTCCGGTTCTCACCGAACCAGTAGTAGTACTCGTCCACCTTGATGACTCCGCCGCCGTGGGCGTGCACGTCCGCGCCGGTGGTGTCGGTGAACCGCGTGGCGTTGGGCAAGGTCAACGGGGCCGCGTGAGCGGTGCCGGCGGTACCGAGGAGGGTGAGGAGCAGACCGGAGAGAACGGCGAACAGTGCCGGCACCCTCCTCCTTGCGTATGACATGACAACCTCTTATGGCTCGTGTGGGGGTGGGTGGGGGGGGTGGGGGCGGCCCGTGCCGCCCGTGCGGGGGAGGCGACCCGGGACAGGGGCGCGTGTACACGGGTGCGGCACGCGGGCGGGGTGGTCGGCCGTGCCGCCACGACGATGCGGACGGCGAGTGGTGACGGTCGCGTATCGGAAGACGGCCCGGCGCGGGCCGGTCGGGGGGCGGCGGCTCATGCGGATGGGACGCTCGGGCCACCCCGCCGCGTGGGCGGGAGGGGGTGTCCGTCGCGTTACGACGACGTATCTCCTCGTTGTGTTTGCGTTAACACTCCTCGGTTGAGGAGAGTGTTGAAGCGGCGTCGGACTCTGTCAAGCAAACTGACGAGTAGGCTTGCGATTGGCGTGGATCGGTCGCGCAGGGCAGCAGGCCGGATTGTCCGCCCTTGTCTGGTTCGCTCCACTTGATCAGTGGATGGTAAGCGCTAACATTCCCAAGGAATGCGTCCCCATTCCGCTTGGAACGTCCCGGCACGGAGGTCCGGTTCACATGCCGCGCGAAAACGGAGCAAGATCACCTCGTTCGCGTCCGCCACGGCAGTCCCCCTCCATGGCCGATGTCGCCGCGATGGCGGGCGTCTCGTCGCAGACCGTCTCCCGGGTCGCGAACAACCGGGAGAATGTTGACGCCACCACGCGCGAGCGGGTGCTGGCCGCCATGAAGATGCTCGGCTACCGGCCCAACACGGCGGCACGTGCGCTGGTCACCGGAAGATTCGGCACGCTCGGGGTCATCAGCTTCGACATCAGCGCCCACGGCAACGCGCGGACCTTCGCCGCCATCTCCGAAGCCGCGCGTGAGGCCGATTTCTTCGTGAACTTCATGGGAGCGCGCGCACAGACCGAAGCCGCCGTGCGTCAGGCGTTCCAGCAGTTGATGGTCCAGTCGGTGGACGGCATCGTCCTGATCGAATCGCAGATTCTGGACACGCCCGATCTGCGCCTGCCGACCGGTGTCCCCGTGGTCTTCGCCGACGGGGACACCGGCCACCGCTACGCCAACGTGGACATCGACCAGGCCGAGGGGACGCGCAGCGCCGTCGAGCACCTGATGGGGCTCGGTCATCGGACGGTGTGGCACGTCGCCGGCCCCCGCGACTCCTACGCGGCGCGGCGCAGGGCCGAGGCCTGGCACCGCACACTCAGGGACGGCGGGGCCGCCGTCCCACCCCTGCTGTACGGGGACTGGTCCGCGGCCTCGGGATACCGTGCCGGACGTGAGCTCGCCGCCCGTCCCGAGGTGACGGCGGTCTTCGCAGCCAACGACCAGATGGCGCTCGGTGTTCTGCGCGCTCTGCACGAGGCGGGGCGGCGCGTGCCCGGCGACGTCAGCGTGACCGGATTCGACGACATTCCCGAAGCCGAGTACTTCACGACCCCGTTGACCACGGTGCGCCAGGACTTCGACGCGGTCGGCAGGCACTGCGTCGCCCTGTTGATCGACCAGATCAGCGGCGCGGCGGACACCGTGCGTCAGAAGTCGGTGGCGCCGGTGCTGGTGGTGCGCGAAAGTACGGCGCCCCCAGCGGGTTGAGCCATCCGGCCGGGACGGGGCCCGCGGATGCCCGGCCGGGCTGCCGTCCATGATTCCCGGCTCCCTGCCGCCCGTGCGCCGCCCGGTCACGAGCGCGCAGCCCGCGAGCTGTGGGTGGAACCGCCGGTCCGCAGGTGGAGACGGCGGCATGGCCGCGGGGCGAAGCCTCCGTTCCCTCAGGACCTGGCCCGCGGTGCGACCTGTGGAGCGAAGGAAGACGGCGGCGGGGGAGACGTCGTCCCACGTCGCGGGCGTCCTGCCGCGGCATCCCGCTGGACTCTGTCCGGCGCAGCCGAGGGGGCGGCTGCCTCGGGCCGCTGTGGTCCGGCGCTCCCGCACCCCGAACTTCGCTCCTCTTGGCCCTGTTTGCCGCTTGACGCCCCACAGTGGCGATGTCACCATCTCGCTACCGATGATTACGTAAACATTTCTTGTCGGGCCGCCCGCGGGCAAGCTGCCGTGGGCCTGATGCCACACGTCTCCTCCGCTTCCCAGACCTGTCGCTCAACGACACAAGGAACACCCCTCTATGACGCTCCTGCCGACGTCCGCGAAGGCGGCACCCCCACCCCGTTCGCGAGCACGAGCCCGATCCCGCAAGAACGCCCTTGTCGGCTGGGGGTTCGCCGGACCATTCGTCGCCGTCTTCGCGCTGGTGTTCCTGGCGCCGATCGGATACTCCCTCTACCTCACCCTCTACAGGGACCGCCTGATCGGTGGTACCTCGTTCGTCGGGCTCGACAACTACCGCCAGGCACTGACCGACGGGCAGTTCTGGGACGGGCTCGCCAGGGTCGCCCTCTTCCTGGTCGTACAGGTGCCCATCATGCTGGGGATCGCCCTGCTGGTCGCGCTCGCGATCGACAGCGGCCGTCTCTACGGCAAGGCGTTCTTCCGTATCGCGGTCTTCCTGCCCTACGCCGTGCCGGCGGTCGTCGCCAGCCTCCTGTGGGGGTTCATGTACGGCAACCGGTTCGGCCTGGTCGGCAACATCAACGACGCCCTGGGCGTCACCCTTCCCGATCCCCTTTCCCCGTCCTGGGTGCTCCTGTCCATCGGCAACGTCGTGACCTGGGAGTTCGTCGGCTACAACATGCTGATCTTCTACTCGGCCCTACGAGTCGTCCCGCGGTCGCTGTACGAAGCAGCGGCCATCGACGGCGCCGGGGAGTGGCGCGTCGTGCTGTCGGTGAAGCTTCCGGCGATCCGCAGTGCCCTGGTCATCGCGACGATCTTCTCGATCATCGGCAGCTTCCAGCTCTTCAACGAGCCGAGCATCCTCCAGGAGCTCGCCCCGAACGCGATCACCACCGACTTCACCCCCAACCTGTACGCCTACTCGCTGTCCTTCTCGGGGCAGCAGCACAACTACGCCGCGACCGTGGCGATCGTGATGGGTGTCGTCACCGCGATCATCGCCTATGCCGTCCAACTGCGCGGCATGCGGAAGAAGGGCTGACCGATGACCGCATCCGCCACCACCGACCGGGTCCGGCAGCCGGCCGTGGCGCCCCGACGGATACCGGCGCCCGAGCCCCGGCGTCGCCGCCCCAGTACCCCGCTCAACCCCCGGCGCAGCGTGCCGCTGACCCTGGTCACCGGACTCGTACTGGTCTACACGCTGCTGCCGCTCTGCTGGCTTGTGATCAACTCGACCAAGAGCAAGCGGGACCTGCTCGATTCGTTCGGTCTCTGGTTCGGCGAGGACGTCAACTTCTGGGACAACGTCTCCCGCACACTCGCGTACGACGACGGTGCCTTCGTGCGCTGGCTGCTGAACACTTTGCTCTACGTCGTCGCCGGGGCCGGGGGAGCGACGGTCCTCGCGGTGCTCGGCGGATACGCCCTCGCGAAGTACGAGTTCCCCGGCCGCAAGGCGATCTTCGCGGTGGTCATCGGAGCCGTCGCCGTCCCCGGCACTGCCCTGGCCGTACCCACCTTCCTGATGTTCAGCAACATGGGCCTGACCAACACCCCCTGGGCCGTCATCATCCCCTCCCTCATCTCGCCCTTCGGCCTCTACCTGATGTGGGTCTTCGCCTCCGAGGCGGTGCCGACCGAACTCCTGGAGGCCGCTCGCATCGACGGATCCGGGGAGTTGCGCACCTTCTTCCGCATCGCTCTGCCCCTGCTGATGCCGGGAACGATCACGGTGTTGCTCTTCTCGATGGTCGCGACGTGGAACAACTACTTCCTGCCCCTGATCATGATCAAGGACCCGGACTGGTACCCGCTCACCCTGGGGCTCGACGCCTGGAACGCCCAGGCCCAGACGGCGGGCGGTGAGGCGGTCTTCGATTTGATCATCACCGGATCGCTGCTCACCGTCCTGCCCATCATCGTGATCTTCCTGCTGCTCCAGCGGTACTGGCAGTCCGGCCTCTCCGCCGGAAGCGTCAAGGAGTGAAACCCACCTCCGCCTGTCCGGCCCGTCCCTCCACTCCTCCACCCCCTCCAGGCCTCCTTGCCCTCAGCCCCTCCTCGTAGACACACCGGGAGCACCATCCATGAGCACGAAGATCACCCGCAGGCTCGTCGGCGTCGTCGCGACGGTCTGCGCCCTGGCCCTCGGCGCCGCAGGCTGCGGTTCCTCCGCCGACGAAGCGTCCGGGGCCGGGAAGCAGGACATCGAGAACGCGTTGAAGCAGGGCGGGAAGGTGAAGGTGTGGGCCTGGGAGCCCACCCTGGCCAAGGTGGCCACGGACTTCGAGAAGAAGTACCCCAAGGTCGACATCGAGCTCGTCAACGCCGGCACCGGTGACAAGCAGTACACCGCACTGCAGAACGCTCTGGCCGCAGGCTCCGGCGCTCCCGACGTGGCACAGGTCGAGTACTACGCGCTGGGTCAGTTCGTGTTCGGCAAGTCCGTCGTCGACCTCGCCTCCTACGGCGCCCGCACCCACGAGCGGGCGTTCTCCGCCGGCCCGACCAACGCCGTGCGTGTCGGCGAGTCCATCTACGCCATGCCCATGGACTCCGGCCCCATGGCGCTGTTCTACAACAAGAAGGTCTTCGACAAGCACGGCATCAAGGTCCCGACGACCTGGGCGGAGTACACACAGGCCGCCCGTGACCTCCACAAGGCGGACCCGAAGGTCTTCATCACGAACGACACGGGCGACGCCGGTGCCACGACCAGCCTCATATGGCAGGCGGGCGGCCGGCCGTACAAGACCGAGGACGGCACCAAGGTCTCGGTCGACTTCACGGACGCGGGCACCAAGACGTATACGCGGACCTGGCAGCCGCTGCTCGACGAACATCTGGTGGCTCCCATCCGCTCCTGGAGCGACGAGTGGTACAAGGGGCTGGCCGACGGCACCATCGCGACGCTCTCCATCGGCGCCTGGATGCCGGCGAACTTCTCCTCCGGTGTCGCCACCGCCTCCGGTGACTGGCGAGTGGCTCCGCTGCCCCAGTGGACCAAGGGCAAGAACGTCAGCGCCGAGAACGGTGGCAGCTCCCTCGTGATGACGAAGGACGCCAGGACGAAGGAACTCGCCTACGCCTTCATCGAGTACGCGACGACAGGTGCGGGCGCCACATCACGCGTGGCCCAGGGAGCCTTCCCGGCAACCGTCGCGGATCTGGAGTCCAAGGCCTTCCTGGAGACGAAGTTCCCCTACTTCGGCGGGCAGCAGGCCAACCAGGTCTTCGCCGAATCCGCCCGGAACGTCGGCACCGGCTGGTCGTACCTGCCGTACCAGGTGTACGCCAACTCCGTCTTCAACGACACCGTCGGCAAGGCGTACGTGTCCGGCACGAAACTGGACGAGGGTCTGGAGTCATGGCAGCAGGCGAGTGTGAAGTACGGCAAGGACCAGGGCTTCAGCGTCGGCGAGTGACCAGGGCTTGGTGAAGGGGCGGACCTGCCGACGGCAGGTCCGCCCTCCTCCTGCGTCCGGGCCGGCGGTCGGCAACGCCGGGCATGGCCCCCTGCCGGGCCGACCGGCATGTGCCCCGACCCGGCCGGACCGGGTCGGGGACGGGCCCGCCGGCCTCGCGGCGCACCACGAAGCCGGCGGGTGTCAGGGTGTCAGGGATTCCAGCAGCCGCCGCGTGGCCGGACCGTACACCCCGGGTGGGTCCTCGTCGACGTCATGAGTCCTCTGGAATCGGTGGACCGCTTTTTGCAGGCGCCGGTTGTAGTGCTCCCGCTGGGGATAGGGCCACATTCCGACCCGCGCGAGCCGTTCCTGGAGCTCGGCGACCTCGGGACCCTGGTCGTGCCGGCGCAGCGTCGGCCCCTGGGCGGAGGCCGCCGGTGAGGCCGGGGCCGGGGCGACCGCGGTCCGCGCCGGCGCGGAGGCCGAGCTCGTGGCCGTGGCGGAGAGGGCCGGTGCCCGCGAGTCCAGGCCGTGCCGGGACGAGGGCGTGGTCCGCGCCTTCGCCGGGGGCGGGGGGCTGGTGCGGCCGGGGGCGGGTGGCGTACTCGGGCCTTCGACGACTGCGAGCAGGCTCGCCGAAGGGGCTCCTTTCGCCGCTTCGGTGTCCCCGCTTCCCGACAACGCGTATCCGCCCGCGATCGCGGCGGAGCCGACGAGGGTGGCGACTGCGGCGGTCAGGGGCGCCTGCCGTCGTCGCTTCGGGGGCCTGCGGCGTCCACGGCTCCTCGCCCTGGCCACCCTCACGGGCGGAGGGGGCGTCTCGACAAGGGGTGGGAGGCGATGATCCGGCCCTTCCCACGAAGGCTCCGACGCGGATGCGACGAAGGCCGGTCCCGCGTCCGGTACGGCGTCGGTCACCGGCAGATACGGCCGGACCCACTCCCGGCCGAACTCCGCCGACGCCTCGTCCGGCCCCGTGCCCTGTGTGTCGTGCGCCCTCACGCAGGCACAGGGGAAGCTGCTGCCGCACCGTGGGCAGAGAAGGGTGCTCACTGAACTCCTGTCGAATGTCGCACGACGCGCCCCCACGGGCGGCCGTCGCGCGGCTCCTGAGGACCTGTCACCGTACGAGCGGTGTCAGCACGGTCCTGCCGGCTGCCTTGCCTCGAAGTCGTACGGTGGGGCCGGGATGTCATGACGCGTCACGCGCTCTGTCGCGGGCGTCCCCTCCGGGACGGGCGCGACCCGTTCGGCGGCGGAGGATGAGAATGGCGGCGCCGGTCAGCGCCGCGACGCCGCCGACGGCTCCGATGACACGCATCTGGCCGGCGGTGCTGCCCGACGGGGGCAGGCCCGCCCCCGTGCGGGAACCGCCGGCGGTTTCGTGCCCCGAGGGCTTCTGGCCGGCCACTGCTTGCCCGGCGCCTGTCGTGTCCGGGAGGGAAGCGGTCGGTGTGGGAGGCGCCGAGGACGCCGAGGCCGTGGAAGGGGACAGGGCCGTCGTGGCCGGGCTGTTCCCCGCCGGACCGGAACCGGCCGTCGATATCCCGACTCCGGGGCCGCCGGTGATGGAGATGTCGTCGGCGTACAGCACCGCCTCCGGAAGGCCGGCGCGGTGGGGCGCTCCCTTCTCGGGCCGCCAGCCGGGGCGGTGGACGCCGATCCTGAAGTGCGGCGGTTGGCCACGGTGGTAGTTGTTGTTCCCACGGTGCGACCCGACCCGCACGCTGTCGCACATCGCGGTGATCGAACCCGGCACCGTTCCTGAGGACCATGTGATGTCGAAGTCCCAGTGGTTCCAGTGCCCCACCCGGGCCGGACCGAGCGGGCTGATCGTTTCCTGCCCGGCGCCCCGGCTCATCCAGTCGCCGTCATGGACGGCGAGTGCGACCACCGGCTTGATCGTCTTGGTGTCCGGCTGAGTGCTGAGCCATTGGGCGACGATGGTGTCGAAGTCCGTGTGCCGCCAGTCCTCCGGAAGGTAGTTGGCGAAGCTGAAGGGGTGGGTCCCGGACCCCAGACGTTTGACGGCCGGCTCGGGCCGGGAGGAGCGACCGTCATTGGGCACGTTGAAACGGGCCGCGCGCCCCGGCTTCCCGTCGGGTGCCGGGCCTTCGACGACGCCCCCGAATCCGTTGATGGCGGCGAACGGCCGGCTGTTGGTCGATGTGGATTCGAAGTCGTAGCCGACGGAGTCGGCGGCAACGGCCGCGGGTGCGGCGTGCGGGCCCCATGCCAGGAGTGCGGTGAGGGCGCATGTGGTCAGGACGCGGGCGCGGTGATCGCGTGGAAGCAGGGGCGGAGCGGGGGGCATGAGCGTTTCCTCGGGGTGAATGGGGTCGCCACTGGTTCGTGGACAGTGCGGCGAACAACGCCGATGCCGGTGCGACCTGAGCTGCATGGCGGTCCGGAAGGTGCGGTGGTACGACGGAGACCCGGGTCCCTGGGACGGACCCGTGTGCGCCTGCGGAGGGAGAAGCGGTCGGCCGTGCGGTGCGAGGCGAGAGGCTTCTCTTCGGCCGCCCGGTGAAGGCGCGCAAGCCGGATGCCGTGCGGGTGAGGACCGGCGTGCGTCGCCCCGGTTACTGATCTGTTCGCGTCAACAGATCGAGATGCTGAGTTTGAGTGGATTGTGACGGTCTGTCAAGGGATGTCGCGGGGTGAAACCTCCCGCGTTCGAATGGGAAGCGACAGTGAGCTCCGCGCCGGTCGGGCCGGCGCTCACGGTCCGGTGGGTTCTTTCCAGCGCTGCTGGGCGGAGGAATCAGCCGGTTCGAGGGTCACAGGTGTGCCGGGATCGCTGCCGCTTCCTGCCGTGAGGGCGAATCCGGGCCTGCCCACGGGCTCGATGCGGCCCATGGCGTCATGCGTGAAGACCAGGTTGTCGCCGCTTTCGCGGCCGAGGGCGCGGCAGGACCAGATGCCGACACCGAGGTGGCCGGAGCCCCGGGAGTCCATGCAGTAGTCGGTATGGGCGCGGTTGCGGAGGAGGCCGCTCTCGTCGAAGCGCCATTGTTGTGTCCGCGCACCGTCGCGGCAGGTCGTGGTGACGATGTCGACGCCGTTGGCGAAAACGCCGTCCTGGACGTCGAGGCACAGGCCGGTGGCGGCACTGACGGCAGGCACGAACGACGTCGCCCGGAACGGCACGTCGGATTTTGTCGGGGAGGGCGCTTCGTGTCCATCGGAGGGGCTGGGCGATGTCCGCCTGCCGGGCTGCTCGGCGGGGCGCGACACGGTGGGTGATGCCGAAGGAGGTGCGGGGGGCGGACGGTTCGACGCCGTCGCCGCTGACGTCGGGGCGGTTGCCGCGGTGCGCGTACCCGGGGTCGGAGCCCGGCTGTCGGCCCGGGACGTCGGGTCCCTGGGGGCGGGAGCCGTGGTCAGCAGCGCCACCGCCGTGGCGAGGGCGCTCACGGCACCGAGCAGACCCAGCGCTCCCTGCCACCTCATGCGGGGGATTCCGTTTCCGTGGTGACTCGCCGGAAGAGTTCGTCCGCTCGGGACCCGCACGGGCATGGGCACGGTGTTCTCCGTGTCCGCACCGGGAGCGCTGACCTTGGCGAGGTAGGCCGGGCCGAGCGGGCCCAGCAAGGCGTGTGCCAGGGCCGGACGAGGATCACGACGCAGGGTGCCGAGTCCGTCGAGCGTGGCCATGCAGTCGGGGCAGGCGTCGAGGTGCCCCGCGAGGTCAGGGTGACCGCGGACGTCCTGACGCCGGGAAGCGGCATCCAGCATGCGTCCGAAGGCGGCACACCCCGGTGTGGGGCGGCTGTCCAGATGGATGTGCAGAGTGGCGTCATGGCAGGACGCCAGCGCGCGCCGCACCAGGTCCGGGACGTTCTCCGGGCGGTCACCTGTCAGCAGTGCCACGCCGTCGTCGGGCTCGTCCTCGACCACGGAGTGCCATAGGAGTGCCTGCGTACGGGGGGACAACGCGGCGAATCCGCGAGCGAGTGCCGAAGAGGCGGTGTGCTTCGGCAGAGTCGTGCCGACCGCGGCCGGCGTCGCCTTAGCGGCGCCATCCCGCCGGACTTCGGTGTGCTCGGTGCGCACGTGCGTCAGGAGGAGAAGGCGCAGCGGCCGGTCGAGTACGGTGCGGCTCCTGGTCGTCGCGTGCCCATGCAGGCACGCGTCGAACGCCTCGTCCGCGGCTCGCCGGACGTCCGCTTCGTCGACGACGAACAGCCGGGCGTAGTCGGCGATGCGGTCCCAGTGGCGGTGACGCAGCTCGACGACGGCTGAAGGCCGGGACGTATCAGCGGCTTTCACCACCTCGTACAGCTCTTGGTCGGTCAATGCGCGTAGCGCGACATGATGGTGGCGTATGGGCACGAGAGAAACATCCTGCGGGGGGTGGGAGGTGACGTGCCCGGTATTGTGGGTGGTGGAACAACTGAGCGGTAGTGTTCCTGCCGGTAACTCCCTTCCGTGGTACGTCCCGTGCGAGAAGAGGAGGCTTCGATTCTCCTTCCGCTTCCCTGGGACGACCACCCCGTCCGGCCGACGGTGGCGGGGCGCCGGGGCGCACCCAGCGATGTGAGGCGGGTCTCGGCACGGCCACCGCCGCCCGGTGGCTGGACGTCACGCCGCGTTCCCTGCCTCAGGACGTGCGCGCCCTGGAGGCCCGCGCGGCACGGCGCCCCGCCGCCACCGGTCCGAACGTCTCACGGTCGTCGAGGAAGCCCTCCAGGGCGAAGGTGGCGGCCCCGAGGCTCACGGGATTGTCCGGCACGTCGCTCACCTGCAGTGTGAGCGCTTGCAGGGTCGCCGGCAGAGCGTTGGCGGCGATGACCTCGCGGGTCTGTCGCAGTAGTGGTTCGCCGAGCCGGTCCGCCACCCAGCCGCCGAGGACCAGAGCCTGCGGGTTGAAGAGGTTGAGGAGGTCGGCCGAGGCGGTTCCCAGGTGGTGGGCCGTCCGCGCCACGGTTTCGACGGCCACGGGCTCGCCCTCCGCGGCCGCACGGGCGATCGCCGTGATGGCGGTGGCCTCGTCGGCGTCCAGCAGAGGACTGCCGGGAGCCAGTTCCCGAACGGTCTGCACGATGCCGCGCGTGCTGACGTAGGCCTCCACACAGCCCCGCCTGCCGCACCGGCACTCCCGGCCGCCGGGGATGAGGCAGGTGTGCCCCCACTCCCCGGCGCTGTTGGTGGCGCCCCGGTACAACGCTCCGTCGACCGCGATGCCCGCGCCGACGCCTGCCCGGAGGGTCACCACGACGAGGTCGTCGACGTCGCGTCCGGCGCCGAACCACATCTCCGCGACGGTGCTGGCCTTGAGGGGGTTGTCCAGGTACAGGGGCATGGTGAGGTGCTCGGCGAGGAGGGTCCGCAGGGGCACGTCCCGCCAGGACCAGTACGGCGAGTACACCGATACCCCGCCCTCGCGCTCGACGAGCCCGGGAACGCTGACACCCGCTCCGAGGACGCGCCGCCCGTCCGTGGCATCCGCCAGCCCCCGGACTCCGGCCACGATGGTCTCGACCACCTCGTCCGGCCGTACGTCGGCCTGCGGCAACGGCAGCCGGACGCTCTGCAACACCGTCAGGGCCAGGTCGAACAGCTCGACCTGGACGGACGTCTCGGCGACGTCGATCCCGAACAGGGCACCACGGTCGGCGTTGATCGCGAGCCGCGCCCGCGGACGCCCGCCCTTCGAATCCTCGTGCCCGACCTCCAGAAGGACCCCCGCCTCCAGCAGCTCCGCGACGAGATTGGCGACGGTCGCGAAGGACAGCCCGGTGACCGTGGCGATCTCCTGCCGGCTCACCGGGCCGGGGGCGGCGAAGACGCACCGCAACGCGTCGAACCGGTTGCGGCGGCGGATGTCCTGGGCGGTGCGTCTCGCCATGGGGGCGTCCTTCCACGGAGGTCCTGGTGACGCGTCCGAGCTTATTCCGTCTGTTGGACGATGAGTATTTACATGGGTTAGAAGAAGTCGTAGAGTTCCGACGCCCAAGGTGAGGAGCCGCATCATGCAGTTGACCGCAGTCCCTTGCGCCCCGGAGCCGGGGCGTCTGACGGAGGGGCCCGTGTGGCACGCCGGGCGCGCGGAGTTGCTGTGGGTCGACATCACGGCCGGTCTCATCCACCGGGCGCCGCTGGTGGCCCGGGACGACGACAGCGGTCTGCCGGATCTGGGGCGCAGGGTCACCCTGAGCCTGGACCGGCCCGTCGGGGCGATAGCACCCTGCGCGTCCGGCGGACTTCTCGCCGCCGCCGGTACGGCGTTCCTGCGCGTCGACGACAGGGGTGGACAGAGCGAGTTCGCCGCTCCCGTGCTACCCGACGACGGGACGCCCCGACGGATGAACGACGCCAAGTGCGACCCCCAGGGGCGGCTGCTCGCCGGAACGATGGCCTATGACGTGACTCCCGGAGCGGGCGCCCTCTACCGTCTCGACCCCGGCGGTGCCGTGGTGACCCTGCTCGATTCGGTCACCATCTCCAACGGCCTGGGCTGGAGCCCCGACGGCCGGCTCATGTACTACGCGGACAGCCCGACGCGCCGCGTCGACGTCTTCGACCACGACCCCGTCACCGGCGCGCTCTCCGCTCGACGTCCCTTCGCCGGCACCGGTCCCACCGGCGAGCCGGACGGCTTGTCCGTCGACACCGAAGGCCGCGTCTGGGTCGCGGTGTGGGGGGCCGGCCAGGTCAGGGCGTACACGCCCGACGGCGCACTGCACGCAGTCGTGACCGTCCCCGCCTCACAGGTGTCCAGCTGTGCCTTCGCCGGACCGGACCTGGACGTCCTGGTGATCACCACCGCGTCCGAAGGACTGTCCCCCGAGCAGCTCGCCAAGGAGCCGCTCGCGGGCCGGATCTTCGTCTGCCGGCCGGGTGCCACCGGACTGCCCATCCCGTCCTTCGCCGACGACCCGGCGCACCCGCCCACCCCCTCCTTCGCCCCTCACGACCTCCGAGGTTCCTTGTCATGACGGATCTGAACACCGCGCTCGACGCCGCCCCCGTGATCGCGATCCTG
Source organism: Streptomyces sp. SP18CS02 (assembly GCF_036322365.1). NCBI lineage: Bacteria > Bacillati > Actinomycetota > Actinomycetes > Kitasatosporales > Streptomycetaceae > Streptomyces > Streptomyces sp. SP18CS02. The sequence goes on from NZ_JAQYXC010000288.1 coordinate 59,571, forward strand.
CGCTCGGGCTCGCCCCGCCACTTCGCCGCCACCGCCGACGCCCTTCACGAGGCAGGCATCCACGCCGTGGAGTTCACGCTCACCACTCCGGGCGTCCTGCACGCGCTGCGGGAGTACGCCCGGTCCAAGCCGGCCGCACTGGCTCTCGGCGCGGGAACCGTCATGACGCCGTTCGACGCGCAGCGCGCCGTGGAGGCCGGTGCCACCTACCTCATCACCCCGGCGACCTGCCCCGACGTGATCAGGGAGGCACGCCGCCTCGGCGTACCCGTGTTGCCGGGCGCGCTGACGCCGAGCGAGATCGCGACCGCGTGGCGCGAGGGCGCCACCATGGTCAAGCTCTTCCCCGCCTCCATCGGCGGGCCCGAGTACCTGCGGGCCGTCCGCGCACCCCTGCCGCACATCCCGCTGGTCCCGACCGGGGGCATCGGACTCGCCCAGGCCGCGGATTATCTGGCGGCCGGTGCCACGGCCCTGGGCATGGGAAGCCCCCTGGTCGGAGACGCCTGCGAGGGCGGCGACCTGCACGCCCTGCGCGAACGGGCCGCCACGCTGCTGGACGGCGTACGCTCATGACGGCGCTCGTCACACTCGGCGAGGCGATGGCCGTGGTGGCCGCGACACAGCCCGGCCCGCTGGCTTCCGGCGCCTCACTGCGTCTGGCGTTCGCGGGCGCGGAGGCCACGGTCGCCATCGGGGTCAGCCGCCTCGGGCACCGGGCGTCTTGGACCGGACGGGTCGGGGCCGACAGTTCCGGCACGATGATCCTCGACGGACTGCGCGGCGAAGCCGTGGACGTCACCCGCGCACGCGTCGACGACACCGCGCCGACCGGCCTCATGCTGCGCGAACGCCGCACCTCCGACCACACCCGCGTCACCTACTACCGGCGCGGACTCGCCGGCGCCCGCCTCGCCCCCGAGGACATCGACGCGGAACTGGTGTCCCACGCGAGGGTTCTGCACATCACGGGCATCACTCCGGCCCTTGGCGACGCTCCCCGGGCCGCGGTCCGGCGCGCCGTCGAACTCGCCCGCGCGGCAGGTGTCACCGTCTCCCTGGACCTCAACCACCGCGCGCTGCTGTGGTCCCGGCAGGAGGCCTCGGCCGAACTGACAGAGCTCGCCACCCTCGCCGACATCGTCTTCGCCGGTCCGGACGAGGCCGCACTGGTCGTCCCCGAGGCCGAGCCCGCCGCCATGGCGCGCGCCCTGCTGCGACTCGGTCCGCGGGAGGCGGTCCTGAAGCTCGGCGCCCGAGGAGCTCTCGCGGCCGCCGGCGACGAGGTGACCGTCCAGGGCATCGTGCCGGTCACACTGGTGGATCCGATCGGCGCCGGAGACGCCTTCGTCGCCGGATACCTCGCCGGTCTCCTCGACGGCGCACCCGTCCCCGGCCGCCTTCGGCTCGCCGCCACATGCGGGGCCTTCGCGGTCTCGGCGCCCGGCGACTGGGAGGGCCTGCCCCGCCGCGACGAGCTGGACCTCCTCGACGGCGAGGACGTCGCACGCTGACCGGCGGCGTCCCTCCACCGGCACCCCTCCAGCCCACGACAGCACAGGAAGCCATCAGCCATGAACCGATTCACAGGGCGCACCGCCGTCGTCACCGGCGCCTCGTCCGGCATCGGCGCCGCCGCCGCCGTACGTCTGGCCGCCGAAGGAGCGGCAGTCGTCCTCGCCGACATCGCCCAGGAAGCCGGCACGGCCCTCGCGGGGAAGATCCGCGCCTCCGGCGGACGCGCCGCCTTCGTCCGGTGCGACGTCTCCTCCGAACAGGAGTGGCACCATCTGAGGGATCGTGCCCACGCGCTGTTCGGCCGTGTCGACATCGTGCACAGCAACGCCTTCACCCACACCCACGCGCCGGCCCATGAGTTGTCCGGCACCGCGTGGGACCGCGAGATCGCCGTCAATCTCAAAGCGCTCTACCTCGCCGTACGGACGTTCCTCGACGACCTGCGCACCGCCCGCGGCTCCTTCGTCGCCACCTCCAGCGTTCACGCGCTGTGCAGCCTGCCCGGCTACCCGGCATACGCGGCCGCCAAGGGAGGCATGTGCGCGCTCATCCGGCAACTCGCCGTCGAGTACGGGGAGGACGTGCGCTTCAACTCCGTGCTCCCCGGCCCCATCCTCACCGAGAACTGGGAGGACGTGGACGAGGAGGGCCGCCTGCTCTCCGCCCGTGCCACGGCCCTCGGACGGCTCGGCCACCCCGAGGAGGTGGCCGCCGCCGTCGCCTTCCTCGCCTCCGACGACGCCTCGTACATCACCGGCACGAACCTGACCGTGGACGGCGGCTGGGCCGTGAAGAAGGAGTCCAAGTGAAGATCACATCCCTGCGCACCTATATGGTCGCCCCCCGCTGGTGCTTCCTGCGCGTGGACACCGACGAGGGTGTCACCGGCTGGGGCGAGCCGGTCGTCGAGGGCCGCGCACACACCGTCGCGGCCGCCGTCGAGGAGCTCTCCGACTACCTCATCGGTCAGGACCCGATGCGTATCGAGGACCACTGGCAGGTCCTGACCAAGGGCGGCTTCTACCGCGGTGGCCCGGTGCTGTCCAGCGCGGTCGCCGGTATCGACCAGGCGCTGTGGGACATCACCGGCAAGGCACTGGGCGTTCCGGTGTGGCAGCTGCTCGGCGGCCACGTCCGGGACCGGGCGCGGGTGTACAGCTGGATCGGCGGCGACCGTCCGACCGATGTCGCGGAACAGGCGGCGGCCCGCAAGGCCGAGGGCTTCACGGCGATAAAGATGAACGCCTCCCCCCAGCTGGAGCTGATCGACACGCCCCGGGCGGTCCAGGACATCGTCGACCGGGTGGCCGGTGTCCGCTCGGCGGTCGGCGACGCGTTCGACATCGCCGTGGACTTCCACGGCCGGCTCACCCTTCCCATGGCCCGGAGGGTGCTTCCCCTGCTGGAACCGTACCTGCCGTTCTTCGTCGAGGAACCCGTGGTGCCCGAGATGAGCGCCCACATCGGCGAGGTCGTACGCTCCACCAGCATCCCCATCGCGACCGGTGAACGGCTCTACTCCCGCTGGGACTTCAAGCCGGTGCTCCAGCAGGGGATCGCGGTGGCCCAGCCCGACCTCTCGCACGCCGGCGGCATCTCCGAGGTACGGCGGATAGCGGCGATGGCGGAGGCCTATGACGTCTCCCTGGCCCCGCACTGCCCGCTCGGCCCGATCGCGCTCGCCGCCTGCCTCCAGGTGGGCTTCGCCACCCCCAACCTCCTGATCCAGGAGCAGAGCCTGGGCATCCACTACAACGCCGGGTCGGACCTGCTGGACTACCTCGTCGACCCGTCCGTCTTCCGGTACGAGGACGGGCACGTCGCCCTGCTCACCGCCCCCGGGCTGGGCATCGACGTCGACGAGAAGGCCGTCGAGCACGCCGCCGAGACCGGCCACCGCTGGCGCAACCCGGTCTGGCGGCGCGCGGACGGTTCCCTGGCCGAGTGGTGAGAGACGTCGGCGGGCCGGCCCGCCGACCGCCTCGTACGGCGGCTCCGGCACAGCCGCAGTCACCGGCGCCACGGTCACGAGCGGTCGAGTGGGACCCCTGCCGGGTGACGGCACCGCTGCCACGGGCCGCCTGACGGATGTCGCCGACGCCACGCAGGGCCCGGGGCCGAGTGGGCCGGGACATCGCTGATCAGGTGTGCGACGGTCGGGCGCCGGGTACCGCGTTCAGCCGGGTCAGCCGGATCGGTTCCTCCAGCAGTTCGTCGAAGCGGGCGGCGAAGGCCCTGAAGTGGGGCGTCGCCATGTGGAAGTCGAGTGCTTCCTGGTCCGCCCAGGTCTCACGTACGTAGAACGTCCCTGGCTCGTCGTGCAGTTCGAACAGCGTGTAGTCGGAGCATCCCTGCTCGGCGCGGGACGGTTCGACCAGCGCCGCCAGGGCGCTGAGCAGCGATGCGCGCTGTGACGGCCGCGCCTTCACTTTCGCGAGGGCCATCAGCGGTTGGGGAGACGGGGTGTGGGTCACGGGTAACTCCTTGACGCGGCTCGGTCCGGCCGGCCGCTGATGTCGGGACGACTCATGGTGCGACAGCCACGCGCCGTTCACCTGCGGTGCGTGGACGTCGGAGGGCCGGAAGGAGTCGTCGATGGTGTGATGTGCGGGCCCTCGGATCGTGTGGATCCACGGCGGGGCCGCCGTTGGTGTCGCCGACGGCCTGTACGGGGGCCTTTCCGGTCACATGACTGTATGAGGCGCTGGCTGGTTACCCGCAAGGAGAGCAGCTTTCCTCCGGGTAACCGAGGCGAAGCCGACCGCGGGCCCGCTCGGCGATCGCCGCAGCCGACACGTGCCGTGGCCGGCGTGCCACGGGGGTCCGGGTGGCTGCGAGGCCGCTCACCGCGCCGGCGGGCCGGCACACGACGGTCAACCGGCCGACCGGAGCTTCTGTGAGGGCTCCGCTCCCGGCGGCCGACGACTGTCGCCGCGCCGTGTTCGCGGGCTGGAAGAGCGATCGCGTGGTTCTCCTCGCCGGTCGGCGATGGGACACGTCCGACACCGGGACACGGTAGGGCGCGGTGGGCGGCTGCTTCGACGACCCATGGAGAGAGCCACGAAGACGCGTCGAGAATCCTGTCGTCAGCAGGTGTTGGGAACCCCGTTCCGCCAGACCGCTCTCAAGAGCTCGAAGGAGCGCGGCAATGGGCTTCCGGGGGAGCGCCCACGGGGGCGACGCCGTCATGACGTCATGGATTCCAGAAGCCGTCGAGTGGCTGGTCCGTAGACCCCGGGTGTGTCTCCGCGCACGCCGTGATCGGTCTGGAACCGTTGCACCGCGTCGTACAGATGGCGGTTGTAGTGACCTCGTTGCGGATAGGGCCACAGGCCGATCTGTGTGAATCGTTGCTGCAGTTCGACGACCTCGGGCCCTCGGTCGTGTCGGCGCAACGTCGGCCCTTGGGCGGAAGTCGCCGGCGCGGGTGATGTCGTCGTGGTATCCGGGCTGCCCTGCGCGGGCGAGGGGGCCGTCGCCGCGCCCGTGCCCGTGGAGGCGGCTGGACGAGAAGCCGAAGCCGAGGCCGATGACGACGTCCCCACCAGGTCGTAGCCAGGTGTCGGCGTGGTCCGTCCGGGGGTGCCCGGTGGCGTACCGCGGGCATGGTCCGGCGAGGGTGAACCGGCCGAGTCCTCGCCCGGGTCGAGCACTTCGAGCCGGCTGGCAGGGGGGCGTTCCATCACCTCGGTGGTGTCCGAGCCGCGAGAGAACGTGTACGCACCCGCGATCGCGGCGGAGCCGGCGAGCGTGGCCAGGGCCGCGGTGAGCTGGAGGGCTCGTCGTGGCTTGCGCGCTCTGTGTGGTCTGCGGTGTGACGCCCTGGTCATGGCCACGGGCGGGAGGGTGTCTTCCGCGCCGGGCGACAGGTGGGGCTCTTGGACTACTCGCGGTATCACCCAGGTGACGGTGGTGGTGGCGGTCCTCCCGTCGCCCGGCACGCCTTCATGGATGGTGAGGTACGGCCGGACCCACTCCTGGTCGAACTCCGCGGCAACTTCCCCCGGACGCGTCATGGCGGCTGCGTGTGCGGCGGCGCAGGCACACTGAAAGCGGCCGCCGCACTGCGGGCAGAGAAGAGTGCTCACTGAACTCCTGTCGACTGTTTCAGGACATGTTCACGGGTTGCCGTCACGCGACGCGCGTGGACGAGGAGACGCGGGAGCCCGGATGGGAAGCCTCGCAGAGCCTTCGCTGCAAGGAGTGCGGGTCGGGCTGTCTCGTGGGTAGTTGGCGAAGATACTGTGTGCAGGGCGTGGCAAACCAGCCAAGCTGCGGCTCATTTGGTAACGATCTGCTAAATGTCAACGTCTCACGCGTCGCCGTAGCGCGGCCAAGGTTCCGTCGGCCACACCCACAAGGCCGACGGTCGTCCCGGCAAGGGGCGACAGGCGGCTCGACAGCAGCCCTGGGGAATCATCACCACGAACCGGCGCGCCAACCCGGTTCCGTCTCCCTGCCCGTTCCAAAGCCCGTCTCAGCACGCACGGAACACCGTGGGTGGGCAGGGTGTCCGCCCGGTCCCCTGTCACCGCATCCGGTCTCACTTCGATGCACATCGGTACCCGGCGGTAGATGACCTGACCCTGTCAGTGGTATTCCTTTCGGTGTCGATCATGCCCGGGCTTGACCAGCCCATGGGCGAGCTCGACCATGCGTCCGGCTGAAATGCCACCACCACACTCCGGTTGTCGGAGCCGTCGCCCGTCATGTCTTCCACACCCCGCGAGCGATGCCCGAGGTGCGCTCCGACTGCGCCCCTTGCGACCACGCCACCCCGCACACCTGCCCCAAGGATGTTCCATGCTCCAGCGTTACAGTCGTCGGCGTACGGTCGGCACGGTTCTGGCAGTCGGTCTGTCGATGGGAGCCGCCTCGACCGGAACCGCTGCCGCCAAGGCTCCCGGCCCCGTCCCCTTCAGCGATGACTTCGAAGCCGGCGGGACCACCCTCTGGCCCCGCAAGGGAATCGAGGGCACCGGCACCGTGGGCGTTACCGCGGCGCCCGGCGGCCGCGCAGGCAAAGCCGCTCGGTTCACCATGCCCGACGACGGGAAGTCCTTCCGCTCCGAGATAGCCACCGGGCGTCTGCCCTACGGCAGTTACCGGTACTCCTTCTCCAACTACCTGCCCAGTGACTGGGCGCCTTACGGCAACATGACCATCGTCTCCCAATGGCACGGTGGGACCGGTACCATTCCCGCGATCGCGCTCGCGGTCAAGGGTGACAGGTGGACGATGGACACCCACTGGAAAGTGGGTTCCGGGGCGGTGACCGGACTCAAGCAGGATCTCGGCAAGGCGACGTTCGGGCAGTGGAACCGATGGGTCTTCGACGTCACCTGGTCCACCGAGACCACTCCGGGCTCCATCACCGTGTGGCGCGACGGCGTGAAGGTCGGGTCGCGCCAAGGCCCCAACAGCTACCACCAGGACACCGCTCCGTATCACAAGATCGGTTTGTACCGGCCGAACTGGAAGGCGTCGAAGGGGCACGTCAGGGGCGGTACCGCCCCCGTGGTGACCTACTACGACGACATCAGCATCACGGCCCTCTCCCCGGATGCGGGCGAGCCCGGGGCCGCCCCCGGCCGGCCCGCCACGCAGCCTCCGACAACACCCGCGCCAGGACGGCCTCAGGTGCCGGCATCAGCGTCCGCGTCACCGTCGACGTCGGCCCCGGTGCCGGCGTCGGCACCGGAACCGGTCGCGTCGGTGTCTCAGCCGAGCGGAAGCGCGGGGGGCGGCGCCCCTGAGAGCGCCACGCGCCCCCTGGCGAAAACCGGCACCCCCGAGCACCTGCCACTCATTCTCGGGTTCGGCGGGGCCCTGCTCGGCGCGGGCGTCCTCATCGCCGTCCGCAGCCGAAGGAACGCCGCGCGCCGGACCGGCTGACGCCGAGCCGGCGCGTAGGGGAGCCGGGGCACCGCCCCCGTCTCCCGCCCGTGGGGCCCTGAAGGGGGCGACGGCAGGAAGCGCATCGTTCTGCGGATGAGCGCCACCGGCGGGGGAGGCACGGCGACGAAGGGCAAGCGGCGACGGCCGGCCGTCGGCTCCCACCCGGGAAGATGCGGACGTCCCTGCCGGCGGGTCAGAAGCCCGTGAGCGTGATCTTGCCGATCGCACTCCCGGATTCCATGATCTGGTGGGCTTCGCGAAGGTGGGCGGCGTTGATCGTGCCGAGGTCCTTCGTGGCCGTCGTGGAGACGGTGCCCGCGTCCACGAGCTCGGCGACACGCGTGAGGATCTGGTGCTGGGTCACCTGGTCGGGAGTCCGGTACAGCGAGCGGGTGAACATCAACTCCCAGTGGAAGGAGATGCTCTTCGACTTCAGCAGGCCGATCTCCACCGGACCGAAGTCGTCGATGGCGACGAGCCGGCCGAACGGCTTGAGCATGTCCGCGTAGGCCGCGAGGTTCCGGTCGGTCCCGGCCGTGCTGAAGACGTATCCCACTCCGTCAGGTGCGACCTCGGCCACTTGGTCCGGCAGCGGGCGGTGGTGGTCGACCACGTGCGTGACGCCCATCCGGCGGGCGAACGCGACCGTCTCGGGCCGTGACGCGGTTCCGATCACCGTCAGACCGGTGAGCGCGCGGGCGAGCTGTGCCACCATCGCGCCCACACCGCCTGCCGCCGCGGTCACGAGCAGTGTGCCGGTCTGCTCCGGAGCCCCTTCGCGCAGACCCAGCCGTTCGAAGAGACCCTCCCAGGCGGTGAGCGAGGTGAGCGGCAACGCCGCCGACTCGGTGAAGGAGAGCGTGGCGGGCTTTCGCCCGACGATCCTCTCGTCGACGACGTGGAAACGCGCGTTGGTACCTGGCCGGTCGAGGGCACCGGCGTAATAGACCTCGTCGCCGACCGCGAACAGCGTGACGTCGTCGCCGACCGCGACGACCGTTCCCGCGGCGTCCCAGCCCAGCACCCTGGGCTCCCCGCCCGGAACGCTGCTCTGGCGCACCTTGTAGTCGACCGGGTTGACCGCGACGGCCTCCACCTGGACGAGCAGGTCACGTGGGCCCGGCTGCGGAACCGGCAGTTCGACGTCCACGAGGCTCGCGTCGTCCTGGAGCGGCAGGCTTTCGCGGCAGGCGACTGCCGGCATCGTCTTGGGGGTGTCACTCATGCTGGATCTCCTCACTGTGGTCACTGCTGGTGGCGGGCTGCCCGCGGAACGCGCCCTGGGGATACCCGAAGCGCGTGGAAACCCGTGGTGGAAGGGGTTCGCCCGTGTCGTGCATCGTCGCCCGGTAAGGGCCGCCTGGCACGGACCCGGCTGCGGCGCGTGCCTGGGCAAGGCCGGCGATCACCTTCCGCAAGGTATCCGCAGGAGGGCAGTAACCTGCAAGGGAAGCTACTTTCCTTTGGGAAACATCGAGGTAGAAGCAATGAAAGGTGGGTACGACCGATGGATACGGGATGCACGGCCGCCCGGCACGACGTCTACGCGGCGCAGTGCCCGTGCCGTGAGGTGCTCGACCTGCTGGCCAACAAATGGTCGGCACTCGCGATCGGGGCCTTGGAAGAGGGACCACAGCGCTTCGGTGCTCTCCGGCGCCGTCTGGAGGGGGTCAGCCCGAAGGTGCTGACCAACACGCTACGTCGTCTGGAGGAGAGGGGATTCGTCGATCGGACCGTCTATCCGGCGGTGCCGCTGCACGTGGAGTACGCGCTCACCGAGCTCGGCCACAGTGTCGCGGAGCCACTGCGACAGCTCCGGACCTGGGTCGAGGTCCACCTCGACGACATCCGCGGCGCCCGGACGCCATAGGTCGCGTCCGCGGGGTCTCGCTCCGCCCGCGGCGTCTCGCACGCTCCCCTCGTACCCCTCCGATGCGGGAGGGGCCCCATGTCGCTGTGACGCTCGTTGATGGGCGGATCGCGCCTCGCTGCCGCTGGGGTGATCCGTCCGCGCGCCGCAGGGAGGCGGCGTGCAACGGCCGGCTCGCCGATGGGCGGCCGGCCGACTTCTCGGATCGGCCTGACACGGTGCCCGAGGCGCCGCGAAGGGCTGAGGCCTCAACGATCGCAGCAGACCGGTCGACCGACGGTCCGCCGGCGTGATGCTGGGCTTCGTCACGAGGTTCGGCTCCTGGCCGGCTCACGTCCTGGCTGCCTCAGGCCTTGATCATGAGTGCACAGAATCAAACATCTGTGGTGGAAAGTCAACGCCCCTGCATTCGGTGCGGCAAGGGGCGTGCCGATGCGGGCGCGGGCGGTACGGGGGAGGGCCGGGCTGGAGGGGGACGGCGCCCGCGCGGCGCCTCTCGGGTTCGGCATGGGCCGTTTCTCATGGTTTCACCTTCAATCAATTGCCCATCAAGGGTGCCCCGCGGGGCAACTGCCGCGTGGGCCGGGGATTTGGGGTCGAAGGCGGCTCGTAGGTCACGGCGATGCATCAATCCGAGACCTGCCCTTCATCCTGTTGACTTCTGACGGAAACAGCGATTTTCTCTGTTGCATCAAGTTCGAAACCGACCGGCTGCGGTGACTTCAACGTGAGGTCGAACAGCCGAAACACCGGGCCAGCCCGACACGTGGAGTCGGAACGCACGGTTCCTTCTCCTTATCCGGCACTGCCCGGCCCACGGCCGTCGGCAGCGAACGCGGCGACGGCCGATGCGAAACCCCATCACCTGGCGCGAGCCTCACCGGTCGGTCCTGTGCCGCCCGTCCAAGCAAAGGGAATGACATGCTCACTCACCACAACCGCCGACCGGTGGCGGCCGCGGCAGTCGGCCTGGCCGCGATGCTCGTCCTGTCCGCCTGCTCCAGCGGCCAGGAGACGAAGGCCGAAGGCACCGATGTGGCGAAGGTCGACGGGAAGATTTCCCTGACCTACCTTCAGAAGCAGGGTGATCAGGAGTACTTCATCGGTGAGGCCGCCGGCGCCAAGGCCAAGGCCGACGAGCTCGGGGTCGACCTGAAGATCGTGAACCTGGGCAACGACGCGAACAAGACCGTGAGCGAGGCCCAGGCGGCGATCTCGCAGAAGAGCAACGGGCTGATCGTCGTCGTTCCCGATCCGGCTGTGGGGCCGCAGGTCGTCCAGCTGGCGAAGAAGGCGAAGGTGGCGCTCCTGACCTCGGACGACCAGATCTGTAGCAGCGGCCCGAACCCGACCACGTGTGGCCCCGACGACCTGGTGCCGCGGATCGGGTTCAGCGGTGAGCAGATGGGCGGTGAGGTCGGCAAGCGCGCCGCCGAGGAGTTCAAGAAGGCCGGCTGGAATCCTGCCGAGACGCGCACCATCTCGGCGTGGAAGCAGGACGTCACCGTCTGCACCGATCGTGTGAACGCCTCGAAGAAGGCGTTCGCTCTGGCGGCCGGCGCCAACGTGGCCAACATCGACGTGCCGACGGACAACAGCCCGACGGGTGCGCAGGACAAGATAGCCGCGACCATCACGGCGAACCCGTCGGTCAAGCACTGGGTGGTGTGGGGCTGCAACGACGAGAACGTCCAGGGTGGTGTCACCGCGCTGGAGAACGCCGGCTTCAAGGCGAACGACGTGATCGGTGTGGGCCTCGGCGCCTATCTCGCCTGCAAGAACTGGAGCTCGGGCAAGCCCTCCGGGATGAAGGCCGCGCTCTTCATCAACGGCAAGGACGTCGGTGCCCTGGCCGTTCAGACCATGTACGACAAGCTCAAGAACGGCAAGGACTTCCCGAAGGAGGCCTTCGCGCCGACGAAGATGGTCGACGCCTCCAACTGGAAGGCAGCCGGCGTCACCTGCGGCTGACTCACCACCACCGCCCGGGCGGGCGCGGCTGCCGCGTCGGCGCCGCTCCCGCCCCGACCACCGCCGGCCAGTAGTGCCGCTGATCCGGCACACGTTTCCCCAGCCTGTGAGGCCCCCCATGACCACAGCCGGTACAGAGCCGCCAGCCTCCGCTGCTTCTGTCCATCGTTCCGGCGCAGAGATCTCCGTCGAGAACATCACCAAGCGCTTCGGTGCCGTACAGGCACTCAGCGGTGTCACCCTCGCCTTTCCCCCCGGCCAGGTGACAGCCCTCATGGGCGAGAACGGCGCGGGCAAGTCCACGCTGCTGAAGATCCTCACCGGTGACCACCAGCCCACGGAGGGGAGCATCGTGTGGGAGGGACGCCCACTGACCCTGTCCTCTCCGCACGAGGCCCGCAAGGCCGGGATCCGCATCATCCCGCAGGAACCCGAGATCATCCCGCACGTCTCCGTCGCCGAGAACGTCTACGCCGGTTCCCTGCCCAGGAAGGCCGGCCGCCGCCTCGACCGTGCCGAGCTGCGGCGCCGTATCACCACCGACCTGGCCCGGCTCGGCTTCGAGAAGGTCATCCACCCCGACCAGCTCGGGTCCGAACTCACTCCCGCACAACGCCAGTTGGTGGAGATCCTGCGCGCCCTCACCGGCGACGCGAAGGTGATCGCCTTCGATGAGCCCACTTCTTCGTTGTCCGAGAACGAGGCAGAGGCGTTGTTCGCCCTGATCGACCGTCTCCGGGCCCAGGGCATCGCCGTCATCTACGTATCCCATCGGATGAAGGAGATCTTCCGTCTCGCCGACCGCATAGCCGTCCTGCGCGACGGCGCGGTCGCCGGCGTGCTCGACGCCGGGCAGACCGACGAGGGCGAAGTCGTCCGCATGATGGTGGGCCGAGACCTGTCCTCCCTGTTCGTACGGCAGGACGTCGCCCGCGACGAGGTCGTCCTGCGACTGGAAGACGTCACCACCGACGACGTGTCCGGCGTCAACCTGCACATCCGGGCCGGAGAGGTCGTCGCACTCGCCGGTCTGATGGGAGCCGGACGGTCCGAGCTGGCGCTCGCCCTCGCCGGAGACAAGCCGATCCGATCAGGCCGGATACTCATGAACGGCCGGCCCTTGCGGCTGCGCAGTCCCCGGGACGCGATCCGCGCCAGCATCGGCCTCGCCCCCGAGGAGCGCAAGGCACAGGCGTTGTTCCTGCACCGCTCGATCCGGGACAACACCTCACTGGTGAGCCTGGAGCGCCTGCGCCGCTGGCGCTTCGTCCAGAGCCGTCAGGAGAAGGAGGTGGCTCAGCAGTTCTCCGACCGGCTGCGGGTCCGCACGCCCTCGATCGAGCACGAAGTGCGCAAACTGTCGGGCGGCAACCAGCAGAAGGTCGTCCTCGCCCGCTGGCTGCTGCGCAAGCCCAAGGTCCTGATCCTCGACGAACCCACCCGCGGCATCGACATCGGTGCCAAGGCGGAGATCTACCGCATCATCGCCGACCTCGCCGGCGAGGGGGTCGCCCTGCTGGTGATCTCCTCCGAACTGCCGGAGGTCCTCGGCCTCGCCGACCGGATCGCCGTGATGCAGAACGGTCACATCACGGGCGAACTCACCCGCGCGGAAGCCACCGAGGAAGCCATTCTCGCCCTTGCCATGGCCGACGACCTCGCCCCCGTCGCATCCGACCGACCGCACACTGACTCCGCCGATGGAGACGCTCGATGACCACCACCCAGACGCCGACGACGACCGAAAGCATCCCTGCCCCGGAGCAGAGATCAGGACGGGCCCTCCTCTCCACGCTCGGCGGTCAAAACCTCAGCCTGATCGGCGCTCTCGTCCTGGTGCTGGCGCTGTTCGGCGCGCTCAACGACAACTACCTCAGCCTCGCCAACATCCAGGTCATCGGCGAGGCCGTGACGATCACGGGCCTGCTCGCGATCGTCCAGACGGTGGTCATCATCTGCGGCGGCCTCGACATCTCGGTCGGCTCCCAGGCCGGCCTGGCCTCCGTCGTCAGCGCCATGGCCTTCACCTCCACCGGCTCCAACCCCTACCTCGGCATCGCCGCGGCGGTAGGCATCGGAATCCTGGTCGGTGTCGTCAACGGCATCGTCATCGTCTACGGACGCGTCAACCCCACCATCGCGACACTCGCCGGCCTGGCGGCCTACAAGGGCGTGGCCCAGCTCGTCTCCGACGGCCGCGCACAGGGCTACGTCCTCAACGACCCGCTCTTCGTGTTCCTCGGTCGCGGAAAGATCGCCGGCATACCGGTGATGATCTGGATCCTGGTCGTCGTCGCCCTCGCGGTGCACATCATGCTCAAGTACACCGACCTGGGCCGCAACATCTACGCGATCGGCGGCAACGACACCGCCGCCAGGCTCGCCGGCATCAACATCAACAAGTACCTGGTGGCCGTCTACGCCCTCATCGGTGTCGTCGCCGCCATCGCCGGCATCCTCCTGACCGCCCGCACCGGGTCGGGACAGCCCGTCTCCGGCAGCGAGGGTCTGGAGCTCAAGGCCATCACCGCCGCCGCCCTCGGAGGCTGTGCCCTCAAGGGCGGTAAGGGCGGCATCGGCGGCACGCTCCTCGCGGTGGCCCTGCTCGGTGCCCTGGAGAACGGCCTCACGGTCGAAGGCATCAACACCTTCTGGCAGAACGTCGCCCAGGGCGCCCTCCTCGTCGCGGCCGTCGTCATCCAGCAACGCCGAAGCGGCGAACGCGCCGTCGGTCTGCCCCACTGACACACACCGCCGAGGCGATACCGCCACAAGCCGGTACGAGGTCCGTCCCGCAAGGGGCGGACCTCGCCGGATGTGCCGATGCCGCCCCTGCCCCGGTACACGGACACCCCGCCGCGGGTGGCGGTGTGAGCGCCGGGGAGCGGCCGTCGCGCCGACATCGACAGGCACCACCCTTCGGAGGCGGATGCGTGCGAGAACCCCGACACGGACCGGCTGCGGGTGCTGGGAGCGACGGGCGGTTCGAGGCCCTCCGGGAGACATGGCCGCGGCAGGGGGCTGTGCGCGAGCGGCGAGCTGTGGGCGGTGCGCCTCATGGGACCCCAGCGGCCGCACAGGGGGATGCGAGCCGCCACAGGAACCGGAGCGGGCACCGCCGGGCGGAGAAAGGCGTCCTGGTGCGGCTCTGGGTCTCCGTGGGGGATTCACCTCCCTCGCGCCCGACTTCAGTTCCGGATTCTTCTGAATCACCTATCCGATTGCCCGCCGAAGCAGGCGCAATGGCACAAAAAGAGCCCGAGATGAACTGGTTCGGGTGCAAGGAGGCGGTATCCGGATACTGTTTGAGCGTGATGGATGCCGTGTACAATTTTTCTCGGCCTGGAATTCGCTCAGAGATCATCGGGTGGGAAGTGTGACAGGGTCGACACCGCTGGCGCCGCAGCGGAGGGAGCTGATCCTCGACATCGTGCGCCGCGAGGGCGCGGTTCGCGTGGCCGCCCTCGTGGAGCAGCTCGGGGTCTCCGACATGACCATCCGTCGTGATCTGGACGTGCTGGCCAGGGCCGGATCCGTCGAGAAGGTGCATGGCGGTGCGGTGAGGACATCAGCGACCACGGCCGACGAGCCCGGGTTCGAAACGAAGTCCACCCTTGAGTCGATGGCGAAGGCGGCGGTCGCCGAAGCGGCGGCCGAGCTTGTGAAGCCCGGCAGTGTCGTGGCGATCTCCGGGGGGACGACGACGTTCGCCGTGGCGCACAGGCTCAAGGAGATTCCGGGTCTGACGGTGGTGACCAATTCCCTGCCCGTCGCGGAGCTGTTGCGGCCGTCCGGGGCGGGGACCGGACCTGCCGGCCCGACCGTGCTGGTGACGGGCGGCGCGCCCACGAAGTCGGCGTCTCTCGTCGGGCCGTTGGCGGATCAGGCGATCCGCGCACTGCAGGTCGATCTGCTGATCGTCGGCGCTCACGGTGTGTCCGAACGCGCAGGCGTGACAACCCCGAATCTCGCGGAGGCCGAGACCAACCGCGCCATGATCGCCGCCGCCACGCAGTTGGCTGTGGTGGCCGACCACAGCAAGTGGGGCATCGTCGGCCTCAGCCGGTTCGCCAGCCTGTCCGAGATCGACTATTTCGTGTCCGACGACGGCCTCGGCACGCAGGCGCGCACCGTCCTGGGTGAGCAAGTGGGCCACCTGATCCTGGCGGACACCCCGGACACGCCGGACACGCCGGGGGCCTGAGCGCGTGATGGCGGCCGTCCCCGCGTCGCCCCCTCGCGCGCGCACGGACACGCTGCGGCTCCGGAGTACCGTCCGTCCGTGCGCTCATGGGATCACAGCCCATTGGCCCGTCCATCGGCGCGCACTCTGGATCAACGGGGTTCCGTCAGCTCCTTCTCCAGGGCGATCCAGCGTTCGGCCACCGCTCGGACCGATGGATACCGCTTCAGCAACTCCACATCCCAGAGGGGCATGTCAGTGGTGGTGCTGATCGCGCGGACCGGGAGCCCGGCCGACAGGGGCAAGGCGCGGGGATGGCATTCGTTAGACATCGAGCCTCCAGTCGCTCGGGGCGTGCGTCCGGCTCCCGTGAGATACGGATGGGCGGCCGCCCCGCCCCGGGCGGCGACGCGGAACGGAGCAGCGGCTGCCCGACGGTGTGCGAGCGCCGTGGGCACACAGCATGCACTCAAAACCGGCCACTGGGTAGAGGCGTGGCTGAAGATGTGGTGCCAGGATCACTCCGTATCCCGGTCTGAGTTCGCCGTCCACCGAGTGTGTCGTCATCACCAGGACAGGCGGTCCGGTGGGTGCAGCAGACAGGTGTGGACGGCAACCATCGCCGAAGAGAACAGAGACGCTCACATATCTACAGCGATGGCTGAACCTCGTTGCCCGAATCCGCATCATGCCTGGCGTGACAAGAACAAGAACCGTATACATGGGGGCCGTCGCCGCAGCCACGTCCCTGTTCATGGCGGGTGCCTCGGCCTGTGCCGCTTCCGACGCGGGAATCACGGCGGCCACTCCCGCCACCGCTCGCCCCTCCTCCGAGGCGGAGTACCTGCCGAAGCCCCAGCCGGACAGGTCGAGGACGTCGAGGACAGGGCAGCCCGCCCATACGAAGGCGCAGCCGGTCGCACCGGCCCCGCCGATGCTCGTCCAGTACCAGCTGCCTCCCGGTGTCGTCCAGAACAGCTCCGACGACGCAGGGCTCGGGCCTTCCCAGGCGCACGGTGTGCTGGGCATACCCCAGGGCAAGGGAGCCCGTCCGGTCGTCGTCGTCATGCACGGCAGCCACCCCACCTGCGTGGAACCGGGCGCCGAGGACAACGGCGTGGCAGCCCGGCCGGTGAAGACGACCTGGCCGCTGGTCTGCGCCGACGCCAAGAAGCCGGTGCAGGGTGTCGGCCCGGACTACCTGCGCCACGACGCCGGTCTGTCCCACCTCGTGCAGGCCCTGGCCCGCAAAGGGTTCGTCGCCGTCTCCATCGATGTGACGGGTGCCGAGGCGTGGTGGGGCGGTGAGGCGACCGATCCCGCGAGGGCGTACACCCAACTGGTCGACGCGCACCTGAAACTGCTCGCCGACCTCGGCCGAGGCAACAACCGCGGACTGGCCATCGACGGCGCCAAAGGCCGGATCGACACCTCCCGGGTCGGCCTGGTGGGTCACAGCCGTGGAGGTGGATACGTCCTGGAGCACTCGGCCCGACGCCCTGGGCTCTTCGCTGCCGTATCGATCCAGCCCGGCTCGGACACCGCGGCCCGCCACACAGTACCCGTACTGAACATCCGCGGTGCCTGCGACGAGGACACCGGGCCCGAAGCCGGACTGGCCGGTGTGAAAGCCCTGGCCAAGTCCCGCTCCACCATGGTGGCCGCCGACGTGCTGCTCGCCGGCACCGGCCACGCCATGCTCAACACCAACCTCGACCCGGCCAAGGACAACGGCGGCTGCAGTGCCTCCAAAGTCACCGAACCCGCCACGGCACGCGACCAGGTCGCCCAGCTGACCGCCGACTTCATGGACCAGGCACTGCGCAAAACCACCGCCTACCGGCTCCCCGCCCTGAAGGGCCCCACTCCCACCGGCGGCAATCTCCGTACCAGCGGACCTCGGCTCACCTTCTCCCCGGCCGCACGGCACACCTACACCGACCCCCTCACCATCCGGGAGGTCACCACACGGCAGCGCCTCCTGCCCCCCATTCCCGCCAACCTCACGGTCAGGAAAGGCGAGGAGTACTGAGGCCCCGCCCGGTCACTGCCGTCTGCGGAACTCACTGATCGTCACCACCGCCTCACGGCCCCCGGTGAGCTCACCGTCTGCCGCAGTCCAGGCCCGGTGAGGGACCACGGAGACCGCGACGGCACGGCGGGTACATCATCGTGGCGACCACACCCTCGTGCGGGCGGACCAGCAGTCAGCCGGCGCCCGCGACGCGCCGTCGCCATGACTCCGCCGAGAAGTCCTCTCCGCCGTGCCCGGCCGTCATGGCGTGGCACGGCGGGCAGACCGCACCCGTCCAGCGGGTGCCGCCCTCGCTCCACGGGGAACAGCTCCGGGGCGCCCACCGGATCGCCGTCCGGCGGTCAGGCTCGACGGCCTCATCGCTGCCCCTGCCGGGACGCACCGGACCGCGGCAGACGACGGCACTCGACTCGGCCGCCGAGTGGAAGCAGCGCCCCCCGCGGCGGCATCGCGCGCCCGGGTCACGAAAACCAGTGACCAGCCGTGGGGGCCGCACCCCCGCCTGCGCCTTCCGCACCCACTCGCCAGCGGTGGAGCACCACCATGCCTCCCCCTGTCTGAGGAGCTCTCATTGCCCCTGAACACCTGTCCGGCGGCCCCCGCACCGCGCAACCCCTACGGCACGGTGCTGTGCGCCCCGCACGTCGCCCGCCTCCTCGGCGGCACCCTGGTCGGCCGCCTACCCAACGGCATGGCACCCGTCGCGATCCTGCTCTGGACGACCGCGAACGGCGGCGGCCTCGCATTCGGCGGAGTGCTCAGCGCCCTGTACGCGCTGGCCTCGGCGCTGTCACAACCCGTCAAGGGACGCCTGCTCGACCGGTACGGTCACCCAGCCGTCCACACGCCCGCCGCCGTGCTCAACTCGGCGCTTCTCCTCGCTCTTCCCCTCGCAGGCCCGCACGGCGGGCCGGCGCTGGCCACGGTCGTCACCGTTGCCGCGGGCGCGTCCGCGCCGGCTCTCGAAACCGGGTTGCGATCCCTGTGGCCCAGCGTGGTCCCCGACCCGCGCCTCCGGCACGCCGCGCTCTCCCTCGACACCGGCACCCAGGGCCTGCTGTACATCGCCGGTCCGCTGCTCGTCGCCGTGCTCGCCTCCGTACACAGCCCCTCGCTCGCACTCGTGGCCGCCGCCGTCCTCGGTCTGTCCGGCAGTGCCGTCGTCGTCTCCGCACCGCCGTCCCGAAGGCGGCGGCCCGCCGCCCCCGCCGGTGGCAGTTCCGGGCGGCTGGCCGGCTCGGGACTTGTGCTGCTGTTCGTCTCGCTCTCCGGTGTCGGGTTCGCGATCGGGGCGTTGTCCGTGTGGTCGGTCGCCATGGCCGACCACAACGGGACGGGCATGCTGGCCGGGTCGCTGCCCGCCGCGTTCTTCGCCGGCAGCCTCCTCGGCGGACTGCTCTACGGGCGTCGCACCTGGCCCGGCACCGCCGTCGGACAACTCCGGGCAGGGGCAGCCCTCTTTCTCGCCGGATGGCTCCCACTCCTCGCTCTGACCAGCTCCTACGCGGCTACCGTCGCGGTGGCCGTGCCGGGCGCTTTCCTCACGGTGGTGATGGCAAGCGCCTCCGTGAGCATCGACAACCTCACGCCCGCCGGCCGTAACAGCGAGGGGTACGCCTGGCTGCTCCTGTCGATCGGCGCCGGGCAGGCGGTCGGCACCGCGCTCGCCGGCCGCCTTGTCGACCGACTGTACGTCGGCGCCGCCCTGCCCGCTCTCGGCGCGTCCTTCACGCTCCTGACCCTGCTTCTCGCTCATCCCGCCTTTGCCCGGGCCGGAAGTCCCGACCGACGTGGCCGACACCGTCGCACGCGCTCGGGCCAGCACAGGCGCATCACGGCATAGGACATGTTCAGTGCCGGAGAGCCGATCGACCGGATACGAGTGGAACCCGTAGGGCCGGTTCGCTCATCCGAGTGGGCAAACCGATCACCTGTCCCACCATCACAGCCGGAGCAGCGCGATGACGAAGAAACACACGACCCCCGTCCATCGGTCCCGAGGCCATCTCCGGGTGTCCCGCGCCAAACGGTGGTTCAGCGTGGTGGTGTACATCACCGGGCTCGGACTGATCGCCTGGCCGGTGATGACCTACTACGAGGTGCCTCCGTTCACCGACGAGGGGGATCCGGTCAGCTTCGAGAGGCCCGAAGGCACGGGTGGCGCCCCGGGCCGGAAGCCTGCCGATACCGGCACCCTGATGCCCACGGGCCCGAGGGCCGAGTTCAGGAACGTCAAGACGCTCCGCGACGGCTCACAGGTCGGTGTTGTCACGCTCGACGGAGCGAAGTCAGGGTTCAAGGGCAAGGTGTGGGTGTGGGCACCCAAACAGTACAAGGAAGATCCGAAGCTCGCCGCGAGTGGCTTCCCGGTCATGATCGCCCTGCCCGGCGGGGCCGGGTACAACACCAATTACTGGTCGGTGGGCGAGTTCGGCGATCGCAAGGTCTCGCTGCAGGAGAGTGTCTCGAAGTGGTACGAGCAGGGCAGGAGCAAGCCGTTCCTGTTGGCCATGCCGGTCCTCAACCCGGGCCCGGACGATGAGGGAATCTATTGGGACGGCAGTGATATCCCCGATCAGCCGAAGATGGGGACGTGGCTGACCGAGGACGTGCCGAACCTGATCCGGGCCAACTTCCGGACGATCAAATCCCGTGATGGCTGGTGTTACATGGGGTCTTCCACGGGCGGGTTCGCAAGCCTCAAGACGGTACTCAAGCACCCCGACAAGTTCAAGACCGCCATTGCCAACGGCCCGGACATCGTGCCCGATTCGCCCTTGTGGCGCGGCCACGAGAAGGAGAAGGCGCAGAACAACCCCCAAGTGCTGGCCAAGCAGCTGATGACCGCCAAGGGCCCGGACATCTACATCGCCTTCCAGGTCGGTACAGAGGAGAACAAGGCGACCATCGGCGGCGTCAAGAAGTTCATGGCCACGTACGGCAAGGGGCCGGTGCACACCAAGCTCTGGGAGATACCGGGCGGCACGCACAGCGGTGCCTCGTATCTGTCCCCCATGGAGGGGCCCATGGAGTGGATCAGTGGGCACATGGCGGGCCCAACCCCTTCGTCCTGATCAGGCCCGGGTCTTCCGGCCGGCCGGTGAGCTGTCCGAAAGACCCCTAACCCGCAAGGCAGGGGGCGCGACGACTGTCCAGCCGGCCTCGGCCCGTCGCCAGTTCCTGACTGGCGTCGGGGGGCCCTTTCCGGACCAGTGAGTGGTCCTCCCCGCCGAAGGCCATGCATGCGCCGTCGCGCCGGTGACAAAGCGCAGGCCGCTCGGCTTGCCGACTCATCCGCTGACGCGGCGCCACTGCTGCTGGGCGCTGTCGTCGGCGGTTTGCTGTTCGAGTGTGGCGCCGTCGGAGGTCGACCGGTCGGTGATGCCGAGGACCTTGCCGCTGCGGGCAGAGGTGAGGGTGACGTGTCCGTCACCGGTGTCGGTCACCCGCCAGCGCTGGTTGTCCGCGTAGGTAGGGTTCCACTGGACGATTGTCGCGCCGTCGGCGGTGCCGCCGCCGCTGACGTCCCAGGACAGGCCACGGGTGGTGCGGATCGCGTGGAGGCCGCCTCCCACGGGGACGAAGCGGAACCGCTGGCTGGTCGCTTCGCTCGGCGTGTGCTGGATGAGTTCGGTGCCCGGGCCGGCGGAGTCTCCGGGGACGTCGACGGCCTTTCCGCTGTGGCGGTTGATCAGCTGGAACACGGTGTGCTGGGCGGGCGGTGTGACGGTGACGGACCCGCCGGAGGGAATGGTGACGGTCTTGCTCCAGTCGCCGAAGACGACGGTGGCCGACCGGCCGGCCGTGCCGCGGAGCGTGGCGCTCGTGACCTGTCCGGACGACCAGCCGAGGTCGACGGTGAGACCGCCTCGTACGCCGACGCCGGTGACCGAGCCGGACGCGGCCCACGCGTCGGGCAGGGCGGGCAGGAGCTCGACGCGTCCGGGGCGGGACTGGACCAGCATGTCGAGCATCGCCACGGGCGTGCCGTAGTTGGCGTCGATCTGGAAGACCGACCTGCCGCCGAGGCTGTACATGTCGAAGAGGTTGACGGCGGAGCCGTTGCTGAAACCGACGGAGGGCTTCAGCACGTTCATGACGCATTGGTACGCCTTGTCGGCGTCCTTGAGGTGGGCCCAGCAGATGGCGCGCCATGCGGTGGCCCAGCCGAAGCTTTCCGTCCCACGTGCGTCGAGGAGCTTGGCTGCCCCGGCGACGAGGGCGGCGGGGGAGTCCTGGAGGTTGATGCGGTCGCCGGGGAACAGGCCCATGTGGGCGGAGAGGTGGCGGTGGGTGGTCTCGCCGAGGTCGCCATCGCTCATCCACTCCTCCAGCCAGCCGCTGGTGGCGCTGACCTCGGGCAGGTGGAGCTTGCTCTGGAGACCGGCGACGGTGGAGGCGTAGGAGGCGTCCTTGCCGAGTGTCGCCGCGGCGGACCGGTAGTTCTTGAACAGCTGCCAGACCAGCTCCTGGGCGTAAGTGATGCCCCGGGCGTTGTCGGGACCGTGTTCCGGGGACCAGTCGTGGTCGTCGATCAGGACCTGGCGGGGGGCGCCGGTCACGGGGTCGGTGACGGTCGTCGTGATCAGCCGTGCCTGCCAGAACTGGCAGGCGCCCTTGAGCAGCGGGTAGATCTTGGCGAGATGGGTGGTGTCCTGGGTGTACTCGTAGTGCTCGTACAGCGAGTTGCACACCCAGGCGTTGCCGGCCGGGTGCCACCACCAGCCGTTGCCGCCCCACACGTTCGCGGAGATGGCCACGGTCCAGCCCGCCACCTTGCCGGAGGTGTTGCGGAACCGGTTGCGGGAGTCCTGGAAGAGCTTCACCGTCCTGGCCTGCCAGCCGGGCAGCTGCGCGACACAGTAGTCGGTGAACGCGTCGAAGCACTCCGAAAGGCCCGCCCGGTCGGGTAGCCAATAGTTCATCTGGACGTTGATGTCGGTGTGGTAGTCGCTCATCCACTCGGGAGTGTTGCTGTCGATCCACAGCCCCTGCAGATTCGTCGGAAGGCTGTCCCGGGACCCGGTGATCGCCAGGTAGCGGCCGAACTGCAGGTAGGCGGCCTCCAGCTCCGGGTCGGGCGCGGAACCGGGCACGGCACGCGCCGCCAACCGCGCAGGGGTGTCCAGCGCCCGCTGCGCGGCCGTCGAGGATCCCAGGTTCACCGACATCCGCTGCTGCAGCCGCTGGAAGTCCGCGACGTGCGTGGCAAGCAGCGCCGTGCCGCTCACCGCCTCCGCGGCCGTCGCCCTGCCACGGGCCACGATCAGCGGCACCAGCGCGGTGTCCTTGTAGGCGACGGAGGAGTCGGCCTTGTAGTTGGTGCCGCCGGACAGGATCAGCACGACCTCGGTGCAGCCGGTGAACGTGACCTTCGTGCCCGTCGCCGAGACGCTGCCGCCCGTACCAACCGCCTTGACCAGGGTCGCGTACTTCAGCGTGTTTGGCAGCGCCGCCGCGAACGACACCTCGGCCCCGGCTGCGTTCGACGTCACCGTCTCGCCCCGTGTTCCGGTGAGCGTCAGCGACCCCGTGTAGGAGCCGCCGCCGCTCTGCGAGAGGCGCACGACGATCACGTCGTCGGGGTGGCTGGAGAACACCTCGCGCCGGTACGTCACGCCGCCCAGCTGGTAGGAGGCGGTGACCAGGCCGTTGCTCATGTCAAGGGAGCGGCGGTAGCCGCTGATCGCCGAACCGGTGTGGGCCGGGATCTCCAGGTATGCCTTGGCCAGCATGCCGAAGGAACCGAAGTCGTCCGCGCCGAAGGGGAACTGTCCGTCGGACTGGAGCTCGGCGTTGGCGTGCCCCGTCCACAGGGCCGCGTCCGCGAGGACGAGCGCGTCCCGGGACGGGTCGCCGCACACCAGCGCGCCGAGCCGCCCATTGCCGACGGGCAGACCCTCCTCCATGATCACGCTTTCCCGGCCCGGCGAGGGGTACCAGAGGGTGACGGTCTCGTTCTCCGGCACCAGGGACAGCGTGCTCGGCCGCGTCAACGCGGCCGCAGGCGCAGTGAACTCGGGCAGCGACGACAGGGCGAACAGCGCCCCGAAGGCGGCGGCTGCTCTCAGGACTCCACGGCGGGAAACCCCGGGCTCGCCGCTTGCGGCAGGTGGCTGGGGGGCGGGGCCGGACATCATGGCGCTGCTCCTTCGTTCGACAGGATGCGGAGTCGCGGGCAGACCGCTTCGAGGACGACGGCCGGGTGACGCACAGCGCTGCGCCCGCGTGAGCGGGCCGGGGCGCCTTCGGCCAGCGGCACTGGAAGCAGCGCGGCTCTGTCGGGCTTGCGGCGCAAGGGCAGGTGCCTCTAGCCGTCGCCTTACGGGTGTGCGGACCTTAAGGGGGCTGCCGGGAGGGCGTGGTGCAGCGAGGCCGACGACCGGGGGCCCGGCGAAGGCAACGGGGCAGAAGGCCCGGTGCTGACGCCACGGTCGAATCGATGCACCGCACTTGTTTGCGTGAACATGTGCTTCGCTGAGAGTCTCGGAGCCCCGGTCGAACCTGTCAAGCATCCGGGCAGAACCACCGAACCCGGAGGGGGCGTTCCCCGTGTACGACGGCTCCCCGTACCTGGTCACCGTCTTCGTTCCGGCGGCTCCGCACCTCCCGGGCAGTGGGGCGGCCCGGTGAACCGGCCGGTCGGCGTCCACGACAGTCGTCCTGCCGTCACTCAGGTGGAAGCCGGAAGGCCGTCTGCATCAGCACCATCGCCGCGAGGGCTTTCCGGCGCAGCGCGGCTCCGGACGGCCGAGGCGCCCCTGAAGCGGAGAAGGGACGGTCAATCCGCGAGGGGAGTCAGTCGATCGTCCAGCGCTGCAACGCTGATCCGGAGTCTGCCTCTTGGGCCACCATGGCACCGTCGGCGGTTGACGCGGCGGTGAGTGCGAGATCGCTGCTGGCCGAGGTGATGGTGTGTTCGCCGTCGTCGAGGGGAGTGGCCTTCCGGCGCTGGCCGGCCTCGCCGCTGCGGGGTCGCACACGAGCGATCGCGTGCGGTGGTCGGTGAGAGGGGTCGCGTGTTGGTCGGTCTCGACGCACCTGCGCATGGCCACAGGGCCACTGGCGATGGCCTTTTGCCGGGCACCTTTATGAACTCGCTGGCCATCGGGTCGGCGATGATCGCGGCTATGGTCTTGCGGTCCTTCCCGGCCTGGTCCGGTGCCGCCTGGGCAGGTGCGGTCGGAGCAGACGGGTTGGCGAGGCGGAGACCTCCGCGTCGGCGGCGAACGCCGGCGAGGTGATGAGCACGGCCGGCGCAGCGCAGCGGTGGTGAGCACTGCGGTGATCCGGGACAACAACTTCACAGGCAAAACCCCTGGAAAGTTCGCAACTTACCTGTGTGGGACGTGGAAACCTGGATGGACTCCGGGCCTCGGCCCGGTAAGCCAACCGCAAGAAAGGCCCAACTCTTCAGCGGGAAAAGGATCGTTCAAAAGGCGAATGCCGGCAGATCGAAGGATCAGGGGAAAGCGGGAGGCGACCTTCACGCCTCCGGCCGTATCGGTGGCGGTGTGCGCGCTTGACGGCGTTGAAGCCTTCGGGCTTGCTTGAGCCGTGATGCCTTGAAACAGGTCCGGTTCTGAGGGGGCCGGGTCACGGCGACGTGACCCGGCTACCCGACCAGTGGCTCGGCCTGGCCGGCGGTAGCCGGCCGCGTCGCGGGGCGACCGCGCCCAGAGGGCAGTCCGGGCGCGGTCGCGTCATGAGGCCGTGCCGCGCGGACGGACCCGGATCAGCGGTTGATCAGCTTCTTGAGGCGCTTGCGCTCGGGGTCCTCGGCGAAGGTGCCCCAGAGCTCGGCGGAGCTGGTGGAGGCGTAGACGCCAGGGGCGCCCTGCTCGGCGCAGCCCTCGCCGTGGGAGACGATGCCGATCTGGTACGTGCGGCCGGAGACCTGGCGGAAGAGCGGGCCCCCGCTGTCGCCCTGGCAGGAGTCCTTGCCCTCGACTCCGGCGCAGACGTTGACGGCGTTGTCGTAGTCGGGGTAGGTGGCCTTGCACTCGGCGTGCGAGAGCAGCGGCACCTGGACGCCACGGAGGCGGTCCGGGTAGGTGGTGATCTCGGTGTTGGTGTTGCCCCAGCCGATGACCGTGGCCTTATGGCCCGGGCGCAGGAGGGCGTCGGTGCCGGCGGTGGGCATCTTGACGGGGGCTATGTTCGTGATCGGCTTGGCCAGTTCGAGCAGGGCCAGGTCGAAGCTCTCGTCGCCCTTGAGATAGCGGGGGTGGGCGTAGACACCTGCGATGTCGCGGAGCTGGCCCTGCTTCTTGTTCGACAGGACGGTACGGCCGACGGCGACCTCAAGTCCCTTGGCGTCGGTGTCGGCCACGCAGTGGGCGGCGGTGAGCACGACGGTGGGGGCGATCAGACTGCCGCCGCAGAACTGGCGGTCCTTGGCGCTGCCGGAGCCCTTGGAGAGCAGGGCCGCCATCCAGGGGTAGGCGTTGTCGGGCTGCTCGACGCCTCCGATGATGTGGCTGCTCGGGTTGTCCTTCCCGGTCGGGGCCGCGTGGGCGGTGGCCGCGGTCGCGGCTAAGGCGAGGAGCGCCAGGGAGGCACTCGCCGTCAGGCCGGCGGACCCGAGGCGACGGGTGCCGTCGCGGAGTGGAGACATTCTCATGGGGGGTGATCTCACTTTCTGGAAATGAATGCCAAAGGCCCTCGCCCTGGAGGACGTTGCACTTCGGCGCATGCCGTCAAGTCAGACGAGTGAATGCGTCCCGGGGTTCACTCTGCCCCCGGAAATCTCAGGGAGGCACACCAAGAGGACTTTCCGCAGGGCGTGTTGGCCGCAATATGGGTGTATCGGCCGATGAGCGTGATGACGCAGATCAGGACGATCCAGGAGCTGAGGCCGGTGTGCCGGCCGCGTTGCTTTCCCCCACCACATCACGTACCCGCGCGTGAGGCGGCCCGCCTGCGCTTCCGGACGGCGGATACGCCCGCGGCGGCTCGTCTTTGCCGCGGCCCTTGCTCCCGTAGCGGTCACGGACCGGATCCGGATCGGCCGGGTCCGGGCAGGCCCCGGACCCGGCCCGAGCGTGTCGTCGACATTGCTGGCTTCGGCCCAGTCCGCGACCAGGGCGGCACCGCTTGGTGGTCAGGTGCGGCGAGTAGTTGTCGCAGAGATCTCGTCCATCTCCTGGCGGAGAAACGGACTGGGCACAGCCCGAACCGAGGCACGCTAAGGGCTGTCCCGTGATGATGCCGGCATGAGGGTAGTTGGTCAGGACTGAGTCCTGGGGACCACCGGTGGGCTCCGCCGCCGGGGTCGTGGCGTTCTCGTGGACTGTCCGGTTTGATCACTTGGTGTCCAACGCGGCCGAGGACCCGGCGGGGTCGCGGGCGGATCCCCCTGGGGAAATGACCGGTAGAGTCTCAAGCCCCCTTGGTACGGTGCACCGATGTCAGCGATCAAGAAGTTCCAAGTCACCTTTGACTGCGCAGAACCTGAGCGTCTCGCTCGATTCTGGTGCGAGGTGTTGGGGTACGTCGTACCGCCGCCACCAGAGGGGTTTGCCACGTGGGATGATTTCAAGCGTTCGCAGCCACCTGAGCAGCGGGATTCATGGTTCGCCTGCATAGATCCCTCAGGTGTGGGCCCGCGACTGTACTTCCAGCGCGTCCCTGAAGGGAAGGCCGTCAAGAACCGGGTGCATCTTGATGTGCGGGTCGGCACCGGACTCGTGGGGGAAGAGCGCCTCGCCGTACTTGAGGCCGAACGCGCGCGACTGGTCCCGCTCGGCGCAGTACACGTGCGAACGCTGTATGACGGCAATGATTCATGCATCCCGATGCTGGACATCGAGGGCAACGAGTTCTGTATCGACTGAGCACATGGGGCGGGAGTCATCCCGTGAGGGCGAGGTTGTGCAGGCGGGCGATGCCGAGCATGGCGGTGTGAACGCCGTCCCCCTTTAGGCGGCAGTCGCGAAGGATCTTCCAGGACTTCATCCGCGCGAAGACGTGCTCGGCACGGGCCCGGACCTTGTGATGGGAGGAGTTGCGCTCCCCCCTTTCACGCTGGCAGTTCGGCCTGGCCGCGTTCACGGCGGTGTGGGATGAGCAGGCCGGTACCTCGGTAACCGCCGTCCGCGATGACCGTGGCCCGGCCTACGGCGGCCTTCGCACCGTCCCACGTCTCGCAATCATTGCGGAAGCCCGTGACCGGCCGACGGCGACGGCGACGACGATGCGGCTGGGGCGGCGCCCCTGGAAACGGCTTGCATACTTGTCATGCCCGGGAGGATGCGATTTCGGCCAGCGAGGTTAAGCCGCCGATGTAGATATGCGCGCAACTCCGTTTCCATGGACCGCTGTCGCCGTTCGTACTCGTTCGGTTCGCTGGTTGTCGCCCTCCCGGTCTCCGCAGCTTCGACAGGATCGGCCTGTCGCGAGCCCGCGTCTGATGTCGCGACCGGCAGGTGAAGAGAGCCAGGATTCGCCGACTCGGGTCGGTGATGCCGTGCGGAAGTGGCCGACCGGTTGAGCAGCAGGTCCCGCGGCGGCGACCGCACGTTGCCGCTGATCAGGCCGGCCCCCGCAGCCGCCGGGCCAGAATGCGTACGCGCCCGGGCTGTGGTTCTCCGCCGCCAACACAACAGCCTGGATCGCAACCCTCCAGCAGACCACCACACCCTCAGCCGCCATCACGCACCAGCTCGTCAGTGATCGATTCAGAATGAGGGGCGGAGTCTTCCCGGGGAAGTGCGGATGGGTTGGTGCAGGGCAAGGTGAAGGTCGGCTCCCGTCGCGTAGCGGATCCGGAGCCGCTTGACTGGTGCCATGCGCGAGGCCCAGCGGATCCTGCCCAGGCGGAAGCCGTTGGTTGTGCTCTTGCGCGCGATTCTCGGAGTGAGGCGGCGGGGCCGGAGAAGGTGGCGGTACCCCTCATAGTCGTCGTTGCGACCCGCGGTCCGGCGAACAGTCGGCCCGGCCGACGCTTCGGCCACCCGTGTGTCCCGCGGATGCGGAGCTCCGCAAGGGCGGCCGACGGCATGGCGATTCCCGCCGGTCCACCGTGGCCAACGATGCTGCTCGGCGAGGGCCACCACCAGAGCGAGGAGGCGCGGTGACGGCTGGACGTGGAAAGACCGCCGCCTCGTAGGAGGCGGCGGTCAGCCTGTGTTCCGTGCCTAGGACCAGCCGTTTGATGCCGAGGGGAGTCGCCCTCAGGGCCGGAGCACCTGCGCGGTGCACGGGTGGCGCCGGCACCGGGGGAGCGGTGAGCGTCTCAGCCGATGCTGGCGCCGTACGCGGAGAGCGCGTCCGTCACGGGTGTGAAGAACGTCCGACCGCCGAGAGAGCAGTTGCCGCTGCCGCCGGAGGTCAGACCCAGTGCGTCGGATCCGGCGAACATGGCACCGCCACTGTCGCCCCGCTCGGCACATACATCGGTCTGGATCAAACCGTGCACGGTGCCCTCGGCGTAGGTGACCGAGACGTCGAGCGCCAGGACCGAACCGTCGTGCACCCGGGTGGTGGAGCCGCTGCGCTGTACCTTCTCGCCGACGACCGCTTCACGTGCGGCGGTGATCTGTTGCGTGCTGCCGTTGTAGAGGTTGACTTCGCTCGGATGCGGCACGTCGGCCGTGTACCTCACCAGTGCGTGGTCGCCTTGACCGGGGAAGGTCCAGGTCTCGGCCGTGCCCACCGCGGCGGCGCCGTCCGCGTCGGACCAACTGGTCCCGGCGATCGCGGCGCAGTGGCCGGCGGTCAGGAAGTAGGGCCGGCCGTCCTTGACCACGTTGAAGCCCAGCGAGCAGCGCCCTCGCGGGCTGTAGATCGCGTCCCCTCCGGACAGCAGGGGCTGGAACGAGCCTGCGGTCCGGTGCAGTACAGCCTTGCCGTTCTGGGCCGCCACCTGCCGTTCAAGACTTTTGAGTGCCGCTCCCGTGACCGTGCGGTCGGCGGTGACCACGACCTGGTTGCTGATCGGGTCGATACCGCGCGACGTACCGGGCGCGGCGGTGGCGTCCAAGTCTTTCTTGACGGAGTTCAGTTGCGCCTGACTGTGCTTGACGAGCCTGGCCTCGGCACCGGCCTTTTCGACCCGTTCCGCTGCGGCAAGGTCCACGACGTTCACCACGAGCTTCTTTGCCGCGGCGTCGTAGTAGGCGCCGGCCGTGGCGCCCTTGATGCTGGATGTCAGGTTGCCTGCAAGGTCGCTTGCCGCAGCGGAGGTCAGGAGGCCCTTGGTGCCCGAGGATTGTGCGGCGGTGGCGTTCGCCGCGGTGAGCGATCCGAAGACGAGTGCGGCCACTCCTGCCATGGCTGCGATGTGTCGATAGGCGTAGGTGTGTTGGCGCTTCATTCAGTACCTCCGTGGAAGACCGCTTGGTCCATCGTGGGACTGGGCTCGAAGGGAATGTTGCGTGCATGACAATCCAGAGGTGTGCTGTCGCACCCCTTGGATCGATGGCTCTGCCGAGTATGGCCCTGCCGTGTTAACGCAAACAAGAGCCCCTGGGCCGTGCTCCGCCAACGAGGGTGGCGAGATGGCGGAAAGGCGCCCTGCGGTGTGCCTCGCCTGTGCCGGGTTCGCGCCGCAGTGGCGTCGATGGCGTTCTGACGGCGGTGAAGGCAGGTGCATCGCCGGCCTGTCCGGCGTTTATTTCACCCGGAAGTGTGGCCTCCGTCATGTTGGAAAGCGTTCATTGATGGTGAACTTTGTCTAGAGCGACAGGCGAGGCCGTTCCCTGACCAGGACCTGAGACGGTGCGCTTGAGCTAGCAATCGTTCCGGGGGGAACACATGTACATGGACAAGACGTCACTCGGCGCAGTAGGGCGCCGCGCAGCAGTGGGGCGGCAGATGTCGCCACCGTCGCTGCCTCCGCCACCACATCTGCCCAAGGCGCACCTGTGCCAGCCGCCGAGACACTGCCTCCGGGCTCCGCTGAGCGGGCCTCCGCGCTGATCGGGAAGTACAGCGGAACCGGGAAGATCGTGCAGAGCACGCCAGCAGGCGGCCGGGCTCTCCGGGCCGTCACCCGTGCGAAGAGATCCGGCGCACCGTAACGGCTCCCGCCACAGCTCCCGGAACGGTCAAGTCGATGGGGTCTGCCGGCAGCTCCATCGGCATCGGCCTGCCGAGCTCCTTCAGCGTGAGTGGTGCGAGGACGGGATGGACCGTTCGCCTCAAGCTTCGTGATGGTGCCCGCTCTCCGAGGCCGCCCGGAGACCGCAACCCGTATGCGGTCATGCCCCTCCTTGGTGGCGGCCGCGCGTGGCAGGGCTGTATCGGTCGGCCGCGCGATCGCCGCGCTCAGGTGATGTGGCCACTCCTCCATGGCGCGCACTCGCTCGGCTGCCCGCGGGGACAGGGCCGTCGTGGGGGAGACGGACCGCCATGCCGCAGTACCAGTTCACGGTGAGGGCCGTCTCGGTCGACGCCGACTGCTGTTGTTCCCGTGCCGGGGCTGCGGGCTGACCGGCGCGCGTCACCACCACGTCATCGGGCGGCTCGTCCGTCTTTCACTTTCGCCACGGCTGTTCTCTTTGAAGGATGCTGCTTTGCGCCCTGGACCCGGGTTGTTCAGACCCAGATCACTACCATCTGCCCGTTTCATCTCTGTCGTCACCTCTGTCGCCGCTCTGTCCGTCTTCGGTGGTCCGGCTGTGCAACCCGACGTCCTCGGCCGGCTCTCCGGACAGCAGGCCGCTCTGGCGGGTGGCTCCAAAGACTGGTTCGAGGTCACGGCCGCGGAGGAGCTGCGGCAGGACCAGTGCCTGATGGCCGACGTGCTGCGCCTGGGCGGGCCGTCCATGGCCGCCGTCGCGCAGGACGGCCTCAATCAGCCGCAGGACAAGCTGCGCGTACTGGCCAACCGGCAGCACTGGCAGGGCACTCCGCTCGCGCAGGCGTACAGATCGGACAGGGAAGCGTCGTCCAAGGAGATGGGCAGCCTCAACGCCCTGCGGAACACGTGGAAGAGGCCGCTCGAGGGGCTGGCGAGGCCGCCCATAGCGAACTTCCATGAACCTCCGGGCGGGACGGGGGATGGCAGGGGCACGTTCTATGAGCAGACCGGTCTGTCGAAGTGGGTTTCCGACCGGTTCTGGAAGAACGACAGCGACTTCTACAAGGATCCCACCCCCAAGGCCGATGAGCAGACGGTGAAGGCCGTCAAGGATCTCGGGACTCCGCTGTATGGCAAGGACCCCGATCCCAACCTGCCTGAGTGGGACCGTCAGCTCGCCGAGCGCGACGGGTTCGAGTATCTGACGAACCGGTCAATGGAGCCCACGGGTGCGGACAACGCCCGTATCTTCCTGGCCTCCGGAGGCTTCCCCCGCACCGCTCCGCAGCCGGGGTCGGCGGAGTACCGCGTCGCGGTCGAGGACCTGAAGACCCGGTTCGCGTCGTGCGCATGGCGCGACCCGATGGACCCGAACAAGGTCTTGGGCGACATCTCCTCCACCGCAGCGGCGGAGTGGCAGCGGGAGATCACCTCCCAGCAGGCGCAGCGCAACCAGCTCCTGACCGCCAACAGGGACGCCGACAAGTCCCTGGCCGCGGGCGCGAAGACGCTGGGGGACCTGCTGGGGCACTCCTGGGTCGCCGACCATTTGTCCCGCTGGCAGGACTACTGGTCCCCTGGCGGTGTGGGCTGGATCGGTGACAGCTACGTGACGATCGAGGTGCCGGGCGCGAAGGGCATGTGCCTGGATGTCCAGAGCGGTGGCAAGACCAACGGCACGCCGGTCCAGGTCTACACCTGCAACGGCACCTCTCCGCAGCAGTGGCTGGTCGAGGGCACGGAAGACGATCTCCACCTGCGTAGCGCCAGCTCGCAGAAGTGCCTGGATGTGGCCGGGAACGCGGTGGCGAACGGCACCAAGGTCCAGATTTTCGACTGCTACAAGTCCAAGGGGCAGTCGTGGAAGGGCGATGTGCGCGCGGCCTCGCCTCTGGAGAGCCTCTCCACGGGCAAGTGCCTGGACCTGAGCGCGTTCACCAAGAGGACGCACGCGCGGCTGTGGGACTGCAAGGACGCCAGTGCGCAGAAGTTCCTGATCAAGCCGTCCGGTCACAAGGGCACGGGCAGCCTGTCCTACCCGCAGAAGGCACAGTTCGACAAGGCGAAGAAGGGCATCACCGACACCCAGGCGGCGGCCAAGAAGCAGCTGGCCGTGCTCAGGGGCCACTTGGAGAGTGCCAAGGAGGCGGCCGTTTCTTCTGATGCCGCTGAGCAGGCGGCGTACGTTATCGCGGATGTCGCGGGGGCGCCGCGAGGTCGTGGTCTTCTGGTCGGTCAGCAGAAGGCTCAGGTCACCAAGGGTGCCGTCGCCGCGCTGACAGCGATGGTGAAAGCCGGTGAGACCGCTGAGGCCGCCACCAGGGCCTCCGCGGGTGACAGTGAGACGATCGCACAGCGTGCGCTGGCCCAGGCCGCCCAGGTCAAGGCTGAATTCCGCAAGGAAGCCGCGCGCACGGCCGAGTCGCAGGCGAAGGCAGCGGCGGATGCGGCCAAGGTGCATCGGGACAACGCCAAGAAGGACAAGGAGACCGCGGAGGCCAAGTTCGCCGTCGCCCTGAAGGCGGAAGCGAACGCGAAGGCGGCCGCCGCCGACGCGCATGCCAAGCGGCTCGCGGCCGAGGCCGAGGAGAAGACGGCCAAGGCGGAGAAGGACACTGCCGCCGCCAAGCGGGCCGAGACCGACCAGCACAAGCAGAGCGCGCAGGCCGAGGCGGCGAACGCGAAGACCGCCAAGGAGAAGGCCGACGCCGCCGAAGCGACCGCGATCGCGCGCAAGGACGACGCGGTCAAGGCCCGCGACAGAGCGCGTGATCTGCGGGACGACGCCTGGGACGCCGAGCAGAAGGCCGACGCCTCCCGCGCCAAGGCGGACGCGAAGGAGGCGTACGCCGAGGCTCATGAGTCCGACAGCAACGCCCAGGGATCTCGGGCGGCGGCGGACGCGGCCGACGAGCACGCTGATGATGCCGAAGCGGCCGCCGGCCGGGCCCGGTCGGCGGCCGACGCCGCCACCGAGGCAGCAGCGGAAGCGGACGCCGCGGCCACCCGCGCCGAGGCGGCCGCCAAGCGGTCCCGCGCGAACGCGGACGACGCCCAAGCCGCCAAGCTGAAGGCCGACGCCGCCGTCGCGACCGCGCACAGCGCCGCAGCTGACGCCATCAAGGCGTCCGAGCACGCCGCCTCCGAAGCCGACATGGCCGTCAAGTCGGCCGACGACGCGGAGAAGCTTGCCAAGGCCGCGAAATCGCATGCGGACGAGGCGAACAAGGAGGCCGGGAAGGCCCTCGCGGCTTCGGCGAAGGCCGCAGGCTTCGCCTATGTCACCGCTCAGGCCGCGGTCGATGCGGGGAGCGCCGCCGTCCAGGTCGCCAAGCCCGCCAACGATGCGATTCAGCTCGGCTCCCCGTACGTCACCACTGACGCGGCCGCGAGCCTGGTCGTGCTGACCGGGCAGGCAGCGAAGTCGATCGCCGACCAGCAGAAGGCCGTCGCCGACGCCCACGCCAAGAACGCGCAGGCCGAGGCCACTGCGGCCAAGAACCTCGCCGCCCAGGCACAGGGCGACACGAAGATCGCCTACCAGCACGCGGCGAACGCCGCCGCGCACGCCGCGGATGCCCGCGGCTACTCGAAGGAAGCCCTGGGCTACGCGGCCGACGCCGCCAAGGCCGCCGCGCAGGCATCGGCGTCCCTGGCCCGCACGATCGAGTACGACCGCAAAGCCACCGAAGACGCGGCCGCCGCCGACCAGGCGGCAGGACGCGCCGAGGGCTATGCCAAGCAGGCCCGTGACTCCGCCGACCAGGCCGCCCTCGACGCCCAAGCCGCACGCCAGGCCGCAGCCACCGCCGAGCAGTCCGCCAAGGACGCACGAGCCGCCGCCAACCGCGCCGACGCCGCCGCCACCGAAGCCGAACAGGCTGCCAAGGACGCACTCACATACGCCCAGGAAGCACAGAAGGCGGCAGAGGAAGCGGCACGCAACGCCGCCAACAAGCAGGTTTCTACTGGTGCGGGCACCGGAGTCGGCGGCACGTGGTACGTCGTCGATGAGGACAGCATCGAGATCACCGACGCAAAGCAGCGCGACCCCTGCGGGATCACAGTCGGTTTCGAGGGCTGCACCACCACCTTCACGGTCACCTTCAGCGCGGTGGTCGACTTCTTCCTCTGCACCAACCCCGACGCAACGGCCGGCACCAGCGGCTGCCTCCCGCAGGACACCCTGCTCATCGAGAGCAAGCGCACCCCCGGCCTGAAGAAGGACGTCACCCGGTACTTCTCCAAACTGGAGCTCATCCAGCAGACCCTCACCTACAAGCTCATCAAGGCGGCGCTGGTCCAGGACTTCGTCGACTGCTGGCACGGCAGCGCCGGCGGCTGCGCCTGGGCCGCGAGCAACTTCCTCCCCGGCAAGGCATTCGCTAAAGTCGCCGAGGGCATCAGGGCCCTGGACGCCGCCATGAAGACAGGCGTCGGTGTCGCCGACGCCTTCAAGGCCCTCAAGGCCCTCGACCTGGATCCCGCGACCCTCGCCATGCTCGAACGGTCGGTGAACGCCTATGAGGACGCGTTCACCGCCTGCAAGACGAACAGCTTCCCTGCCGCCACCCAGGTGCTGATGGCGGACGGTTCGCACCGGCCCATCAGCCAGGTGGGTATGGGTGACCTGGTAACGGCGGCCGACCCGGCCTCCGGCAAGCTGCAGGCCCGAATGGTCACCGGCACGTTCCAGCACGAAACCGAGCGCCTGGTGGACCTCACCGTCGCCGGCGGCAACACGCTGACCAGCACCGCGGGTCACAAGTTCTACGTCGTGGACCAAGGCTGGACGCTGGTCTCCGACCTGCGCGTCGGTCACCGGCTGCGCACTCCGGACGGCTCCGTCCGCGCGCTGACGGCCCTCCGTGACCGCTCGGGCGTGGCTCCGCGCACGGTCTACGACCTCACCGTCGACGACCTGCACACCTTCTTCGTGCGCACGAAGGGTCAGCGGCCGGACGACGTGCTCGTCCACAACTGCCTGAACCTCACGCTGCACGAGGGAGACCGGGGTGCCCACACGATCAGGGACCATGTGACCATCAAGCCGCAGGACGCGGTTCAGAAGGCCATCGACGACATGCGAAGGATCCCCGGCCATCCGGGAGTAACGAGCGTCTGGAAGGACCTCGCAACGGCCCAGGCATCTGTGGACGCGGCCTTCGCGAAGTGGTACGCGACTCACAGGAAGGAGCTGGAAGCATGGATGAAGAAGACTCCCAGGGACTCGGAGAGCGCGGCGCACCTCAAGCCGTTCAAGGTCCAGCTGGACAACCCGGGCTCACTCGGGACCATCTACCCTCACACGGGCGTTGCGGATGCTCATCAAGCCGGAAATTGGGTCTCCATCACCCTGAAGAGGTCCCGGCACAAGCCCGGATACATGGTCTACACATCGCACCCGGAGTGAGAGTGACTGGCAATGGACCGTAAGGACATCTGGATCGATTTCGGCTTGAGTGGCCTCACCAAGTGGTACGGCACCTTCGAGTTCGCTCCGCTGCAAATCGTCGTGGATGCCGCGGACTGGGGGGAGGGCGCCTACGCACCTACCCTCCGGGAAGACGCTCTCACGCTGTTGGATTCACCGCTGCCGACCAGGGTGATCGACATCCTGTGGTGTGCGGCCGTGCGCTCCAAGTTCGTCCCGGATGAGCTATGGATGGATGGACGCGACTGGCTCCGCCAGATCGTGGACGTCTGCGAGGAACGCATCCGCCGGGACGACCCGCGATTCGAGGCCCTTCCTCCTGCGCCCGTCTGCGATCCGGAACTGAGGGACGCGGTCCTCGCCGAGGTGCGAGCCTTCGCCCCGGAACTGGAGCACACCACCGCCGACCACCCCTACTACGGGGTGCCGGACGTGGTCCCGTCGCTGGAACGGGTCGTCATCGAGGCCGACCCTGACCTCGGGTTCAGGCTTTTCCTGCGGGTCCTCAAGGCGTACTTGATTCCGGTCAGCAAGTCGAGGTACCTCCGGTACCGCGAGCTGGGCGAGAGGTTCGGCTACAACGAGCTCGTCGTCGATGACGGAAACCTCCAGGTCATGTCCTGTGAAGGCTGACTTCTGAGCACTACCACCGAGGGCGGCATCCCGGTTTTCCATGGGTACCGCCCTCGGCTCTTGGGACAACGGATGTCCCATGGTCACGAAGCGCTACCCGCCGGAGTTCAAGGCGGACGCTGTCGCGTTGTACGAGTCGCGGCCTGGAGCGACGATCAGGTCGGTAGCCGCTGACCTGGAGGGCAACCTGCGGACGCCGCGGAACTGGGTCGGGCGGCCAGAGCGGGTCGGCTCCAGGTGACGCCGGGCAGATGCGCCGACGGAGCCGCCCACCCGGGTGATATGCGCTCAGCGGCCTCACCGGCACGCTGTGCGCCCGTGCGCGCCTGCGGATCGACGGGTCAGTGGGCTCGAAGTGGTGATCCCAACCGTGATTGCCCAGGGCAACGGTGTCGTGGAGAAGGACCAGGATGTCTCGATCCGGCCCTGGCCGAGCCGGAAGCAGGCGGTGCCTTGAAGAAGTCCCCGCAGCCGACGATGAAGCTGTCGTTCCTCATGTCGTGCACGTGCGCGAGCCTCTGCACGGCGTCATTGAAGGCCGAGTGGCAGAAGGGCGCCTGAACTGCGGTACTCACGAGCTCGTGCACGGTTGGCGGTGAGACGTCGAGGCCGGGATGGCTGATCATGGGCGGGTGGTGGGGACCGTGACTCGTGCAGTGATCGTCGGCAATCGCCGGATCACGGGCTTGTCTGCCGATGTGATTGCTGAACTCATCACCGAGGTGGGTCCGTTGTGGCATGAGCGTCATCAGGCCAAGCTGGCCTCTCGGCCGCGGAAGCGTGCCGTGGGCGCTGGTGCCAA
Source organism: Streptomyces sp. SP18CS02 (assembly GCF_036322365.1). Lineage (NCBI taxonomy): Bacteria > Bacillati > Actinomycetota > Actinomycetes > Kitasatosporales > Streptomycetaceae > Streptomyces > Streptomyces sp. SP18CS02. The sequence goes on from NZ_JAQYXC010000288.1 coordinate 96,939, forward strand.
GCACCGGTTCACGTTCGTCCACCGGCTCCTGGCCACCCTCGTCCATCTCCGTCACAGTGCCACTCACGATGCGCTGGCCTGCTGGTTCGATGTGGACCGTTCCACCATCACCCGGGCCATAGGCGAGGTGCGGCCCCTGCTCGCCGAGCGGGGGTGCACCGTGAGCCCCGACGTGCGGCTGCGGGCCCTGGCCGATGTCGTCGAGTACCTCGGCGCCAGCGGGAAGACCGGCATCGTCGACGGCACTGAGATCCGGGTCCGGCGGGCCGCTGCCGGACGCAAGGACGGGGACAGGTTCATCTCCGGCAAGAACAAGCAGAACGCCGTGAAATCCATGGTGGTCGCGGACGGCGAGGGGCGCGTGCTGTGGTGCAGCCCGACCGAGCCCGGGAGCTGCGCGGACATCACACACGCCCGTCAGTTAGGGCTGGTCAAGCTCCTGGCTGACGGGCCTACGGCCGAGATCCTTGCCGATGCCGGCTACCAGGGCCTCGGTGCCCAGACCGGCGGACGCGTGGTGACACCGCCACACCGCAAGTTCAAGAAGGACGCCCCCGATTGGTACGAGGAGATGTACGAGCGACAGCGCAAGGCGCGTTCCTCGCGGATCCGGGGCGAGCACGGCATCGCCCATCTGAAGAACTGGCGGGCACTGGCCCGCCACCTCGGCCGCCGCGAGCACGCGAGCGACATTGTCCAGGCTGTCGCCGGCCCGCTCTCCCACCAGCAGACCGCGGACCTGATCCCCGCGCAGCAGAAGTGAAGACCGAGCCCCGCCGGAATTCTCGACGTCTCACCGCCCACCGCGCACGAGCTCGTTAGCAAGAGCCGCATCCTCGCTCTCGTCCACCACCGAGAGGGCCCTGCCTCACTGCAGGCTGTTCTCACCTGTCGGCACCCCGAAGTCGCGCAGCAGGCGGTGGGTATCCTCCAGCAGGCCATCGGTTCTTCCGCCGATGCTTGGAAGCCCGAGCCGCTGGAGAGGCTGTGCGCCCAACTGCCGGATGCTCCGGCTTCCTCCCTCCGCAGTGCCGCACGGCACGCCCTCGCGGGCGTCTGGCTCATGCCTCCCGGCAGCTTCCTGAAATGGGAGCAGATCGCTGATGGCGACGACGTGGATGAGGGCAAGGACGTCGACGCGGTCCCGCGCGCCGTGCACACCCCGAACGACGCACGGCTCGCTGATCTGGCTGGTCCGGTCATTCGGGTAGAGATACTCCGAGAGTTCCACGTGCGTGACCAGCAGGCCGTGTTGAAGGCAGCCAGAAGCGCGGGCTGGGAGCCCCAGCCGAATGACGACCGCGAGGGCGACGACCCTCAGGACGTCGTCGGGGCCGTCATGCGGCTTGGGGAGTCCGACAGCGAGATCGAGGGTGCGGACACGGTCACGGATACCTCTGAGGGCCTGCGGCTGCGCACCGAGAACGGGCATGAGGTCGCCGACTGGAGCGAGGAAGCGGTGGTCGCCGACTTCGGTGCGGGCTGGCGGTACGCAGCGGCTGTCCGCCGAGGTGAGCCGGCGACGCCGTCTACCAGGAAGAAGAGCCCGGGCCTGGGCCGACTGACCCCTGGCGGTGGGCACCCCGATCCCGTGGGGCCGCCCTCGCTCCTAGCCCCCCAGGCCGCCAGAGTGAGGGTGATCACGGACACCGTCCGGAGGCTGTTGGCTAGGCTTGTGTAGTCGTCGCGGTGGGGTCCAGGAGGGTTGGCGAAGCTCTCCTGCAGTCACCTGATGGCGCGTCAGCAAAGTCGGCAATTGGTCAGCATCAGTCCTCAAGAACCTGGTGAAAGCTGACCGAACGCGCGACTCGTTGTAGGGTAGGGAAACCGCCCTTGACCTGCAAAAACGCAGGCAGGGAGCCTAGCTCCAGGAGTGCCCCGATGATGCGTACTATGTTCAAGTCCAAGATCCACCGTGCCACCGTGACCGAGGCCGACCTGCACTACGTGGGGTCGGTCACCGTCGACGCCGAGCTCATGGAAGCGGCGGATCTGCTGCCCGGCGAGCTGGTTCACATCGTCGACATCGACAACGGCTCCCGACTGGAGACCTACGTCATAGAGGGCGAACGCGGCTCGGGTGTCATCGGTATCAACGGCGCCGCCGCCCATCTGGTCCACCCCGGGGATCTGGTGATCCTGATCAGCTACGCCCAGGTCGACGAGGCCGAGGCCCGTGCCCTCGTACCGCGCGTCGTCCATGTCGACGCGGAGAACAGGATCGTGGAGCTCGGCTCGGACCCGTCCCGGCCGGTGCCGGGCAGCGGGACCGTGCGAAGCCCGCACGCCGTCGCGTCCGCGCGCGGCTGAGCCCGGCGAGGAGCTTCGGCGTGGCAGTGGGAGTCCGGATCCGCGACGACCGGGCCGAGAGGCGCCTGGAGGCGTCGGAGGAGGACCGGTACCTCGGTGCCCTCCACTACTCGGTCCTGGAGGAGGCGCCGCACGCCCTGGTGGCGCTGCACTGCGCCGTGGGGCAGGACGACGAGGGCCGGGGCGTCGCCGGAGCCCTCGTGCGGGAGCTCTACGCGAGGGCGGCCCGCGAAGGCGTTCCGGTCGTCCCGCTGTGCCCCCACGCCGCCACGTGGGCCGAGCGTCACCCCGACCAGGCTCCCCGGCCCCCGGCCGACCTGGTGGAAGCGGCCCGGCGCCGGTTCAGCCGGCCGCCCGAACCGGTGACGCCGCCCGCCGTGCTGGCTCTGTTGCACACCTCCCCGGTCCACGTCCCGGTCTTCGACGCCCTGCGGGATCTGGACCATCCAGATCTCGCACTGCTCCACCGCGTCGACGCCTCGCTGCTCGACCGCGCCCGCGTCCACGGCCCCCGAGCCGTGGCCGACGACATCGGGGCGGCAGTCGCCGACGCCGTCGCGGCGGGCGCGACCGCTGTGCTGTGCACCTGCTCCACGATCGGCGGCGTCGCCGAGACCGTGCCGGCGGCCGTGCCCGTCCTGCGGGTGGACCGGCCGATGGCGGCGGCGGCCGCCGCCGAGCGCCGGATCGTGGTGGTCGCGACCGTGGCCGGCACCGTGGAACCCACGGTCGCGCTCGTGCGGGACGAAGTGGCGCATGGCCGCTCCCCGGACATCCGCGCGCTGCTCGTCGAGGACGCCTGGGAGCTGTTCGAGACGGGGGACCGGGAGGGGTACCTCGACGTGGTCGCCAAGGCCGTGGACTCGGTGGAGGACGCGGATGTGATCCTGTTGGCCCAGGCGTCGATGGCCGACGCCGCAGGCCGTGCGAGGACGACGATCCCGGTGCTTTCCAGCCCTCGTCCGGGTCTCGCGGCGGCTGCGGCAGCGGTGGCGGACGTACGACGATGAGTGATCCCGCCGCGCGTGGGAAGGCGCAGCGGGAGAACCTGAAGACGCACGGCAGACCTCTACCTGGGGGCCCAGATGACCCATCCCTTCCCGGACCCCGTTCCCCCCGCGCCCACCCCGCCTCCGGGGCCGCCCGACCCGGTGCCCCCGGCGCCGACCCCTCCGCCCCCGCCGCCGGACCCCGTGCCGCCGACGCCCGTGCCCCAGCCCGGGCCACCCGGACCGGAACCCGGTCCGGCACCGGGGCCCGTACCCACCCCGTCGCCCCCGCCGGGGCCGTCGCCGGACCCGGTTCCCAAGCCGCCGGGGCCCGACCCCGTACCCGATCCGCAACCGCAGCCCGGCCCGGCGACCTGACGCCGCCGCGACAGCCGGCTCCGTACCGCCCGGACGCCGGGGCGGCCGCCGTACTCGATCGGCCGCCCCGGCGTCCGGGCGGTGGCGATCGCCCCGGGTCAGTCCGTCCCCACCTCGGAGCGGTCCTCGCCCCAGAGGGTGTGGAAGGAGCCCTCCCGGTCGATCCGCCGGTACGTGTGCGCCCCGAAGTAGTCGCGCTGCCCCTGGGTGAGCGCCGCCGGCAGCCGGGGCGCGCGCAGCGCGTCGTAGTACGCCAGCGCCGCCGAGAAGCCCGGCGTCGGCACGCCCTGCCGGGCGGCGGCGGCCACCACGGCACGCCAGTCGTCCTGGGCCGTGCCGATCTCCTGCGCGAACCGCTGGTCCGCGAGCAGGCTCGCCAGCCCCGGCTCGGCGTCGTACGCGGCCCGGATCCGGTCCAGGAACACCGCCCGGATGATGCAGCCGGCCCGCCACAGCGACGCCACCGCGCCCAGGTCGATGCCCCAGTCGTACGCGTCGCCGCCCGCCCGGATCTGGTGGAAGCCCTGTGTGTACGAGACGATCTTCGACGCGTACAGCGCCTGCTCCACCTGGTCGGCGAAGCGGGCGGCCTCCGCCTTGTCCAGCGCTCGGGGGGCCGGCCCCGGCAGTGAGCGGGACACCTCGCGCAGGTCCGCGTGTCCGGACAGCGAGCGCGCGAAGACGGCCTCCGCGATGCCCGACACCGGAACGCCCAGGTCCAGGGCGATCTGCACGGTCCAGCGGCCGGTGCCCTTCTGTTCCGCCTGATCGGCGACGACGTCCACGAACGGCTTTCCGGTGGCGGCGTCCGTATGGGCGAGCACTTCAGCCGTGATCTCGATCAGATACGAGTCGAGGCGTCCCCTGTTCCAGGTGCGGAACGTCTCGGCGATCTCGGCCGGCGAGTACCCCGCCACCTCGCGCAGCAGGTGGTACGCCTCCGCGATCAGCTGCATGTCCGCGTATTCGATGCCGTTGTGGACCATCTTGACGAAGTGGCCCGCGCCGTCCGGGCCGACGTGGGTGACACAGGGCGTGCCGTCCGGCGCCTTCGCGGCGATCTTCTCCAGCAGGGGACGCAGCGCCTCGTACGACTCGGCCGAACCGCCCGGCATGATGCTCGGGCCGTTCAGCGCGCCCTCCTCGCCGCCCGAGATGCCGGCGCCCACGAAGTGGATGCCGCGCTCCCGCAGCTCCTTCTCGCGGCGCCGGGTGTCGGCGAAGTGCGCGTTGCCGCCGTCGATGATGATGTCGCCGGGCTCCAGCAGCGGTGCGAATTCCTGGATGACGGCGTCCGTCGGCTCGCCCGCCTTCACCATGATGACCAGGCGGCGCGGCCGCTCCAGAGCCGCGACGAACTCCTGAGCGGTCGTCGCCGGGACGAAGGCGCCCTCGTCGCCGAACTCCTTGACCAGGGCCTCGGTCTTCGCGGACGTCCGGTTGTGGACCGCCACGGTGAAACCGTTGCGGGCGAGATTGCGGGCGAGATTGCGGCCCATGACCGCGAGCCCCGTGACGCCGATCTGGGCAGTGCCACTCATTCATGTACTCCTGTGATCCGGTGAACTCCGTAGCCGACAGCGCAGTGCCCCCCACGTCCGCACGCACGCGACGAATGCATACGTGCCCCGCGAGCAGGGCGTTCATCGATCATCAAGCCGTACCGGCCGCGTGTGATTCCCGATGCCGCCGAATGGCCCCTCAAATGGCGCTGCCGAACGGGCATTTGATCCACGGCCCCCCTCTTGTCACGAGGCCGGGTCAGCCTCTAATTTGGGGCGGCTGCTGACGTGTGCAAGGGGGATTCATGGCCGTACGCGGACGACACCGCCGGTACCAGCCGAGCCGGATCAACCGGACCTCGCTCACTCTCACGATGAGTGGTGCCGGAATGGCGATCCCGCTGATAGGAGCGGGATCGGCGCACGCCGCATCGGTCGACGTGTGGGAGAAGGTCGCCGCCTGCGAATCCACCAACGACTGGAAGATCAACACAGGCAACGGCTACTACGGCGGACTGCAGTTCACCCAGTCCACCTGGGCCGCCTACGGCGGTACGCGGTACGCACCGCGCGCCGACCTGGCCACCAAGGACCAGCAGATCGCCATCGCCGAGAAGGTGCTCAAGGGGCAGGGCCCGCGTGCCTGGCCCGCCTGCTCGGTCAAGGCCGGACTGACACGCGGCGGCGACTCGCCCGACATCGCGCCGGGCCGGAAGCCCGCGCCCCGTACCGAGGCCCGGAAGTCGCAGGCGGCGACGCCCACCACGGTGCCCACCCAGCGCGAGAGCTACACGGTGGCGCGCGGCGACTCGCTCTCCCGCATCGCGGCGGCGAAGCGGGTCGACGGCGGCTGGCACCGGCTGTACGCCGAGAACCGCACGGTCATCGGCGGGGATCCGGACCTCATCGTCCCGGGCCAGAAGCTGGACCTGCGGACCGCGCCCGCCAAACCGGCGAGACCCGCCGCCAGGCCTCCGGCGTCCAAGCCCGCCGGAGCGCAGCCCAGGCCTGCCGCCAAGCCCGTCGCCGGACCGGCCGCCGCCAAGCCGAAGCCCGCCGCGAAACCCGCCGTCAAGCCGGCCGCCGCACCGAAGACCGCCAAGTTCAGCTCACCGGTCGAGGCGGGCCCCAGCACCGCGTACCGCAAGGCGGGCTCCTCCTGGGCCAGCGGCTACCACACGGGCGTGGACTTCCCGGTCCCCACCGGCACCGCCGTGAAGGCCGTCGCGTCGGGCCGGGTCGTCTCGGCCGGCTGGGCGGGTTCGTACGGCTACCAGATCGTCATCCGCCACAACGACGGCAAGTACAGCCAGTACGCCCATCTGTCGGCACTGACCGTGCGCGAAGGACAGAACGTCAGCGGCGGGCAGCGGATCGCGCGTTCAGGATCCACCGGAAACAGCACGGGTCCGCACCTCCACTTCGAGGTGCGCACCGGTCCTGAGTACGGTTCCGACATCGACCCCCTCGCCTACCTCCGGGCGGCCGGCGTCAGGCTCTGACCGCCCGGCCGGACCGGACGGCTCCACCGGCCCCGGCCGGTTCGGGGGACCGGTCCGTCGCGGCGGTACCGGCACCATGTCGTGCCGTGCCGGTTGCGGCTGCACGGAGTGAGCGGCCCGGTCGCGGGCGCGACCACGTGCAATACCGCGCCCGGACCGTTCGTGAGCCGTCCTGCCGCCGTCGTCGTACGCGAGGGCCGCGCGGGGTGTGCCCCCGCTCATCGGGCCGTGGCCCGTGCCCCGCGCGCACCCCCGCGAGGGCCCCGGCACGGCCGCCGCTACGGTGGACCCGCCGGCCTGCCGACCGGCCGGCGCGGGGGAGGAGCGGCACGGTGGATCTGGACGAAGCGGGTTCGGTGGGCGGGTTCTTCGCCCTGCGGACCGACGCCCCCGCGGACGGCTCGCACCAACCGCTGGGCCGGGTGTACGCCGTCGGCGCGGCGCCCCTGGCGGCCCGTGTCGCACTGGTCGGCGCCCGGCTGCGGTCCCCCGAGTACCGGGTCGCCGCCTCCATCGCCCATCTGGGCCTGGCCGCCCGGCTGTGGTCGATCGCGCTCGGGTCCGCCGCCCTGTACGGCGAGTTTCCCGATCTCTCGCCCGGTTCGCTGCACTGGGACGGCACCCTGGCCTCGCCCGACGACCTGTGGTGGGAGCCCGGCCGCACCCGTCCCGGCACCGTCGAGGAGATCCGCGAGGCGGTCCAGCTCGGCCACCTCGTGCCCCTGGCCGAGGCGCTGCGACGGGGCGGCCCCGTATCGCCGCGCCTGCTGTGGGGCAACGCGGGCTCCGCGCTCGGTGGCGCCCTGCGGGAGCTCACCCGCTGGGCACACACCCATGGCCGTCCCGACGCGGCGCGGCGGGCCGCCTCGCTCACCGCCGGGCTCCTGGACCACCCCGACCTCGCCGGTACCGTGCGCGGCCCGGACCTGCGCCGCCGAAGCTGCTGTCTGTACTACCGCTGCCCCGGCGGCGGCCTGTGCGGCGACTGCGTCTTCGACCGGCCGCCGCGGCCGGCCCCCGCCACCGGGTGACATCACCTCTCCGGCCGCCCCCCGCGCCCCTCCCCGGCCACGCCTCCGGTGACCTCGCCGCAGGCTCCCACCACGTGTTCCGGTCTGCCGGGCGGCCTGCGCGCCCCTCGCTCCCGGCCTCGCTGCGCACCCCCGACGGGCGGGTTCCGGCCCCGCGCGCAGGGAGCGGGTTTGGCGGCAGGGCGGTTCGCTCCGTAAAGTTCGGCTTTTGAAACGTGGCATACGAGTGATAAAGGAACGGCGACGGCCATGACGGTGACAGAAGAGAACCAGGCGTACGGGCCGGGAATCGACCCCGAGCGCCTGACCGTCTGCCTGAGCGTCCTCGAAGAGCTCGACAAGCTGGAGGTCGACCACCCGGACGCGATCGCCGTCCGGCGGGCCACCGCGGGCATCTACCGGACGGTGAAGCAGCGCCGCCGCCAGGAGCGCAGGGCCTCCAAGACCGCTCACGACAAGGCGGTCACCGAGGCCACCGCGACCGGCTCCGCCGAGCGGATCGACGACGAGACCGAGGGCATCCTCCCCTCGTCCGTCACCGAGGCCGGACAGATCGCGGGGATACTCCAGCGCCCCCGGTCCTGCTACGTCTGCAAGACGCGGTACGTCGAGGTCGACTACTTCTACCACCAGCTCTGCCAGAAGTGCGCCGCCGAGAACCGCTCGCGCCGCGACGCCCGTACCGACCTCACCGGCAAGCGGGCGCTGCTCACCGGCGGCCGGGCCAAGATCGGCATGTACATCGCCCTGCGCCTGCTGCGCGACGGCGCCCACACCACGATCACGACCCGCTTCCCCAAGGACGCCATCCGCCGCTTCAAGGCCATGGACGACTCGGCGGACTGGATGCACCGCCTGGAGGTCGTCGGCATCGACCTGCGCGACCCCGCGCAGGCGGTCGCCCTCGCCGAGCAGGTCGCCGGGCAGGGCCCGCTGGACATCCTCATCAACAACGCCACGCAGACCGTGCGCCGCCTGCCCTCCGCCTACGCGGCCCTGGTCGAGGGCGAGAGCGCCCCGCTGCCCGCCGGGGAGCTCCCCGCTCACCAGGTGATCGGCGCCTTCAACTCCGGCGCGGTGGACGGTCTGGCCGCACTGCCCGTCGGTGTGAGCGGCCTGGACGCTCAGAAGGTCGCGGATCTGGCCCTGGTCGCGGGCAACGCGAGCGTCGAGCGGCACCGCGACGGCAGCGCCATCGACGCGGGTGGACTGCTTCCGGACGTCGTCGAGAGCAACACCTGGGTGCAGACCATCGAGCAGATCTCGCCGGTGGAGCTGCTGGAGACCCAGCTGTGCAACTACACGGCCCCGTTCATCCTGATCAGCATGTTGCGCCCGGTGATGGCCGACGCCGCCAGGAAGGCGTCCAGCGGGCGCTCCTACATCGTCAACGTCTCGGCGATGGAGGGCGTCTTCGGCCGTGGCTACAAGGGCGCCGGGCACCCGAACACCAACGCGGCGAAGGCCGCGATGAACATGGTGACGCGGACCAGCGCCCAGGAGATGTTCCAGACCGACGGCATCCTCATGACCTCGGTCGACACCGGCTGGATCACCGACGAGCGCCCCCACTTCGACAAGCTGCGCCTGGCCGACGAGGGCTTCCACGCCCCCCTCGACCTGGTCGACGGCGCCGCCCGTGTCTACGACCCCGTCGTGCGCGGCGAGGCGGGCGAGGACCTGTACGGCTGCTTCCTCAAGGACTACGCGCCCGCCAACTGGTGACGGTCACCCCGCGCGCGATGATCCGGACGTGATTGTCCGGAACGTACCCCTGTGACGAGCGCCATCGAGCGTAAGCGTGCTCATTTGGTTACTCTGAAGCGAACGGTCGGCCTCCACGGATCCACGAAACCCCTGGTGGCCGACCCGGGGACTGGCCTGCCACCAAGGCCGCGGTCCCGCCCGAGTACCGGCGCCACCGCGACCGAACGGCATTGTCCTCATTGGTTCGCGACACGAAGGAGTGCGCGGTGACACCAGATCTGACGAAGCAGGAACAGCGTCCGGCGGAACGCGGCGAACGGTCCGGCCGGCCCGAAACGCTCGGCAGCCTCGAAGTGTGGGCCCGTTCGGCCCCGATCCGGCTCGCCGGATACGAGGAGGACCTCGCCGAGCCGCACATCCTGCCCGGCATCGACTGATCCGCGACACGCTGATCCGTACGCTTCGCCATGTGCCCCCCGCCGTTCACGGCGGGGGGCACATACATGTCCGGGCCGGTGAGCGGGTCCGCGCCCGGCGGCCGCTCGGGCCGGGACCCGGGCCGGGACGCCGGTGAGGGCGTTGACAGGACGGGCGGGCCGGGGTCGTCCGGCATGGCCGTCAGGGCCGGTCGTCCGTGGTGAGCCGGGTCGGCGGCCAGTACTCCCTGACGTACGTCCGGTGCCACCAGGCGCCCGTGTCGCGCAGCTCCCGCCACGTCGTGAAGCGGTAGCGGTACAGACCGGCGCGGATCCGCGCGGGCGGTGCGTCCGGGAACGGGTTGTGGCGCAGCAGCCGCAGGGTGTCCCGGTCCCCTTCGAGAAGCCGTTCCAGGAAGGGGCCGAACCAGGACCGGGCGTACCCGGGGGAGAGCGCCGCGAACCACATCAGCCAGTCGAGGCGCAGGTGGTACGGGGCGTACGGGCGGGGCAGCCGTCGGACATCGCCCGGTTTGCCCTTGAACTCGTACGCTCGCCACACCGTTCCGGGGTGGATCACGGTCTCCTCCGTGCCCTCGATGATCACCTCGTACCTGACCCGGCCGACCGTTCCGAAGGCTCCATAGGTGTTGACCAGGTGCAACGGGTCGAAGGAGCGGTTCATCGCCTGCCGGCGGGAGAGCAGGTTGAGGACCGGACGCCGGCTGAGCACCACCACCAGCACCGTGACGGCGAGGACGACCACGACATACCAGAGCGGAGGCTCGGGCAGGGCGCGCGCCCCGGCGACCGGTGAGCCGTCGATCGCCGACAGGGCCAGCACGATCGTGATCCAGTTGAGCCAGGCGAAGTTCCCGGACAGCACCAGCCACAGCTGGGTCAGTACGACGGCTCCCGCCGCCACGCTTGCCACCGGCTGGGGGGTGAAGAGAAGGACCGGCAGCGCCAGCTGGGTCACGTGGTTGGCGGCCGCCTCGACGCGGTGCAGAGGCCGGGGCAGGTGGTGGAAGAACCAGCTCAGCGGGCCCGGCATCGGCTGTGTCTCATGGTGGTAGTACAGACAGGTCAGATCGCGCCAGCAGGTGTCCCCGCGCAGTTTGATCAGCCCCGCGCCGAACTCCACCCGGAAGAGCAGCCAGCGCAACAGGAACAGAATGAGGACGGGGGGCGCGGTGCGCTCGTTGCCGAGGAAGACGGCGAGGAAGCCGGTCTCCAGGAGCAGCGATTCCCAGCCGAATCCGTACCAGGTCTGCCCCACGTTCACGATCGACAGGTAGAGCGCCCACAGCACCGCCCACAGCAGCATCGAGACCGCCAGCGGTACCGCGTCCCCCGCTCCCGCGATCATCGCCAGGGCGAGCGCCGCACCCGTCCAGGAGCAGAGGGCGAAGAACCGGTCCGAGTAGTGCAGCCGGAACACACTGGGGCTCCGGCGCGCCGGAACCCGGCCGAGGTACTCGGGCACCGGGAGCATGCCGCGCTCGCCGATCAGCGCCCGGAACTGGAGGGCGGCGCAGAGGAACGCGACGAGGTACAGACCGGCGAGGCCCCGCTGGAAGACCAGTCGGCTCAGCCAGTAGTCGGACGCGGTGAACCAGGTGAACCACTCCATCGCCTCCAGTATCGGCGCCGGTGGCCCCGCTTCGCGGGATCAGGCCGCGGCGATCCTCCGAAGAGTGCGGCCCAGACGGCGCGCGTACCAGTGCTGGGCCGCCGGGACGAGGGGCCCCGCGACCCGGGTGTACCAGCGCGCGGGGCGGCTGAAGGCGGTCACGGTGAACCACACGGACCCGTCCGGCCGCAGTTCCACCACGAAGGACTCCTCGCCGCGCTCGGGGTGCCCGGCGGTGGTCCCGTACGCGAAGCCGACGCGCTCGCTCCCGCAGGCCGTCCAGACCACCTCGCACGGAGCGCCGATCCGCAGCGGGCCGACGCGGAGCGCGATCTCGACGGCGGTGCCCGGTTCCGCCCGCGGCGTGTCCGCCGTCACGAGGGCGCCCGCTCCGCGGTGCATGCCCCAGGTGGTGACGGCCGCGCCCGCCGCCCTGAAGGCCTCCTCCCCCCGGCCGATCCGGGTGCGGTGGCGAAGGTGGTGGTATCCGTCCGGCAGCGGCCCGGTCCGGGTGGCGCCGACCTCCGGATAGGTGAACGAGGACGGTCCGGGAGTGGTGCTGAGGCTGCGGATCAGTCGGGTCATGAGACACGTTCCTTGAGTCGTCGCCAGGCCAGCACCGAACAGAGCGCGAAGCCGAGGGCGTTGCCGAGGCCGTGGGTGGCGGCCATCCAGGGGAGATCCGGGTGGGGCAGTCCGGTCGCCTCGCCGAGTGCCCAGCTCAGCGCGAGCAGCATGGTCGCCACCAGGGCGGCGGCCGAGACGGCGAGCAGTGCCCGGGTGGGCCGGTCGCGGACGCGGGGCCTGATGTCCCGCCACGTCAGCAGGGCGACGGCCCACATGCCCGCGGTCAGGACGAGCGCTCCGGCCAGTTCGGCCCAGTCGTCGACGAAGTAGCCGAGCAGGACGAGCAGGGTGCCCGAGGGAACGCTCAGGGCGGCGAAGCGGGCGAGCGGCCCGTTCGAGGCGCGGCAGACAAGCCCCGCCACCAGCGCGGCGGTGAAGCCGGCGAAGTGGAAGTGGGGCACGGTCAGGGCAAGGATGTCCAGGTCGAAGCCGAAGAGCCGGACTCCCTGCCGCTCGGCGACCAGGGCGAGCGCGGCGACGGCGGGGCCGGTCAGGGCGGTGAGTACGGCGATCTCGGCCGGGCCGGGGGCGCCCGTGCCCCGGGCGCGTGCCAGGCGGCGCACCCCGTGCAGGGCGAGCAGCAGGGCCCCCAGTGCGTAGCAGGCGGCGAGCGCGACCGCGGTGGGACCGCGCGGCAGCCAGAGGGACGCCGCTCCCGGCACCGCGAACAGCGGCCACAACCGGCGCAGGGCCCGTGTCCCGGCCGCGTCCATCAGGCGCAGCCCGGCCGGAACGATCACCAGCATGCCCAGCATCACGATCAGATCGACCAGGACGGACATCCTGTGCCCCTTTCCCGGACCGGGCGCACCCGGTCGGCCCAACCCCCGGACCACGCCTTGAACATGTTCAATTAATGGTGAGCGTAAAGGTTCTGTTGAACGCGTTCAAGTCCATCGCCATGTGCGGTTGTCTCCGGTTGCGGGACCGTGCCGGATCCGGCCAGATGAAGAAGCGCCGGCACCGGCGCATGGAAGAGGCGTTGAAGACGCGGGAGATCGACGTGCGTTCACCCACACGACAGCAGCATGGCGCGATCGCCGTGCTGACCGCAGGGCTGTTTCTGGTCGCAGGGTGCGGCGGTGACGGCGACAAGGAGACCGGGGCCGGGGCCGGCGCGGCGGCGCGGGACTCCCGAGAGGTCCTCCTTCAGCCGCTGGCCGCCCAGGGGCCGGATCCGTTCACCGCATCGACGGCGACGGGTACCGCTCCCGTGACGTACCGGCCGCCCTCCGGCGTACCCGGTACTCCGCCGTCCGCGGGCGCCGTCCAGCAGGTGCGCACGGTCTCCGGGGCCACGCCCGGGCTGTACGGCGGGACGCGCGGACGGCCCAGCTGCGACATCGAGCGACAGGTGAACCTGCTGACGGCGGACCCGGGCAAGGAGCGCGCCTTCGCCCGGGCGGCGGGGGTCGGCCAGGCGGGTGTCGCCAACTGGCTGCGCGGCCTCACCCCGGTGCTGCTGCGCACCGACACCCGGGTGACCAGCCACGGCTACCGCGACGGCTCGGCCGCAGTCCTCCAGTCCGTCCTCCAGTCGGGTACCGCCGTCCTGGTGGACCAGTACGGAGCTCCGCGCGTCCGCTGCGCCGGCGGCAATCCGCTGCGCTCGCCCGCCACCGTCGAGGGCGAGGCCGCGCACACGGGCGAGTCGTGGGCGGGCTACCGTCGCGACCAGGTCGTCGTCATCAACGCGACGCAGCGGATCCTCGGCAGCCTGATCATCGCCGACGTCGTGGACAACACCTGGATCGAGCGGCGGACCGGCGCGGCCGCGAGCCAGGACAGGCGGCCGGACACCCCGCCCCCGTACAGCCCGAACGAACGCAGTGTGATCGACCAGCCGGTGCCGGACGCGCCGGCGGGCCCGCGCTCCACCGTGCCGGCCCCTCCGGGCGACGCCCCCGGCGCGGGCCTGCCGCCCGCTCCCGGCGACGGAGCGGCGGCCCCGGACGGTGGCGCGGTCCCGGACGGCGGTGCGATTGCGGACGGCGGCGAGGCGGTTCCGCGGGATGGCGCGGTTCCGGACGGCGGTGAGGCGGTTCCGGACGGCGGTGACACGGGGATGGTCGACGGGGAGCCGGACGCACCGATGGATCCCGCGCCCACCGACTGCACGACGGGCTCCTCCGACCCGTTCGGCACCGACGGGGCGCCGGGCGAGGGCCAGGAGATGCCGTCCGGCTGCCTCACCGGCCCCGGTGAGGAGTTCCTGTCCGAGGCCGATCCCGGGTCCGGCGGCGACGAGGGCCTGGACGATCCCTCCGGTGACCCGGGGGCGTTCGAAGGCTGACGTCACGAGTGGCATGCGTAAACAGTCGAAAAACCTGGCAAATGATGGCAGAGTGGCTCCATGGTTGATCCGGCAGCGGATGCCCTGTCGCTCCCCGAGGACTGGCCCGCACACCCGGATCTGAGTCTGGCCCTCAACCGCATGGGCAGCTTCGACTGGGACCTGGACGCCGGGCTGATGCACATGGACCGGGCCGCCCTCGACGTGTTCCAGATGGACGCGGACGAGTACGACGGCCGGCCCGAGAGCCTGTCCGCGCGCGTGCCGCCCACCGAGGCCATCCGCCTGGACGGCATGGTGACGCAGGCGCTCAAGGGCGGGGGTGCGCACTACGGCGCCTACTTCCGCATCCGGGGCCGGGACGGCGGCCTGCGCTGGACCCACACCCAGGGCACCATCCGGCGCGACGAGACCGGCCGCCCCCACCGCATCATCGGCATCGTCAGGGACGCCACCCAGGAGCTGGCCGAATCCAGCGCCCGGATCCAGGTCGACGCCGACCGGCGTCGGCAGACCAGCGTGGTGGAGTCCACCACCGCCGCCCTGGCCCACGCCAGGACGGTCCAGGACGTCATCGACGTGCTGAAGGACTCCCGCGGCCTGGAACACCTCGGCGCCGCCAGCGTGGTGATGGGACTGCTGGAGGCCGGCCGGATCCACCTCGTGGCGGACGGGCCCGAGGACTCCCATGTCCCCGGTACCCGCTACACCCGGGTGGACGAGCAGTACCCGATGAGTGAGGTGGTGCGTACCCTCACGCCGCGGTTCATCGAGTCGCCCGAGGACTTCGCCACCTCCTACCCGGTGCTGTGGCCGGACATCAGCGGGCTCGGCATCACCTCCGCCGCCTATCTGCCGCTGATCGCCCAGGCCCGGCCCATCGGCGCGCTCGGGCTGCTCTACAGCGACAAGAACGGCTTCTCGGCCGACGACCGCAACGTGCTCGTCGCCCTCGGCAGCAGCATCGGGCAGAGCCTCCAGCGCGCCATGCTCTTCGAACAGGAGCACGACCTCGCCGAGGGCCTCCAGCAGGCGATGCTGCCGCGCCGCATCCCCGAGGTCCCCGGCGCGCAGATCGCGGTCCGCTACCGCTCGGCCCGGCTCGGCCGGGACATCGGCGGCGACTGGTACGACGTCATCCCGCTGCCCGGCGGCCGGGTCGGCGCCGTCATCGGCGATGTCCAGGGGCACGACATCCACGCGGCGGCCGTGATGGGCCAGCTGCGCATCGTGCTGCGGGCCTACGCCGCCGAGGGCCACAGCCCGGCGACCGTGATGGCCCGGGCCTCCGTCTTCCTGCACGAGCTGGACACGGACCGGTTCGCGACCTGCACCTATCTGGAGGCGGACCTGGCGACCGGCGTGGTCCAGGTGGTCCGGGCGGGTCATGTGGACCCGCTGCTCCAGGACACCGACGGAAGCTGCCGCAGGCTGCCGGTCCAGGGCGGCATGCCGCTCGGGCTGTCGGCGGAGTTCGGGCGCCTCGACTACCCGGTCACCCTGCTGGAGCTCGATCCCGGTCAGTCGCTGCTGCTCTACACCGACGGGCTCGTCGAGCGGCCGGGCTCCGACCTCGACGAGGGCATGCAGTGGCTCACCGCCCTGGTGCGCAACGGCCCGCGGGACCTCCAGCTGCTGGCGGACCACCTGTGCGAGGTGGTCGACGAGCGGGGCGGCGACGACGACGTGGCGATCCTGCTGCTGCGCCGCAAGGGCGGCTACACCCCCCAGACGGGGGGGCGTCTGCAGCAGCACGTGGCGCAGGGCGACCCGGAGGCGCTGAGCACGGCCCGGCACATGATCCGGGCGGCGGTACGGGCCTGGGGTGCCGGGGAGCGCGCCGACGAGGCGGAACTGGTCGCCGACGAGCTGATCACCAACGCGCTGCTGCACACCGACGGCGGGGCGATCGTGACCCTGCGGATGCTCGCCGCCCCCGAACGGCGGCTGCGCGTGGAGGTGGAGGACCGCTCCAGCGCGCTTCCCAGGCGCCGGGAGGCGGGGGAGTCGGGAGTGTCGGGGCGCGGTCTGCTGCTGGTGGACCGGCTCGTCGACGCGTGGGGTGTGGAGTCGCGTGGCAGCGGCAAATGCGTCTGGTCGGAGTTCATCATTCAGGACAGAGCCGAAATTCCAGCGACACCCGCTGTTAACTGTCCGTAAATGCATCATGCTTGACCGTAACCGACCGAAAGCGATTGACTTGGTCTCTTCCGTGGCCTTATCCGGCGTTGTCCCGCCTGGTGCGGCAGCGCCCCGCCCGAGCCTGCGCCGCCCCGATCGGGCCCCGCACGGCCCGATCGGGGCCTCCCTGGTCATCCGTAGCCTTCTAGGACATGAGGATCCCTTGAGCAGTGAGCTGCTGGCACCTCTTGATCTGGCCTTCTGGCACCTCGAATCGGCCGAGCACCCCATGCACCTCGGGGCGCTCGCCCGGTTCGACCCCGGCCCCCGTGACACGGGTGGCGTACTGGAGCTGCTCGCCGGGCGCGCCGCCGCCATCCCCCGGCTGAGGATGCGGGTCAGGGACGTACTGCTGCCGGTCGGGGGCGCCGCGTGGAGCGTCGACCAGACCTTCGACGTGCACCGGCACGTCCGGCAGGTCCGGCTGCCCGGCGGCGACTTCGCGGCCGAGGCGGCCCGGCTCGCCGGTGAGCTGATGGAACGCCCCCTCGAACGGGGACTGCCGCCCTGGGAGATGTACCTGCTCACCGGGGCGCCCGGCGGCCCCTTCGCCGTCCTGGTCAAGCTCCACCACGCACTCGCCGACGGCATGAGGGCCGTCGCCATCGGCGCCGGGATCTTCGACGAGATCGCGGGCGCCCGCGCCCCGGGACGCCGGCGCCCCCGCGCCGTACCGCCCCGCTCCTGGCTGCCCGGCCCGTGGACCGGCGCCCGGGGGCGTCTGGAGGAGCTCGGGCGCGCCCTGGGCGTGGGCGCGTCGGTCGTGCTGGCCAGCCGCCTCGATCCCCGTGGCACGCCCTCCCTCGCCGCCAGCTCCAGCGGGACACGCCGGGTGGCCACGGCCGAACTCGACCTGGAGGAGGTGCGCCATGTGCGCCGGGTGACCGGCGGCACCGCCAATGACGTGCTGCTCGCGGTGGTCGCCGGAGCGCTGCGCCACTGGATGCTGGAACGCGGGGAGCCGCTGCCCGCCGCCGACCCGCGCGCCCTGGTGCCCGTATCCCGCCGCAGGCCCGGCGTCCGGCCCGACTCGGGCAACCGGCTCTCCGCCTACCTGCTCGATCTGCCGGTCGGCGACCCCGACGCGGTGAGCAGGCTGCTGTCCGTCCGGCGCGACATGGACCGCAACAAGGCGGCGGGGCCGCTTCGCGGAGCGGGCGCGGTGGCCGTGCTCGCCGATCAACTGCCCCCGCTGGCACACCGGTTCGGGGCTCCGCTGGCCGGCAGCGCGGCACGGATGCTCTTCGACGTCCTGGTCACCAACGTGCCGCTGCCGCGTTCCAGCCTCTCGCTCGGGGGCTGCCCCCTGCGCGCGCTCCACCCCATGGCGCCGCTGGCCCGCGGCCAGGCCCTCGCCGTGGCGATGGCTCCGTACGGAGGCCAGGTCCATGTGGGCCTCGTCGCCGACGGCAGGGCCGTGCCCGACCTGGACCGTGTCGCGTTCGGCATGCACGCGGAGCTCACCGACCTCGTCAAGGCCACCGACGGCCCCCGCTGATCCACCGATACGGCCCCGGCCGAGCCGCCGACGGCCCCCGCTGATCCACCGATACGGCCCCGGCCGAGCCGCCGATGGCCGTCCCCGCCGATGGCCGTCCCGCGGGGGGAGCCGTCCGCACCGGCGCTCCTCGGCGCCCCCGCCCCGGCCGGGACGCACCGCACACCCGTGGCCGCCCCACAGGACGGCCCGCCCGGCCGCACCCCGGGCCGCGGAGCGTCCGCGTCGGCCGGACGGCATCCCCCGCGCCACCCGCGACGCCTTCCGTGAGGCGAGCCGCACACCGCTGCGGCAGGCTGGAGGCATGCCCGAACTGCCCGAGGTCGAAGCGCTGCGAGAGTTCCTCGACGAGAACCTGGTGGGCAAGCGGATCGCCCGCGCTCTGCCCGTCGCGATCAGCGTGCTCAAGACGTACGACCCGCCCCTCGGCGCACTCGACGGTGCTACGGTCACCGCCGTCGGCCGGCACGGGAAGTTCCTCGACATCGAGGCGGGCGGGCTCCATCTGCTGATCCATCTCGCCCGGGCGGGCTGGCTCCAGTGGAAGGACGTCCTGCCCTCCGGCCCGCCGCGCCCCGGCAAGGGGCCGCTCGCCCTGCGGGTCGCGCTGACCGGAGGCGACGGCTTCGACCTCACCGAAGCAGGTACCGCCAAACGCCTGGCCGTCCACCTCGTGTCCGACCCGGCCACGGTGCCCGGCGTGGCGAGGCTCGGGCCCGATCCGCTCGCCGACGGCTTCGACCGCGCCGCCTTCGCGGCCCTGCTCGCGGGGGAGCGCCGCCGGATCAAGGGAGCCCTGCGGGACCAGAGCCTGATCGCGGGCATCGGCAACGCGTACAGCGACGAGATCCTCCACGCCGCCCGGATGTCGCCGTTCAAGCCCGTCCAGAACCTGGACGAGGAGGAGACGACCACGCTGTACGACGCCATGCGCACCACCCTGGGCGATGCCGTCGCGCGCTCCCACGGGCTCGCGGCGGGCCGGCTCAAGGCCGAGAAGAAGAGCGGGCTGCGCGTCCACGGCCGTACCGGCGAACCGTGCCCCGTCTGTGGCGACACCATCCGCGAGGTGTCCTTCAGCGACTCGTCGTTGCAGTACTGCCCCACCTGCCAGACGGGTGGGAAGCCGCTCGCCGACCGGCGGATGTCCCGTCTGCTGAAGTGACGTCTGCCGAAGTGACGCCTGCCGAAGTGACGTCGGCGCCGCCCGAGGCCGAGGTCAGGGGCGTACGGACACCAGCCGTTCCCCGTCCGTGGCCCGCACTTCCAGTCGTTCGATGTCACCGAGGCGCAGCGCCGTGCTCGTCTCCACGACCGGCTCGTCGCCGTCCGGGACGGCCCAGTTCAGCACCGCCCGCTCCGCTCCGTCCGCCCCGACGACGACCAGCTCGCACACCCGCGGCGCGCTCACCCCCGCCACGCGCAGCGCCACTTCCGTACCCCACTCCCGGTCCCGCAGCGCCACCGCCGCCGCCACCCCCGTGGCGGCGTCCGTCGCCGAGACCCGCCGCATCGCCGGATCGTCGTCGCCGAGCAGCAGGAACCCGCCCGGCACCGCCACCGCCAGTGCCGCGGCCGCCGCGACGAGATGCGTCCGCAGGCGGCGGGCGGGCGGCCGGGCCCGCCCACGACGCCGGCCGCCCCGCCGCGCGGCACGCCTCCCGCCCGCGGCCGACGCGTCCGGCGCGCTCCACGGCTCCAGGGGCGTGTTCCCGGCCAGTTGTGCCAGAGCCCTCGTCGCCGCGCCGAAGTCCGCCAGCTGAGCCGCGCACGGCACGCACCGGGACAGATGCTCCTCGCACCGCGAAGCGTCGGCAGGCTCCAGCGCGCCCAGCGCGTAAGCGGCGACATCGTGATGCCGCTCCTGCAGACCCATGGGTGTGCCTCGATTCCCCGTACACGCGTATGTGATGTGCTTACGTGAACTGGTACGCACACGAGTGGCTTCTCGCTCAATCACCCCCCGCTTACACTCCGCACCATGCTGCGCGTACTGGCCGTCGACGACGAAGAGCCCGCTCTCGAGGAACTGCTCTACCTCCTGCGCTCCGATCCGCGGGTGCGCAGCGCGGAGGGCGCCACCGACGCGACGGAGGCTCTGCGCCGTATCGGCCGCGCCCTGGAAGCGGGCCCCGACGGCGAGGAAAGCGTCGACGTCGTCTTCCTCGACATCCACATGGCGGGGCTCACCGGACTGGACATCGCCCGTCTGCTGGCGGGGTTCGCCCGGCCGCCGCTCATCGTCTTCGTCACCGCCCACGAGGGTTTCGCCGTGCAGGCGTTCGACCTCAAGGCGGTCGACTACGTGCTCAAACCGGTCCGCCGGGAAAGGCTCGCCGAGGCCGTGCGGAGGGTCAGCGAACTGTCCGCGCCCGCCCAGCCCGGCCCGGCGCCGGAGCAGGTCCCGGTCGAGCTCGGCGGCGTCACCCGTTTCGTGCCGGTCGACGACATCGCGTATGTGGAAGCCCAAGGCGACTATGCGCGTCTGCACACGGACGAGGGGAGCCATCTCGTGCGCATCCCGCTCTCCACGCTGGAGGAGCGATGGGCGGCCCGGGGCTTCGTACGCATACACCGGAGCCACCTCGTCGCGCTCGGCCGCATCGACGAACTGCGGCTGGACGCGGGGGCGACCACCGTGCGCGTCGGAAGCGCGGAGCTCGCCGTCAGCCGCCGACACGCCCGTCACCTGCGCGACCTGCTCATGCGGCACACCCGCGGCTGACCTCCGTCCGTGGGGGCGCGCGTCACGGAGCCGGACACCCGCCGACGCCACACCGTGATGGCCAGGCCGGTGACGGCCCCGAACGTGACGGTGCCGAGCCGCGACGAGGCCGGCCGAGCAGTGACGGTGCCGGTCCGTGACGGCCCGGTCCGTTCGCCGGCCGGACCGTTCGACGCCCGGTCGTGGGCCGTTCGCCGACCCGGCCCCACCGCACGGCGACGGGGCGCCCCACCGGCGCCGGAACCGCCACGGCGCTGCTCCTACCCTTGATCCGGAAGGGGGCCTGTCCTGATGTCGGAGATCGAAGCGCTGCTCCAGGAGCTGCGCGCGCTGCCGGACCTCCGGCCGGCCGGCCCGTGCGAGGTCGAGGCGCTGCTGGCCGGCGCCAGGAGCGCGGCCGGGCGCTGGGCCGACGTGCTGTACGAGATCCGGGATTCCGTCCACGGACTCGTCGGCCCCCATGCCGCGGCCGCCCTGGAGATGGCCTTCCGGCGGGCCGAGGAGTCCTACGTCGAGCTGGAGATCGCCCTCGGCGACGTCACCCGGCGCACGGGACGGTGACCCCGGCAACGGGTCTACCTTCGGTAATGCCTTCTGCGTAGACTCCAGCAACCGATCCACGCGACCCACGGACGACGATGTCTGCAGAGCCCCAGCCCGTGCGCCGGCCCCGGCGCGAGACCGTCACCGGCGTACCGCGCGCCGGCCGCCGCCCCCCGGGCCACACCCCCGCCCGCTCCGAGATCAGCGAGCAGACCACCCTCGGGCACACCTACGTGCGGGCCCTGATGCGCAGCCAGCTGCGCGCGGCGCTCTACGCGCTGGGCACGCTCGCCCTCCTCGTCGGCTCGCTGCCCCTGCTCTTCGCGCTCCCCGCGGCCGCCGCTCCCCACGGCCCCGGCCTGTCGCCCGAACCGTTCGTCTGGGCCGCCCTCGGCTTCGGCGTCTACCCCGTCATGTGGCTGGTCGCCCACGGGTACGTGCGCCGGGCGGAGCGCAACGAACGGGACTTCACCGGCCTCGTGGAAGGACGGTGAACCAGGCCTACGCGGTGGCCGCCGTCACCGTCGTCGTCCTGGCCACCGTGCTCATCGGCGCGCTGGGCCTGCGCATATCCCGCACCACCTCCGACTTCTACGTCGCCTCCCGCAGCGTCAAGCCCGGCCTCAACGCCGCCGCGATCAGCGGCGAGTACCTCTCCGCGGCCTCCTTCCTCGGCATCGCCGGACTCGTCCTGCTCCAGGGCCCCGACATGCTCTGGTACCCGGTCGGCTACACCGCCGGATACCTCGTCCTGCTGGTCCTCGTGGCCGCCCCGCTGCGCCGCTCCGGCGCGTACACCCTCTCCGACTTCGCCGAGGCCCGACTGGAGTCCCCGCAGGTCCGCCGCCTGGCCAGTCTCTTCGTCGTCGGCATCGGCTGGCTCTACCTGCTGCCCCAGCTCCAGGGCGCGGGCCTCACCCTGGAGATCCTCACCGGCGCCCCCGACTGGGTCGGCGGGCTCGTCGTCGCCGTCGTCGTCACCGGAGCCGTCGCGGCGGGCGGCATGCGCAGCATCACCTTCGTCCAGGCCTTCCAGTACTGGCTCAAGCTCACCGCCCTGCTGGTGCCCGCGCTCTTCCTCGTCACCGCCTGGCTGGGCGACGACGCGCCCCGCGCCGGGTTCGACGCCCCGGCCGTCTTCCGCCAGCACACCTCCGTCACGATCGACGACACCGTACGCGTCGACCTCGACAGCCCCCTCACGCTCGGCGTCTCCGGGCACGTCGATTCCCTCGCGTACGACGGGCAGGAGGTCACCCTCGCCGAGGGCACCCACCGCGTCGAGGCCGGCACGACCCTGCGCTTCCCCGAGGGCGCCCACGTCCCCGAGCGGGCCGCCACCGGCGCCGACCCCCTCGGCTGGTCCCAGCCGCTGTCCGGCGGCCGTGACGGCAACCAGCTGTACGCCACCTACGGGCTGATCCTCGCCACCTTCCTCGGCACCATGGGCCTGCCCCACGTCGCCGTCCGCTTCTACACCAGCCCCAACGGCCGCGCGGCGCGCCGCACCACGCTCGTCGTCCTCGGGCTGGTCGGCGCGTTCTACCTGCTGCCGCCCGTCTACGGCGCCCTCGGCCGGATCTACGCCCCGGAGCTGGCCCTCACCGGCGCGGCGGACGCCGCCGTCCTCGTCCTGCCCGACCGGATCCTCGGCGGACTCGCCGGGGACCTGCTCGGCGCCCTGCTGGCGGGAGGGGCGTTCGCGGCGTTCCTGTCGACGGCCTCCGGCCTGACCATGTCGGTGGCCGGGGTCCTCAGCCAGGACGTGCTGCCGTCGCGCGGCGTGCGCCACTTCCGGCTGGCGACACCGATCGCCATGGCCGTGCCGCTCACCGTCAGCGTGTTCGCCACCAATGTGCCGGTCGCCGACGCGGTGGGCCTCGCGTTCGCCGTCTCCGCGTCGTCCTTCTGCCCCCTGCTGGTCCTCGGCATCTGGTGGCGCCGGCTCACCCCGCCGGGCGCCATGGCCGGACTCCTCACCGGCGGAGGGGCCGCGCTCACCGCCGTGATGGCCACCCGGGCGGGCCTCGCGCCGGAGGGCTGGCCCCACACCCTGATGGCCTGGCCCGCCCTCTGGTCGGTGCCCCTCGGGTTCCTGACCATGATCGCCGTGTCGCTGGTCACGCCCCGGCACATACCGCCCGGCACCCCCGCCATCCTGGCCCGGCTGCACCTGCCCGAGGACCTGGCCGGCCGGCCGCAGCCCGAAGGAGCCGAACGATGAGCGGCACGGTCCTGGCCGCCCTGGCCGCCGTCGGAGCGGTGCTGCTGGCCGCCGGGTTCGCCCTCGGCCGGCTGACCGTACGGCGGGGGAGCGAGAACGTCCACGACCTCGGCACCCCCGTCGAGCGCGCCACCTTCCACACCCTGCACACCGCCTCGCTCGCCGCGCCGCCGCTGCGCGCCGGGCTCACCGGGGACACGGCCCGCAAGGCGGCCCGCCGGCTGCGCTCCCTGCTGGGCACCGAGGCACTGTGCCTCACCGACCGCACCGCCGTGCTCGCCTGGGACGGGCCCGGCGGCTCCCACCACCGCGAGCAGGTGATGGAACGGGTCGCCGAGCTGCTCGACTCCGGCCGCAGCCAGAGCGTGCGGGCCGGCTGCGACGACCCCGACTGCCCCCTGCGCTGGGCGGTCATCGCCCCACTGACCGGCGAGGAAGGCGTGCTGGGCGCGCTCGTCGCCTACGGCTCCCGCGAGTCGGCCGTCCTGGTGAGGGCGGCGACCGAGGTGGCCCGCTGGGTCTCCGTACAGCTGGAACTGGCCGAGCTCGACCGGTCCCGCACCCGCCTCATCGAGGCGGAGATCCGTGCCCTGCGCGCCCAGATCTCCCCGCACTTCATCTTCAACTCGCTCGCCGCGATCGCCTCCTTCGTCCGCACCGATCCCGAACGGGCCCGTGAGCTCCTCCTGGAGTTCGCCGACTTCACCCGTTACTCCTTCCGGCGGCACGGCGACTTCACCCAGCTGGCCGACGAACTGCGCTCCATCGAGCAGTACCTGGCCCTCGCCGGCGCACGCTTCGGCGACCGGCTCCAGGTGACCCTCCAGATCGCCCCGGAGGTGCTGCCGGTGACCCTGCCGTTCCTGTGCCTGCAACCGCTGGTCGAGAACGCCGTCAAGCACGGCCTGGAGGACTCCCGCACGGCCTGCCGGGTGACCATCGCCGCCCGGGACGCGGGCGCCGAGGCCGTCGTCACCATCGAGGACGACGGCGTCGGCATGGACCCCGACGTGCTGCGCTCCCTCCTCGCCGGCGAACGCCCCCCGTCGTCCGGCCTCGGCCTGCCCAACGTCGACGAACGGCTGCGCCAGGTGTACGGGGACGACTACGGCCTGGTCGTCGAGACGGGCGTCGGCGCGGGCACCAAAGTCACGGTGCGGATCCCCAAATACCGTGCGGGCGTCCACCGCGGCCCGTCCTCGGTGTACTGACCCGGAGCGTTGTTCACACGGCTGATGGGCGAAAGGCCGCAGCCTCAGAACAGCCGCAGGGCCAGGTGGCCGAGGGGCAGGCCCAGGTGCCAGGCGGGCAGCCAGACCCGGGCCGACTCGTCCACGGTGACGTCGGCCGCCGTGGCGGGCGGGCGGACATCGAGGTCCGTGGCCAGTTCGGTGGCGAGCAGCTCGGTGCTCTCCAGCACACGCCAGGTCTCCAGAGCGAGGTCCAGGTCCGGCTCGCCGTTACCGCCCGCGCGCTCCCGCCGGGCGGCCAGCCCGGCGCGTACCCAGTCCCGCCAGGGGTGGCCGCAGGAGGTGCGGATCAGCCACTCGTCGAGCATGGCCTCGGTCCCGGAGCCGTTGACGGTTCCGGCCGGGACGCCGCCACCGGCGCCGGCGAGGCCGTCCGTGCCGTCGCAGAGGTAGATCGTCAGGGCGAGCGTGCGGCGGCCCGCGCGGTACTCCAGCGAGCCGGGTTCGACCAGATCGCCCACCCGCATCAGCTCATCGGCCAGATACTCGGCACACAACCAGGCCATCGGGACCGCCAGCCCGCCTCCGCCGGTGCCGTTCGTGCTCTCGGGACGCAACGTTCCCACCTTCTCCCGGACGCTTCCGTGCTTGTCTCGACGACGAGCCTCCACCGTGAGGCACGGCTCCGGGCCGCTCTTTGCTCAACTTGACGCTGTGGTTTCGCATACGTTCCGCCCTGGTCCGTGACGCACGGGAGCGGAGGTGTCGAGGGTGCCGACAGGGGCGCAAGGGGTCAGCCGGGGAGTGAGCCGGAGAGGGTGCGGCTGTAGCCGGGGAGGCACCGTCCGAGCGCCCGCAACGCGTAGTGGGAACGCGACTTGACCGTCCCCGCCGGTATCCCGAGATCGGCCGCCGCCTCGTTCACCGTCAGGCCGTGGAAGTAGATCCGCACGAGGACCGCGCGGTGCTCCGCGCTCAGCTCCCGTACCGCCGCGCGGACGTCGAGCGCGGCGACCGCCGATTCGGTGACGTCCGCGGGGTCGGGCGTCGTCTCCAGCACCCCGTCCCCGATCTCGGTGGGGCGGGCCATGCGGGAGCGGCGGGCGTCGATCGCGAGGCGCCGGCCGACCGTGAAGAGCCAGGGCCGCATCGACTCGTACGGAGCCTCGAACGCCTCGGGGTGCTGCCACGCCCGCACCAGCGTCTCCTGCACCAGGTCCTCGGCGCGCTGCCGGTCGCCGTAGGTCAGCCCCAGCAGGAAGCTCAGCAGCGCGGGCCCGTGGTCACGCTGGAGCTCCACCAAGGCCCGTTCGTCGGTGGTCGCCGTCGTCATCGTCAACACCCTTTCCCGCCGTACCCGGCCCTTGCAGCGGTATCCGAACGCATGAAGGCGCGGAGGGACAGGCGGCGCACCGGGATGTGCGGCGAGCGGTCGCACCGGTCGGCGAATGGTGCGGCGAACGGTCCGGCGGGCCGCTACCGGCCACTCGTTCGGATCGTGCAGCGGGCACGGGGGCGCCCCCACCGCGTCGCCTCCCTCCTCCGCCGTGCGATCCGTCCCCTCGGCCCCGGAGGGCCTGGTGATCCCCGGCACCCGGCGCCGCTCACCGATCCGGCCCCGTCCGAGCGGAAGACTTCAGGTCCGTTTCGGGTAATTTATGCGATTATGCAGTATTAATTATTGACTGCGGCTTTCGTCCCGTGTGGATTCGAGTGGGTCCACCACGCCCTCCAGGCCCTCCCCACGGCCCCGGAAAACCTCGAAGCCCCTTACGGAGCCCGGTCCATGACCACACTCACGACGCGACGGAAGACGGTGGCCGCCACCGCCGTACTGCTCCTGGCGACGGCAGGCTGCGGCAGTCCGCAACCCCCGCGGACCACGACGGTGCACAGGGAAGCACCCGCCGGGCCGGCCCCCGGCAAGGAGGCCCCCGGCCCCTCGTCGGCCGGCGGAGCGGCCGCCGCCGAACGCCCCTTCACCCTCGTGGCCAGCGGCGACATCCTGCCGCACGACTCGGTCAACCAGCGGGCCCGCGCCGACGCGGGCGGCCACGGCTACGACTTCACCAAGATGCTGGCAGGCGTCCGCCCGGTGGTCTCCTCGGCCGACCTGGCGATCTGTCACATGGAGACGGTGTACGGCCCCGACGGCGGCCCCTTCACCGGTTACCCGGCCTTCAAGTCGCCGCCGCAGATCGCCGCCGCCCTGCGCACCACCGGTTACGACTCCTGCTCCACCGCCTCCAACCACACACTGGACGACGGCAGCGCCGGGCTGGGCCGCACCCTGGACGCGCTGGACAAGGCGGGAGTCCGGCACGCCGGGTCGGCGCGGACCGAGGCCGAGGCCGCCCGTCCGACGCTGCTCCGGGCGGGCGGCGCGACGGTGGCCCACCTCGCCTACACCTACGGCACCAACGGCTTCCCGCTGCCGGAGGGAGAGCCCTGGGCGGTCAACCTCATCGACGAGAGCCGGATCGTCGAGGACGCCCGGGCGGCCCGCACGGCCGGCGCCGACGTCGTGGTGGTCAGCCTGCACTGGGGCACCGAGTGGCAGACCGCCCTCGACGACCAGCAGCTGACCCTGGGGCGGGGTCTCACCGCCTCCGCCACCGACGGCCGCCCCGACATCGACCTGATCCTCGGCACACACGCCCACGTCCCGCAGGCCTACGAGAAGGTCAACGGCACCTGGATCGTCTACGGCATGGGCGACCAGATCGCCGGCGACATGATCAACAACCTGGGTGCCCGCGACCCGCGAGGCAACCAGGGCACTCTCGGCCGCTTCACCTTCGCGCCGCCCGCGGTACCCGGACAGCGCTGGGAGGTCAGGAAGGCGGAGTTCCTGCCGCAGTGGTACAACACCGCGACCGGCAGGGTCATCAACCTGAACGCGGCCATCGAGCGGGGCGAGGACCACACCGAGGTGCGCGATGTGATCCGGCGGGCCGTCCTCGACCGCGGCGCGGCCGAGGACGGTCTCCTCATGGGCAAGTAGGCCGTCAGAGCCCTGGCCCGGGCGGCCGCGTGTCCGTCCCCCGGGCCCCGGCCTTCGCCAGTTCCGACCGGTGGTACGAGTAGCCGAAGTACACCACCAGTCCGATCAGGAACCAGACACCGAACCGCAGCCACGTCTGCACCTGCAGGAACGTGATCAGCCAGATCGAGAAGATCACCCCGATCGCGGGAACGAACGGCATCCCGGGCGTGCGGAACGTGCGCGGGAGGTCCGGCCGCTTGTAGCGCAGCACGATGACCGCGATGCACACCACCACGAACGCGAGCAGAATGCCGATGTTCGTCAGCTCCGCCGCCTCCCCGATCGGCAGGAAGCCGGCGATCGCCGCCGACGCGAACCCGACGATCCAGGTCACCCGGGTCGGCACGTGCCGTGTCCGGTGCGTCTTGGCGAACCACTTCGGCAGCAGTCCGTCACGGCTCATCGAGAACCACACCCGGGTGACGCCCAGCATGAAGGTGAACATCACGGTCAGGATGCCGATGATGGCGCCCACGGCGATCACGTTCGCGAGACCGCCCAGTCCCACGGCCTTGAACGCCGTCGAGAAGCCGCTCTCCGGGTCGATTTCCGTGTAGTCCTGCATGCCCGTCAGCACCAGGCAGGCCAGCACGTACAGCACCATCGAGATGGCGAGCGAGTACAGGATCGCCTTGGGCATGTGCCGCTGGGCGTCCTTGGACTCCTCCGCCGCCGTGGACATGGCGTCGTACCCGAAGACCGCGAAGAACACCGTGGCCGCACCCGTGAAGGCGCCGCTCACACCGAAGGGGAAGAAGGGGGTGTAGTTCGAGGTGTCGATGTGGAAGAAGCCCACGACGATCACCAGCAGGACCACCAGCACCTTCAGCACCACGACGACCGTCTCGAAACGCGCGGCGTTCTTAATGCCGAGCGTCAGCAGATAGGCGATCAGCAGACAGAGCACCGCGGCGAAGAGGTCCACCTGATGGCCCTCGCCCGTCCCCGGCGCCCCCAGCATCCAGGTGGGCAGCTCCAGGCCCATCTCCCCGAGGAGGAAGTTGAAGTAGCCGGAGATGCCGATCGCCACCACCGCGACGATGGCGGTGTACTCCAGCAGCAGGTCCCAGCCGATGAACCAGCCCACGAGCTCCCCGAGGACCGCGTAGCCGTAGGTGTACGCCGAGCCGGCCTTGGGGATCAGGCCGGCGAACTCGGCGTAGCTGAACGCGGCGGCGGCGCTCGCCACACCCGCGATCAGGAACGAGATCAGCACGGCGGGACCGGCGACGCCGTTCGCCACGGTGCCGGCGAGGGTGAAGATCCCCGCGCCGATGATGCCGCCGACACCGATGGCGGTGAGCTGCCACAGCCCCAGCGTCCGGGTGAGCCGCTGGTCCTCGGTGCCCTCTTCGATCAATTCGATGGGTTTGCGGCGGAGGAATCCCTGCCCCGCACGGATTCTGGCCATGAGCGTCACCTCTTTGCAGACGGCATCGGCTGACGGCGGATCATGATGGCCCAGCCGTGCCCCCGGAGGAAGACGACACACGACAAGCGGAAGGCACACCTGCGCGGGGAGCGGGGCAGGGGACACGGCCGGGAGGCCCCGGCCGGAGAACCACGGCCACGGGGCCGCGGCGGCGACACCGCTTCAGGGCCCGCACACAGGGCCTCGCGCACCGCGCGGGCGACCGCAGTGGCCCTCGTGGTCCTTGTGGCCCGGCGCGCGGTGCGGCGGGACTCCCGGGCGGTTACGGGACGACGGTCACGGGCCACCGGCCCGCCTTGACCAGCCGCAGCGCCACCGAACCGATGAACCGGTGCCCTGCCTGCTCGGAGGCGCCCACCACCACGGCGTCCGCCCGCAGCTCGTCGGCGGCCGTCACCAGGCCGGTGTACGGGTCGCCCCGGAAGGTGTGGAACTCCCAGCGGACCTCCCATATGCCCTTCACCCGCTCGGCCGCCGCGCGGATCTCGGCCTCCAGGCCCTCGGCGATCTCCCCGGTCGTCTCCGCGACCGGAACGCCGAGCGCCGTGCCCGCCGGCATCACCGGCTGTACGTAGACGATGGCGAGCAGCGCGTTCTGCCGTCGTGCCAGTCCGCCCGCGTACGCCGCGGCGCGCAGGGAGGACGCCGATCCGTCGACGCCGACGACGATCACCTTCGGACCGTCGGTACCGCGTTCGAATCGATGCGGCGCCGGTTGCTGCTGCTCAGTCACATCCCCCAGGCTATCCGCCGGGCTCCCGCCCCCGGCGCGGCCCTCCTCGGAGAGGGGGTCTCCTCATCGGGACGACCGTCCGCGAGGCGCTGCCGTTACCGCTGGTCCGGTGCCCCTGCCCCCCCGTAACGCCGGACCGTTCCGGTGCCGCTGGTCCCATCGGGTGGATTCGGCGGCACGGCCGGTGTGGGTGAGAAGCGGTCGGCGAAGGCCGTGCGAGCCATTGATAATGAAAAAGGATCAGATGCTTCCGGGACGTCGGATGGTGCTGCGCATCGCCGCCGCGCTCGGGGCCACCGCCGCCGCCGGCCTGTTCTCCGCGGGCCGGTCGAGCACCCCGGGACCGCCCGCCACCGCACCGCCCGGAGCGGCGGGCCCGCACGCCGCCCGGCGCCTCGCCCCCACCTCGTACCGCCTCCAGCCCATGACCGGGTACACCCCCGCGCGCGTCCGGCGGGCCATGCCGCCCGTGCGGCAGCGGCCCTTCCTGCGGGTCTCCGGCGCGGGCCGCTCGATGGTCCTCACCTTTGACGACGGGCCCGACCCCCGCTACACCCCCGACATCCTGCGCATCCTGCGCGAGCACGACGTGCCCGCGATGTTCTTCGTCTGCGGCGAGCAGGCCGCCGAGAGCCCGGACCTGCTGCGGGAGATGGCCGGGGACGGGCACGTGGTGGGCAACCACTCCTGGTCCCACCCGCTCGTCACCAGGCTCGGCCCGTCGCGGATCCGCGAAGAACTGGGGACCACCAGCGAGGTGATCGAGCGGGCCGTCGGGTCGGCGCCGCTGTGGTACCGGGCGCCCTACGGCGCCTGGAACCGGCACTCGTTCGAGATCGGCGCCGAGCTCGGCATGGAGCCGCTCGCCTGGACCGTGGACACGCTCGACTGGACGGAACCCGGTTCCGACACGATCGTGCGCCGGGTCCTCGACGGTGCCGGACCCGGCGTCGTGGTGCTCTCCCACGACGCCGGCGGCAACCGTTCGCAGAGCGTGGCCGCTCTGCGCGCCTACCTGCCGGAGCTGCTGGAGGCCGGCTACCGCCTCACCGTTCCCCGCAGGTGACCCGGGCGGCGGCTGCTCAGCGGGTCTCCACCATGCGGGCGAAGACGACCACGTTGCCGTCGTACCCCCCGGCCTTCGAGTAGCCGCCGCCGCAGGTGATCACGCGCAGCTCGGCGTGGCCGGTGTCGCCGTAGACCCGTACGCCCGGGAAGTCGTCCTTGGAGAAGACCTCGATGCCGTAGACCTCGAAGACGGCCACCCGGCCGTCGTAGCGGGTCACCTCGACGTGCTGCCCCTGCTTCAGGGAGCCGAGGCCGTAGAAGACGGCGGGGCCCGCCTCGTTGTCCACGTGGCCCACGATCACCGCCGTACCGCGCTGGCCGGGGGAGATGCCGTTCTGGTACCAGCCGGCCATGTTGCGGTCCTGGGCGGGGGGCGCGTCGATCCAGCCGCCCAGGTCCAGGCCCACGTCCATCACCGGGGCGTCGACGTCGATGGCGTCGATCCGCACGCGCGCCGCGGGGGCGTAGGCCAGCGGTTCCAGGTACGGCGGCGGAACGGGAGCCGTGCCGAGCCGGCTGTCCGCCGGTGACGTCGCCGCCGCGGGTTGGGGCGGGCCCTCCTTGACGTCGACGCCGTTCCGCATCATCGCGAGACCAGTGAGCATGACGAGAGCCAGCGCGCCCCACGGTGAGCGCCTCCTCGACTCCGAGCGGCCGTGGTCCAGGCCCATGGTTCTCCCTTCGTGGCATCTGCCCGCACGTTAAGCGCGGCGGACCGTCACGGCGATCAGTGAAGGGCGAACGGGTGGCGCGCTTCCCGGTGCTGCGCCATCCGAGTCGCCGCCGGGACAAAATCTCTGACGGTCTGTGACCTGCGGCTCCATCAGCCGAGGGGGCGTCACGTCGGCGTGTCGGCTCACCGGGGTGGACCAGTGCCGAAATGCGATGATCAGCCTCTCTTGTGATGGTTCGTCATGGGAGGCGTACTCGTCGAATTTCCCGGAGCACCGCTTCGGGGCGTCTTCCACTGGAGGTTCAACGATGCGTGCTTCACGCGCCCTCGCGGTGGCCGCCACCGCATGTGTGGCCGTCGGGCTCACCGCCCCGCTGGCCGCCGCCACGGACGGACAGGACGGAAGCAACACCGGACCGCGCAACGTCACGGTCTCCCCGAGCCATGTGCACCAGGGCGGCCAGCTGGCGGTGAGCGCCTCGGGGTGCCCCAACGGCGGCAGCGTCTCGTCCAACGCCTTCCCCAGGACGGCCCTGACCCTCAACCGCTCCGGCCAGTCCGCGGCCACGCCCCGGATCTACGACCACGCCACCCCGGGGCAGTACAACCTGGCGGTGCGGTGCAACAACAACGACTCCCGGGTGGTCACCCGCGTGTTCTCGGTCATCTCCGGGCGCGGCGCGCAGGGTGGTCTCGGTGGCTCCATGGCACCGAGCTCCACCGAGATGACCGTGGGCGCGGCCCTCGTCGGCACGGCCGCCATCGGCGGAGGGCTGTTCATCAGCCGTCGCCGTCGCCTGAGCGGCGAGAAGGTCTGACCGGCCGGACCTCCCGGCGAACGATCACGCCCGTCGCCCCGTGTCCTGGCCCAGGACACGGGGCGACGGGCGTGCGCGGCCCGTGGGCGGTGCAGGGCCCGTGGGCGGTGCGGCGCGCTGCGCGGTGGGGTGTGTGCGGCCGGTCGCGAGCGGCGCCCGTGCCGGTGACGGCCGGCGGGTTCAGTCGCGGCGGGCGGCGGAACGGCGGCGCACCACGAGCACGGCACCGGCCGTGGCGGTCACCACCAGGCCCGCGCCCCCGGCCAGCTGCGCGGTGTTCCACCCCTCCACACTGCCGCCGAGGCCGCCGCGCACGCCCTGCGAGGGCGCCGCGGACACCCCGGCGCCGGCGGGCGTGGCGGTTCGGGCGGGGGTCGCGGTCCGGATCACCGTGGCGGTCCCGGCGGGGGTGGCGGTGGCCGTCCGGATGGTCGTGGCGGTCCTGGTGGCGGTGGCCGTCCGGATGGTCGTGGCGGTGGCCGTCCTGGTCGCGGTCGCGGTGCGGGTGGCCGTGGCGGTCCTGGTCGCGGTCGCCGTCTTCGTCACGGTCGGAACGGCGGTCGAACTGATCGTCGGGGTGTTCGAGGCGACGGTGAGATTCACGGTTCCCGGAGTGCCGCCCGCGCAGCTGAAGGCCACCGTGTAGACGGCGCCCTGCCTGGCGTCCCAGTCGACGGTGGCCGTGGCGCTGCCACCGCGGGGGATGGTGGCCGTGTCGAAGACCCCCGACGACGCCATCGCGGTACCACCGCAACCGGGCGCGGTCAGCACCACCCTGCCGCCCGGTCCGACCGTCGAGGGGCTGACGGCGAAGTCGCCCGGTGCGAAGACGACGGAACCCAGCGCCCCGGCGGCGGTGGCGGTCAGGGCGAGGGCGGCCGCTCCGAGCAGAGCAGCGGAGGCGGCACGTATCGCACGCATGATCGAACCTCCGGGTCCCCGAGGAGCAGCCGCGGAAGGGGTATCCGCACAACTCGTGAAGCGCGCCTCGATGCCCGAAACGCTAGGAGCGCCTTATCACGGCCGCGATCGCAGTCAGGCGAATGGGGCACCGGATTGCCCCGGACGGCCCACGGACTGTTTCCCGTGCGCCGTCCCGCCCCGCCCCCTGCCGGCCTCAGCCGGTCAGATGGGGGAAGAGGGCGACGAACGGTGTGGTGGTCGCCGAGACCCCACGCCCGAACGGCGCGTCGAAGTCCCAGATCAGGAACAGCAGGAAGGCGATCAGCGCGCTGAACACGCCCGCCAGCAGCAGTTCGTTGAAGGTCCGGCGGATCTGGAGCGTGAAGATCATGCCGACGGTGATCAGCGCTCCGACGATCAGGCCGAACCAGACCACCCCGGGCATGGTCGCCCCCGCGCTCTGGCCGCGTGCGTTGCGGGCGTCGTCCGCGGCCGCGACCTGGTCGACGAGCGGCTGGTACGCCTCGCCCTGATGATCGTCCGTCGGCCGGTAGTCGGAGACGCCGCGCCGCACCTTCTCCAGGAGCTCCGTACCCTTCTCGGTGAGCTCACCCCGCTCGGACATGACCTGCCACTCGGTGTCGACGACATGCGAGACGTACGCGTCGACGTCGGCGCGGATACGTTCCCGCACATCGGCCGGCCAGACCTCGACGCGGGTCTCCACCTCGTGCAGGGCCTGTGCCTCGTGGCGGACCGTCTCCTGGGCCGCGCTGCGGGCCTCCCACACCCCGGCGATGGCCAGACCGAGCACGATCGCGTACACCACGCCGATCATCATCGTCATGTACTCGATGACGTCCGGCGTCTCGCTCGGGTCGTCGTCGTCGCCGACGCGACGATGGTTGATCACGACGATGGTCAGGACGACCGTGCAGGCGGCGGCCATCGCGATGGACAGAACAAGCCATTCCGACAAGGCATTCTCCGGTGGTCGGGTCGAGGTGGGTCGGTTCGGTCACGAGCGGGAGCGCGGGCGCAGCGCGGCGGCGGCCAGCACCGCGGGTGCTGTCACCAGCAGCGTCAGGGAGACCAGGGACGGGCCCCCTTCCGGCTCGGCACGCTGTGCGCGCCGGTAGGCGGGCAGGGGGACCGGCGACGGCGAAGGAGGTTTCACCCGGACCGGCGGCGACGGCCGGGGAGCGGGCGGGGGAGCGGGTCGAGGCGGGGGCGGCGGCGCCGGAGGGGCGGGCCTCGGTGCCTCGGTGCGCACCGGCGGTGGAGGCGGTTCGGGTGCCGGCGTGGGTGTGGGCGTGGGCTTGGGCTTGGGGGTGGGCTTCGGTGTGGGTGTGGGGGTGGGCTTCGGCGTGGGCGGGGGAGGAGGCTCCGGAGGCGGGGAAGGAGGCGGTGGCGTCGGTGTCGGGCTCGGGGTACACGTGCGGGAGCCCGCGACGGAGACCGCGTCCTGGCCGCCGGGGCCGACCGAGGCATAGGCGCAGCTGTCCGCCGAAGCGGGCAGCGGGGTGGCCAGCAGCCAGGCGAGGGTGGCGGCGGCGAACAGCCGCGCGACGAACATTCCGTACACGCCGAAGAGCTTGATCAGTCGGAGGCCGTGGCATCAGCCGATCGGCGGCGATTCGCCTGATGGAGGGGTTTTCGGGCGGTCGTGTTTGCGGTTGCCGCAGAAGTTTTTCCCTACGCGTTGAACACGGAGGACGGGACCGCCCGTACATAGGGCCATGAACGGCGCACTTCAACGCCGCGAATGACCTTCGGATAACGGGAGTTGACATGATGACCTGGCGTAACGCCTCGCTCGCGGTGACTGCGGCGGCCGTACTCGCGCTGACGACGGCGTGCGGTCAGGAACAGGGCGACCAGCGCCCCAACGGCCAGTCGGTCGGCGCCGCCGCGCCCGCCGGAGCTCCCGCCGCGAACGGCAACGGCAACGGTTACGGGTCCGGCGCCGGTTACGGGTCCGGTGCCGGTTCGGGGGCCCAGGCGGCCGCCGCCAAGCCGGCCGGTCAACTCGCCATCTGGGACAGCAAGCAGTTCGGTGAAGTGGTGACCGACAGCGAGGGCTTCACTCTCTACCGCTTCGACAAGGACACCACCAGCCCGCCCAAGTCGAACTGCGAGGGCGAGTGCGCCAAGGCGTGGCCCGTGGTCTCCGCCCAGGGCGCCAAGCCCCCGGCCGGCGTGGACGCCTCGCTCATGGGTGAGGTGACCCGCGCCGACGGCAGCAAGCAGCTGACCATCGACGGCTGGCCCATGTACCGGTACGCCAAGGACACCAAGGCCGGCGACGCCAAGGGACAGGGTGTGGGCGGCACCTGGTACGCGGCCGCTCCCGACGGGAAGAAGGCCGCACCCGGTGACGAGGTCGACGAGGAATCCGGTGAGGACAAGGAGACCGGTGACGACAAGGAGGGCGGCGACGCCGCTCCCGCCGACCGGGCCGGGCTCTCGGTGCGAAAGGACCCCAAGCTCGGCGACATCATCGTCGACAAGAACGGAATGACGGTCTACCGGTTCCAGAAGGACTCCGCCTGGCCGATGAAGACCGCGTGCACGGGGGACTGCCTCAAGAAGTGGCCGGTGGTCGAGCCGGTCGACAAGAACGACACCGAAGGCATTAGCAAGAAGGGCAATGTGACGTTCGACCGGCCCGACGGGATCAAGCAGCAGACCATCGACTGCTGGCCCATCTACACCTTCGCCGGCGACGAGAAGCCGGGTGACATCAACGGCCAGGGCGTCGGCGGCACCTGGTTCGCGGTTTCTCCCGAGGGCAAGGTGGTCAAGACGTCCAAGTAGAGTCCCCACGCACGTTTTCGGCCACCTCGTGGTCCGGCCCGGCCGGACCGGACCACCGCACCGGCCCACCGTTCCACGCCCCCCGCGTGGCCCGGTGGGCCGGTCGCACGTGCCGAAGGCGTGTGACCAAGAACGGACCGCTAATTTCCGTTTCCTCTCGCTCTCCTGGCGGGCGATCAGTAGCCTCGGCTCGAACACCGGCCACGAACATGGCCGATCCCCGTGGCGACTTGTTGGAGACATCGATGGAGCGTCCCGCCTGGGCCCCGCCGAGTATCGATATTTCGGTACCGAGCGTGTCCCGCATTCACGACTACTACCTGGGCGGTTCGCACAATTTCGAGGTCGACCGGGAAACCGCCCGCAAAGCGCTGGACTTCATGCCGGGCCTTCCCAAGATCATGCAGGCGAACCGCGCATTCATGCGCCGCGCGGTACGCTTCGCCGTGCATCAGGGCATCACCCAGTTCCTCGACATAGGATCCGGCATTCCCACCTTCGGCAACGTCCACGAAGTCGCCCGGCAGGCCCGGCCCGACGCCCGCGTGCTGTACGTCGACCACGACCCGGTCGCCGTCGCGCACAGCCGAGCGGCCCTGGAGGGCGACGAACTCGCCGGCGTCCTCGCCGCCGACCTGCGCAAGCCCCACGACATCCTGTCGAGCCGCGAGGCCGGCCGGCTCCTCGACCTGGAACAGCCGGTGGCCCTCCTGCTCGTCGCCGTGCTCCACTTCGTCGAGGACGGTGACCAGCCGTACCGGGCCGTCGCCGAACTGCGCGACGCGCTCGCGCCCGGCAGCCTCCTGATCCTCACCCACGCCTCGTACGAGGGCGTTCCGCTGCCCCAGGAACGCACGGACGGCGCCCTCGACGTGTACAGCGGCATCCGCCGCCCGCTGGTGATGCGCCCGCGGGACGAAGTCGCCCGGTTCTTCGACGGGTTCGGCATGGTCGAACCCGGTCTCGTGCCGATGCCGCACTGGCGGCCGGAGAGCCCCGACGTCCACGAGGATCCGTACGCCTTCTCGGGCTTCGCAGGGGTGGGGCACAAGGCGTGAGCATGCCCGCCCAGGCGTCGGGTTCCACCACGGCACCCGACGACATCGAAGACAGACTCCGCCGGTTCGCGACGATCTGGAGCCGTGCGATCTTCCCGGTCACCGCCACGTCGATGACCCGGACCGAGTTCGAACAGCACCTCCTGCCGTCGGCCCGCCGGCTGAGCGACGCCCTCCACGAGCGGCCCTTCGACCCCGCGCCGGCCCACGGCGTCGGAGCCGCCCTGGTGGCGGCCCACTGCACCGACCCCGACGCGCTCAGCCGCACGCTGGGCGTGGTCGACTCCTACCTCGTGCTGTACTGCGGCGGCGGCTCCGACGCGCTGTGCGCCGAGGAACTGCGCGCCCGCTGCGCCCGGTTGCAGCACGCGCTGGCCGCCGGCTTCGCCCAGGCGCTGCGGGAGCGGACCCTGGCGGAACAGGAGGCCATCGCACGCTCCTCGCTGGCCGCCCGCAGCTTCGCCGAACAGGCTCTGCACGACACCGAGACCCGTTTCCGCGCGGTCTTCGAGGGCGCGGCCATAGGGATCGGCGTCGCGGACCTGGACGGCAACGTCCTGGAGGTCAACGACACCCTCACCCGGATGTTCGGCGGCCTGGAGCACCATGTGCGCGGCCGCAAGGTGAGCGAGTGGGTCCATCCCGAGGACGCGCCGCACGTCTGGAAGCTCTACGCGGAGCTGGTGCGCGGTGAGCGGGAGCACTACCGGGTGGAGAAGCCGTACTACCGCAACGACGGCACCGTCCTGTGGACCAACCTGGCGGTGTCGCTGCTGCGGGACGCCGAGGGGCGCCCCCAGTACCAGCTGGTGCTGATCGAGGACACCACGGAGCGCCGGCTGCTCAATCTGCGGCTGCGGTACGAGGCGACGCACGACGCGCTGACGGGGCTGCCCAACCGGACGCTCTTCTTCGAGCGGCTGGAGAAGGCCCTCACCGCGGGGGACGGTTCCCGCTTCGGCCTGTGCTACCTCGACATCGACGGCTTCAAGGCCATCAACGACAGCCTCGGCCACTCGGCGGGCGACCGCCTGCTGGTGGAGGTCGCCGACCGGCTGCAGAGCTGTGCGACGGCGCCGGGGGAGATGGTGGCCAGGCTGGGCGGCGACGAGTTCGTCGCCCTCACCACCGGCCCCGACACCGAGGGGGAGGTCGACGAGCTCGCGCACCGCATCCTCGCCGCGCTGGCCACCCCCATCCGCCTGGACGGCCGTGAGCTGACCGTGCGCGGCAGCGTCGGCATCGTCGAGGGGCCCGCGGGGGAACGGGGCTCCGCCGAGGTGCTGCGCAGCGCCGACATCACGATGTACCGGGCCAAGTCGGCCGGCGGCAACCGCTTCGAGCGGGCCGACCCCGAGGCGGACGCCCGCGCCATCACCCGCCACAGCCTGACCACCGCGCTCCCCGCGGCGCTGGAGCGCGGTGAGTTCTTCATCGAGTACCAGCCGCTGGTGCACCTCGACGACGGCAGTGTGTACGGCGCGGAGGCCCTGGTGCGCTGGTGCCATCCGCAGCACGGAGTGCTCGGCCCCGACCAGTTCATCCCGCTCGCCGAGCACACCGGACTGATCGTGCCGCTCGGCCGCTGGGTGCTCCAGGAAGCCGTGCGCCAGGCGAGGTTCTGGCAGGAGCAGCCGCCCCGGAACGCGGCGGGCCGGCCCCTGCGGATCAACGTCAACCTCTCGCCGACCCAGCTGCACCACCCCGGCCTGGTCACCGACATCGTGGACGTGCTGGAGCGCTCCGGTCTCGAACCGGGCGCCCTGTGCCTGGAGGTCACGGAGTCGGCGCTGATCGGCGCCGACGAGGACCTGCTCAAGCCCCTGCGGCAGCTGGCCGAGATGGGTGTGGACATAGCGTTGGACGACTTCGGCACCGGCTACTCCAACCTGGCCAACCTGCGCAGGCTGCCGGTCAGCGTCCTGAAACTGGACCGCTCCTTCACCCAGGGCATGCAGCAGCACCCGGCCGACCCCGTCGACCTCAAGATCGTCGAAGGCATCGTGTCGCTGGCGCACAGCCTGGAGCTGGCGGTGACGGTGGAGGGCGTGGAGACGGGCGCGCAGGCCGAACAGCTGCGGGAACTGGGCTGCGACACGGCCCAGGGCTGGTATTACGCCAGGCCCGGGGCGCCCGACCGCATCCACTCGCTGGTGCTGGCCGACGCGGTGTGACCGGGCCGGCGGGGCGCGGGAGTGCTGCCGGGCAGGCGGGGCGCGGGAAGCGCGGGAGTACTGCCGGGCCGGCGCGGGCAGCGCCTACCCTCCGGTGCCCGTCGGCCCCGTCCGGGATCGCAGCAGCACCCTCTGGAGCTCGCGGGCCGCGCGCGGCGGTGCCACGTCGCTGCGGTGCGCGAGGGCGATCGTCCGGCGCAGCCCCGGGCGCGCCAGGGCGGTGACGCGCAGGTCGCGGCCCGCCCTGGCCGCCACCATGCTCGGTACGACGGCGAGGCCGAGGCCGGCCCGTACGAAACCGAGCACGGCGTCCATCTCGCCGCCCTCCACCGTGAACGACGGTTCGAAGCCCTCCGCCCGGCACGCGGCGACCGTCAGCTCCCGCAGGTCGTAGCCGTGCCGGAACATCACCAGCGGCTCGCCCTGGAGGTCGGCGATCCGGACCGGGCGGCGCGGGGCGGGCGCCGCGGCCGACGAGACCACCACCAGGTCCTCCTGGAGCAGCTCCACGGTGGTGAGGGCGGGGGAGGGGGTGGGCAGGGGCAGCACGACCAGGGCGAGGTCGAGCGAACCGCGCGCCAGCTCCCGCACCAGATCGTGCGAGCCGCCTTCCTCGATCAGCAGCTGGATGCCCGGGTGCAGGTCGTGGAAGGCCCGCAGGACATCGGGCAGCAGACCGGTGCACAGGCTCGGCGTCGCCCCGAGCCTCACCCGGCCGCGGCGCAGCTGGACCAGCTCCTGCACCTCGTGGCGGGCGGTGTCGGCGTCCGCCAGGATGCGCCGGGCCAGCGGCAGCAGCGCCTCACCCGCGTCCGTGAGGGCGATGTTGCCCCGCGCCCGGCTGAAGAGCTCCGCCCCCAGCTCCTTCTCCAGCGCCCTGATCTGCTGTGACAGGGACGGCTGGGAGACGTGCACCCGCTCCGCGGCATGGGTGAAGTGACGGGTCTCGGCGACCGCGACGAAGTAGATCAGCTGCTGGAACTGCATCGTCCCAGCGTAGAGCAGCCATAGGGAATGCCTATGAAGATGAGCCGATCCATGTCTTGGACCTCTCGGGCCGGAGGCCCCTAGCGTCTGACGACATGGCTCTGGCAACGCGGACGGATCGAAAACCGTCCCTCACGCGCACGCTCTGGGGATCGACCCTCGGCAAGAAGACGGTGATGGCCGTGAGCGGCCTCATCATGCTCGCGTATCTGGTGGCCCATGTGATGGGCAATCTGAAGGTCTTCTTCGGGCCCGACGAGTTCAACGCCTACGGCCACTGGCTGCGCACCATGGGCGAGCCGGTCCTGCACCGCGAGTGGGGGCTGTGGATCGCCCGCGTGGTGCTGCTCACGGCCGTCGTCGCCCACGGCGTGTCGGCCTACCAGCTCAGCAGGAGGGACCTGAGGGCCAGGCCCGTCGGGTACGCGCACAGGCGCCGCCGGGCGAGCTACGCCACCCGCACCATGCGCTGGGGCGGGATCATCATCGCCCTCTTCCTCGTCTGGCACCTGCTCGACCTGACGACGCTCACCGTCAACCCGCACGCCCAGCCGGGGCATCCGTACGAGAACGTCGTCGCCTCCTTCCACACCTGGTACGGCAACGTCATCTACATCGTCGCGATGCTCGCCGTGGGGCTGCACGTGCGGCACGGCTTCTGGAGCGCCGCCCAGACCCTCGGCGTCGGCAACGCCACCCGCGACCGGGTGCTCAAGACCGTCGCCGACCTCCTCGCGGTGGTGCTGACCGCGGGCTTCGTCTCCGTACCCGTCGCCGTCATGACCGGAGTGGTGAGCTGACATGGACTTCGCCCATCCCGCGGCCTTCACGATCGGCGCGCCGCTCGTCGACACCAAGGCCCCCGAGGGACCCATCGCCGAGCGCTGGGACAAGCGCCGCTTCGAGGCCAGGCTGGTCAACCCGGCCAACCGCCGCAAGCACACCGTCATCGTGGTCGGCACCGGCCTGGCCGGCGGCTCCGCCGGCGCCACCCTCGCCGAACAGGGCTACCACGTGGTCCAGTTCTGCTACCAGGACTCTCCGCGCCGGGCCCACTCCATCGCGGCCCAGGGCGGCATCAACGCCGCCAAGAACTACCGCAACGACGGCGACTCCGTCCACCGGCTCTTCTACGACACGGTCAAGGGCGGCGACTTCCGCGCCCGCGAGTCGAACGTGCACCGGCTCGCCCAGATCTCCGTGGAGATCATCGACCAGTGCGTCGCCCAGGGCGTGCCCTTCGCCCGCGAGTACGGCGGTCTCCTCGACACCCGGTCCTTCGGCGGGGTCCAGGTCTCCCGCACCTTCTACGCCCGGGGGCAGACCGGCCAGCAGCTGCTGCTCGGCGCCTACCAGGCGCTCTCCCGCCAGATCGCGGCGGGCAACGTGGAGATGCACGCGCGGACCGAGATGCTCGACCTGATCGTGGCCGACGGGCGGGCGCGCGGCATCGTCGCCCGGGACCTGATCACGGGGGAGATCTCCTCGTACTTCGCCGACGCCGTGGTCCTGGCGAGCGGTGGCTACGGCAACGTCTTCTACCTGTCGACCAACGCCATGAACTCCAACGCCACCGCCGTGTGGCGGGCGCACCGGCGCGGGGCGTACTTCGCCAACCCCTGCTTCACACAGATCCACCCCACCTGCATCCCGCGCACCGGCGACCACCAGTCCAAGCTGACGCTGATGAGCGAGTCCCTGCGCAACGACGGCCGCATCTGGGTGCCGAAGGCCAAGGGCGACACCCGGCCCCCGAACCAGGTCCCCGAGGAGGAGCGCGACTACTACCTGGAGCGCGTCTACCCGTCGTTCGGCAACCTCGTCCCGCGCGACATCGCCTCCCGCGCCGCGAAGAACGTGTGCGACGAGGGGCGCGGCGTCGGCCCCGGCGGCCAGGGCGTCTACCTCGACTTCGCGGACGCGATCAAGCGGATGGGCCGCGAGGCCGTCGAGGCGAAGTACGGCAACCTCTTCGACATGTACCAGCGGATCACCGACGAGGATCCCTACACGGTCCCGATGCGGATCTACCCCGCCGTGCACTACACGATGGGCGGCCTGTGGGTCGACTACGACCTCCAGACCACGGTGCCCGGTCTCTTCGCGATCGGCGAGGCCAACTTCTCCGACCACGGTGCCAACCGGCTGGGAGCCTCCGCGCTGATGCAGGGCCTCGCGGACGGCTACTTCGTCCTGCCGTCCACCATCAACGACTACCTCGCCCGGGCCCCGCGCCTGGAGCCGATGACCCCGGACCGCCCGGAGGCCGAGGAAGCGGTCGCCGGGACCGAGGACCGCCTCCGTCTGCTGCTGGCCGTCGACGGTGACCGCACCCCGGACTCCTTCCACCGGGAGCTGGGCGAGCTCATGTGGGAGTTCTGCGGCATGGCCCGTACCGAGGAGGGACTGCGCAAGGCGCTCGACCGGATCCCGCAGATCCGTGCGGAGTTCTGGCGCCGGATCAAGGTCCCGGGGGCCGGGGAGGAGTTCAACCAGTCGCTGGAGAAGGCCAACCGGGTCGTCGACTACCTGGAGCTCGCCGAGCTCATGTGCCTCGACGCCCTGCACCGCGCCGAGTCCTGCGGCGGCCACTTCCGCGAGGAGTCCCAGACCCCGGACGGCGAGGCGGCCCGCAGGGACGACGACTTCTCCTATGTGGCCGCCTGGGAGTACCGGGGAGCGGGCGGCCGGCCGCCCGCGGCGGACGGCGCCGGTACGCGGTCCGCTCCCGTCCTCCACAAGGAGGACCTCCGATTCGAACACGTCCACCCCACCCAGCGGAGCTACGCATGAAGCTCACCTTGCGCGTCTGGCGCCAGAAGCACGCGGACGTCCCCGGCGCCATGGCCACCTACGAAGTGGACGGCATCTCGAAGGACATGTCCTTCCTGGAGATGCTCGACACCCTCAACGAGGAGCTCATCCTCCGCGGCGAGGACCCGGTCGCCTTCGACCACGACTGCCGCGAGGGCATCTGCGGCGCCTGCAGCCTCGTCATCAACGGCGACGCCCACGGGCCCGAGCGCACCACCAGCTGCCAGCTGCACATGCGGTCCTTCCGTGACGGCGACACCATCGACATCGAACCGTGGCGCGCCTCCGCCTTCCCCGTCATCAAGGACCTGGTGGTCGACCGGTCCGCGTTCGACCGGATCATCCAGGCCGGTGGGTACGTCAGTGCCCCGACGGGTTCCGCGCCCGAGGCCCACGCCACGCCGGTGCCCAAGGCGGACGCCGACTTCGCCTTCGAGCACGCCGAGTGCATCGGCTGCGGCGCGTGTGTGGCGGCCTGCCCCAACGGCTCGGCGATGCTTTTCACCTCCGCGAAGGTCAACCACCTCAACGTGCTGCCGCAGGGCGCACCCGAGCGTGAGACCCGCGTCCTGGACATGGTCGCCGCGATGGACGCCGAGGGGTTCGGCGGCTGCACGCTGGCCGGCGAGTGCGCCACGGCCTGCCCCAAGGGCATTCCGCTGCCGTCCATCGCGGCCATGAACAAGGAGTGGTTGAGGGCCACGAGGAAGGCCCGCCGCTGATCCGGACCCGCGCGGGACACGGCTGATTCCGGACAGTCTCGGTGCGTGACCCTGACCACGTTTGGCACCCTGGGGCAGCAAATTCTTCACGAGAACGTCACACTCTCCGCAAGTCTTGCGTCCCGGGGTGTCGTGGTGGGGGCCAACAACAAGATCAACTTTGTTCAACTCTGCACAACGAATGGGGACATGTCCGTATCGCGGCCAACCCTCATCAGGAGATTTCCACCGTTCAACGGTGCCCAGGTAGGCATGGGATTGCCGGGGGCACATGACCAACCCCCGGAGCAACTGACCACTGCACTCTGGGGGTTTTCCATGTCCAGAATTACCCGTCGCAAGGCTCTGGGCGTCACCGCCGGCGCCGTCGCGGGCCTCGCCGTCGCGGGCAAGGTCGCCACCGCGGCGACGCAGGCCGCGGCTCCGGCGGCCGCCGCCGGGCCGGCGCCGTTCGACGAGATATACAAGGGCCGCCGCATCCAGGGAGGTCCCTCGCACGGCGGCGGGCACCACGGCGGGCACCACGGGGGCGGCTACAGCGTGCGCATAGACGGCGAGGAGCTGCATGTGATGCAGAACGCCGACGGCACCTGGATCAGCGTGATCAACCACTACGAGCCGGTCGCCACGCCCCGCGCCGTGGCCCGCGCCGCCGTGGTGGAACTCCAGGGCGCCGCGCTCGTCCCGCTCGTCACCGCCTGAATCCGACCAGGAGCCCCACGACCATGACCGTACGCAAGAACCAGGCCCAGCTCACCGCCACCGAGAAGCGGCGTTTCGTCGACGCGCTGCTGGAGCTCAAGCGCAACGGGCAGTACGACACCTTCGTCACCACGCACAACGCCTTCATCATGAGTGACACCGACAGCGGGGACCGGGTCGGCCATCGCTCCCCGTCGTTCCTCCCGTGGCACCGCAGATTCCTCATACAGTTCGAGCAGGCGCTCCAGTC
This sequence comes from Streptomyces sp. SP18CS02, assembly GCF_036322365.1. Taxonomy (NCBI): domain Bacteria; kingdom Bacillati; phylum Actinomycetota; class Actinomycetes; order Kitasatosporales; family Streptomycetaceae; genus Streptomyces; species Streptomyces sp. SP18CS02. The sequence continues at coordinate 141,885 of NZ_JAQYXC010000288.1, forward strand.
CGTCGACGCCACCGTCGCACTGCCCTACTGGGACTGGACGGCGGACCGCACCGCCCGCTCGTCCCTCTGGGCGCCCGACTTCCTGGGCGGCACCGGTCGCGCCCGGGACGGGCAGGTCATGGACGGGCCGTTCGCCCGTTCCGGCAACCGCTGGACCGTGTCCGTCCGTGTCGACGGCCGCGACTTCCTCCGCCGGGACCTGGGCGCCGGCGGGCGACAGCTGCCCACGCGGGCCGAGGTCGACTCGGTCCTCGCCATGGAGACGTACGACATGGCGCCCTGGAACAGCTCCTCCGACGGCTTCCGCAACCACCTGGAGGGCTGGCGGGGCGTCAACCTCCACAACCGCGTGCACGTCTGGGTCGGCGGCCAGATGGCCACCGGCGTCTCCCCGAACGACCCGGTGTTCTGGATGCACCACGCGTTCATCGACAAGCTCTGGGCCGACTGGCAGGCCCGTCACCCCGGTTCGGCCTATCTGCCGGCCGCGGGCACGGCGAACGTCGTGGATCTCAACGACACCATGCGTCCGTGGAACGACGTGACGCCGGCCGACATGCTGGACCACACCCCCCACTACACGTTCGACACGGCGGCGTGACGGGCCGCCGACTCCGGGCTCGTCGTGCCTGTGGCGGTTGTGGGGCTTGACGTGTCGGTGGTGCTCGTGGGGCGGACGCCGCCCCGGGGGCGTACCGCACCGGAGCGGCGCCGGAGGCCGTGAACGACGATCATGCGAGGACCCCCGTGCGGGGGAGCCGTCCGAGGCGGCCCGCACGGGGGTCCTCGTGCCCCGTCCGGAGGGCGCCGGGCGCGGGCGCGGCGGGAACGGGCCTGCTTCGTCGGGCACAGCTGGACACGGCGGTCAAATCCGGCAAGTGTCGGCAGTTCCGGCGGGGTTTAGAAAAGGTTAAGTAAATACTTCGGTCGCGAGGTTGCGCGCGCGTGTGCGACCTATTGACGGGATGCCGTATTCGAGGCCAGGGTCATGGGGAAACCCCCCGTGTGGTCACGACGAAGGGAACACCCGCATGCCTGCGACCCGGTACCGAATTGCTGCGGCCATTGCCGCGCTGGCGGTTGCGACGGTTATGTCCGCAGGGCCGTCGGCAGATTCTGCGCAGGCGTTTCCGGCGACTTCAAGGCAGAACGTTCTGAACTATCTCAACGCCATTTCCGGAAACCATACGGTGTCCGGTCAGCACAACAAGGAGCCGGCGTCGGAACCGGGGCGCTACACCCAGCAGGTCAAGGACGTCACCGGGCAGTATCCCGGACTGTGGGGTGGTGACCTGATGTTCGGCGCCTCCGACGTCGCCAACCGTCAGCGTGTCGTCGACCAGGCGCGGACGGAGTGGGCCAATGGCTCGCTCACCTCGCTGACCTGGCATGTCTGCCCGCCGACCGGAGGCAGCACCTGTGCGTTCGAGGGCGGCGTGAAGTCGCGGATCACCGACGCGCAGTTCTCCCGGATCGTCACCGAGGGCACCGATCTCAACACCGCGTGGAAACGCCGGCTCGACGAGGTGGTGCCCTATCTTCAGCAACTCAGGAACGCGGGCGTTCCCGTTCTGTTCCGGCCGCTGCACGAGATGAACGAATCCTGGAACTGGTGGGGCAACAGGCCAGGGGCGACCGGAAGTGCGCGGCTCTATCAGATCACCCGCGATTACCTCGCGGGAACAAAGGGCCTGGACAATCTGATCTGGGTGTGGAACGTGCAGGACAATCCGGCCGGCGGGTGGAGCGATTACTACCCGGGCAACGGATATGTGGACGTGGTCTCGCTGGACGTCTGGTACAAGAACCACCCGAGTTCCGCCGATTACCAGCAGCTGCGGAACATCGCGGGCTCCAAGCCGATGGCACTGGCGGAAATGGGCAGGATGCCGACGGCGGCGCTTCTCGACAGCCAGCCGCGCTGGGCCTGGTTCATGATGTGGTCCGAGCACCTGCGCGGGAACAACACCAACGCCGAGATCCAGACCGCGTACTTCCTCCCCCGGGTGCTGAACCAGGGCGAGGTCGCCCTCCCGGCCGGCGCCTTCCGGGCGCCGGGGGGTCCCCGGTAGGGGACACCCCCGGGCAGCGGACCCCGCTCCCCGGGGGCGGCCCGGTCCCGGCGGAGGACCTCAGTCCCCTGTCCCCAGATACCGGGCCAGATACGGCGCCGTGCGGCTGTCCGCCGCGTGCGCCACCTCGTGGGGGGTGCCCGCGGCGACGAGGCGACCGCCGGCGTCACCGCCGCCTGGACCGAGGTCGATGACCCGGTCGGCGCCCGCCACAACGGCCATGTCGTGCTCCACCACCACGACCGAATGGCCGGCGTCCACCAGGCCGTGCAACTGGCGTGACAGGATCTCCACATCGGCCGGGTGCAGCCCCGCGGTCGGCTCGTCGAGGACGTAGAGGGTGTGGCCGCGCCGTACGCGCTGGAGCTCGGAGGCGAGCTTGATGCGCTGCGCCTCGCCTCCCGACAGCTCCGTGGCCGGCTGCCCGAGCCGCAGGTACCCCAGCCCGACGTCGAGCAGGGTGCGCAGGGTGCGTACGGCGGCGGGGTCGTCCGCGAAGAAGTCCGCGGCCGCCTCCACCGTCAGGTCCAGCACCTCGGCGATGCTGCGGCCCCGCAGCCGCACCTCCAGGGTCTCGGCGTTGTAGCGGGCGCCCCCGCACTGCGGGCACGGCGCGTACGTACTGGGGAGGAAGAGCAGCTCCACCGAGACGAACCCCTCGCCCTGGCAGGTCTCACAACGGCCGCCCTTCACATTGAAGGAGAACCTTCCCGCCTTGTAGCCACGGGCCCGCGCCTCGTCGGTGGCGGTGAAGAGCCTGCGCACCACGTCGAACAGCCCCGTGTACGTGGCCAGGTTCGACCGGGGCGTACGGCCGATCGGCCGCTGATCGACCGTCACCAGGCGCTCCACGCCGGGAAGTGCGGTGGTCAGCTCGCCCACCAGGGTCGACTTGCCCGAACCGGACACACCCGTCACCGCGGTGAACGCGCCGAGCGGCAGTCCCACCCGCAGTCCGCGCAGGTTGTGCCGGGTGACCGGACCGACCTCCACCCACCCGGTCGGCTCGCGCACCGCGCGGGCGGGCGGAGCGGTGTCGCCGAACAGGAACCGCCGCGTCGCCGACTCCGTCACGTGCGCGAGTCCTTCCGGCGGGCCGCTGTGCAGCACCCGGCCGCCGTGCTCACCCGCCTTCGGGCCCACGTCGACCAGCCAGTCGGCCCGGCGGACCACGTCCAGGTGATGCTCGACGACGAACACGGAGTTCCCGGCCGCCTTCAGCCGGTCCAGCACCACCAGCAGCGCCTCGATGTCGGCCGGATGCAGACCCGCCGACGGTTCGTCCAGGACGTACACGACACCGAACAGCCCCGAGCGGAGCTGGGTGGCCAGCCGCAGCCGCTGGAGTTCACCGCTGGAGAGGGTCGGCGTGGGACGGTCCGTACTGAGATAGCCCAGCCCCAGCTCGGTCACCGTCGCGATCCGGGCCAACAGGTCCGCTGTCAGGACCCGGGCCGTCTCGCCATCCCCGCCCGCCGCGAGGACCTCCTCCAGGGAGGTCAGCGGCAGCGCCGCCAGCTCCGCGATGGTCCGGCCCGCGAACGTCACCGCCATCGCCTCGGGCCGCAGCCTGCTGCCGCCGCAGACAGGGCACGGCACGCTCGTCAGGAAGCGCTCCGCCCGCGCCCGCAGCGTCGGGCTCTTCGAGTCGGCGAACGTATGGAGCACATAGCGCCGCGCGCTCATGTACGTCCCCTGGTACGGGCGCTGGATCCGGCCGGCCTCCCGTACCGGATGGACCGTGACGACCGGCTGCTCGTCGGTGAGGAGGATCCACTCCCGGTCCCGGGCGGCCAGCTCGCGCCACGGCCGGTCGATGTCGTACCCGAGGGCGTCCAGCACATCGCGCAGGTTCTTGCCCTGCCAGGCGCCCGGCCACGCGGCGATGGCTCCCTCGCGGATGGACAGCCCCGGGTCCGGCACCAGGAGTTCCTCGTCGGTGCGGTGGACAAGGCCGAGGCCGTGGCACTCGGGGCACGCGCCGGCCGCCGTGTTCGGCGAGAAGGCGTCCGAGTCGAGCCGCTCGGCACCCGCCGGGTACTCGCCCGCCCGCGAGAACAGCATGCGCAGCGAGTTGGACAGAGCGGTGACCGTGCCGACGGACGAGCGCGAGGTGGGGGAGGAGCGGCGCTGCTCCAGCGAGACGGCCGGCGGCAGCCCGCTGATCCCGCCCACCTTCGGCGCGCCCACCTGGTGGATCAGCCGGCGGGCGTAGGGCGCGACCGACTCGAAGTACCGGCGCTGCGCCTCGGCGTAGATGGTGCCGAAGGCGAGCGACGACTTGCCCGATCCGGAGACCCCGGTGAACACGACGAGCACATCACGCGGGATGTCGACGTCGACCGAGCGCAGATTGTGCTCCCGGGCGCCGCGGACCCGTACATACGGGTCGTGCCGCCCCGGTGTGCCCCGCATGTCCAGTGGGTCGTGCGTGTCGTGCGGGCCGTGTGGGTCCGGGGAGCCGTGCATACCCGCAGATACTAGGCAATGGCCACGAAGCGGCGCCGCCCGGCCCCCGCGCCTCGGACTCCGTCCCCCCGGTCCCGGACGCCCGGGGGCACCTCGGCCGTCCGGCCCCCTCACCGGTCCGGCGCGGCCCGAGCACCGAGGCTCCGGACGCCCGGGCCGTCCGGCCCCGCGAGCCCTCTTCGGGCCGTTGGCGGATCAGGCGATCCGCGCACTGCAGGTCGATCTGCTGATCGTCGGCGCACACGGCGTGTCCGAACGCGCAGGCGTGACAACGCCGAACCTCGCGGAGGCGGAGACCGACCGCGCCATGATCGCCGCCACGCGGTTGGCTGTGGTGGCCGACCACAGCAAGTGGGGAATCGTCGGCCTCAGCCGGTTCGCCGGCCTGTCCGAGATCGACTATTTCGTGTCCGACGACGGCCCCGGCACGCAGGCGCGCACCGTCCTGGGTGAACAAGTGGGCCACCTCGTCCTGGCGGACGCCCAGGGCGCTCCGTAGGCCACTCGGTACGTGACCACGAGCGGTCGTCCCGGCTTCACAGGTGAGGCCCTCCGCCTCAGTGTGACGAGGGCTGGTCTCCTCAGCGATAGCGGGGCGAGGGCCGAAGGCTCGACGGCGGGGCGGGAGCCGGGCCACTCGGCTGCCGTCCCGGCACTGGCCTGTGCGGCGGAGCGTGCCCGGGACACGGTGGTCCGACAGGCTCTCGCGTGTCGTCGTCCGGCGGGGGAGGAGAATGAACGGCATGGCCCTGGTGAAAGACATCGATGCCCGTGGCGTGCAGCACTGCGAGACGACGGCCCTGGGAGTGCTGCTGCGGCATGAGGGAATCGACCTGTCCGAACCCATGCTGTTCGGGCTCGGCTCCGGGTTGTCCTTCATCTACTGGGACAGCAAGGGTATGGACTTTCCCTTCCTGGGAGGCCGGGTCAAGCCGTTCGAGCTGACCAGGAACCTGGCCGCCGTACTGGGACTCGAGCTTCTGGTCCGGGAGACCACCTCCCCGCGCAAGGCGTGGCAGAACGTGGCGGCACCTGTCGACGCCGGCCGGCCGGTCGGCCTGCAGCTGGACAGCTACCACCTGGACTACTTCAGTACCAAGGTGCATTTCGGCGGGCACATCGTGGCCATGTACGGCTACGACGAACAGGACGCCTACCTGGTGGACACCGACCAGCAGGGCGGAGCCGTCACCACCAGCCTCGCCGGACTGGCCAGGGCCAGAGCCGAGCGCGGCCCGATGACCGCCAAGCACCGCTCATTCACCATCACGGCGCCCACCGGCCTGACGTCACCGCGAGACCGGATCATCCCAGCGATCACAACCTGCGCCGCCGCCTTCCTGAACCCGCCCATCGCGAACCTGGGTCACCGCGGCATCGAGAAGACCGCCAGGCAAGTGCCGAAATGGCTGCACCGCAGCGACAAACCGTGGGAGGACCTGCCGCGGGCCGCCGTCCTCATGGAGAGGGCCGGCACCGGGGGCGCCCTGTTCCGCAATCTGTACCGGGACTTCCTCGCCGAGTGTGCCCAGCTGATCGACAGCGGCCACCTGCGCACGGGACACAGCCTGTACACCGAGGCCGCCACCCTCTGGACACAGGTGTCGGCACTCATCGCGGCAGCCGGCGAATCCGGCGACGCGAAGGATCTCGTGCGGGCCGGGTCCGTCCTCGATGAGCTTTCGCGTATCGAGCGCGATGCGATGCGGGCACTCAGCATGCTCTAGTACCGCAACGTGCTCTAGTACCGCGACGGTCTTCGGCCTGACGGCCGGGCAGGCTCTGACGGTGTGTGCCCGCGTCGTTCCTGTAGTGGCTGAGGCGAGCCCGGTGTTGCCGTCGCCTGCGGAACCAGTACGGAACGTGATCGATGCTCGGGCGGGACCGGTCGGGCCGGCTGTCGGGCGTCGTGGTTCAGGGAGAGCAAGCGGTATGAGCTGGGAGGTTACGGTTCCGCGTCGGCGACCGTTCGCCGTGGGCGGCGGCGGGCTGCTCCGGTCGAAAGTGGGCGCTACCGAGAGGCGATCTTCAGTACAGTGAGGGGCAGTTGGCCTTCGTACTGTTCCAGGCGGGAGAACCATGCAGATCGCCATCACGGCGCGGGACGACGGCGGTCGGGTCGGTACGGACGATCTCAGGGGCTGGCTCGGGAAGCAGCGGGAGCTGCGCGGGCGCGTGCAGCGCGGGGCCGGTGAGCCGCCGGCGCCGGGGACGATGGGAACGGCCACCGAGTTCGTCACTGTGCTGCTGGAGTCGGGGGGCATCGTCACCGTGCTGGTGGCCGCGGTGGTCACCTGGGTGCAGAGCCGCAGCGGCAGTCAGACCGTGACCATCACGCGGCCCGACGGCACCCAGGTGACCGTGACGTCCGAGCGGGTCAAGGGCCTCAACGCCCAGCAGGCCGGCGCACTCGCCCAGGAGATCGCGGGACAGCTGGACGTCCCGATGCAGCGCCGGGACCCGGCCGAGCGCGCCGGGCATGAGGTCCGGGCCGAGCCGGGCGCCGCCCCGGCGGAACCCCGGGCGGCGGACGGAACCGCCCAGGCACCCGGTGACGGACACGAAGAACCCGACCCCGAGCCGGGGGCCGACGGCCGCCGTCCGTGACCGCCCCGCCGCGCCGTACCAGCGACCTCGCGGGCCCCGGCGTCCGCGCCGTGATCGTCGGCACAAGCGTCCACGGCGCCGGGTCTCGACTCCCCGACCTGCCCAGCGTCGAAGCGTCCGCCCGCGACCTCGCCCGCGCCCTCCACGAGATCTGCGGCATGGAGCCCGCGCAGATCGAGCTGCTCCTCGACCCCGCCGACGGCGCCACCGTCGTCGAGGCCGTCGAGCGGGCCGTCGCCGACGCCCGCGGCCTCGTCCTCTTCGCGTTCATCGGCCACGGGCTGTTGGGCCCGCAGGACCAGCTCTACCTCGCCACCGCCACCAGCTCCGCGCAGGGCATCGCGCGCTCCATCCCGTACCAGGTCATCAGGGACACGCTCGGCAACAGCGACGCCCGCGTCGTCGTCCTGCTCGACTGCTGCTTCTCCGGTATGGCGCAGGCCGCCTCCCGGGGATCCGTCCGCGACCCCTACGTCACCGCACGGCCCGACGGCAGCTTCCTGCTGACCTCCGCCTCGAACTACGCCGTCTCCTTCGCCCCCGAGGGCGAGCGTCACACGCTCTTCACCGGGAATCTGCTCGACCTCCTCCACGCGGGCGATCCCTCCGCACCCGCCTGGCTCACCCTGGACGGCGTGTACGCCCACCTCGACCGCCGGTTCCAGGACAGGCCCGTACGGCCCCACCGGCAGAGCGAGGACCGGGCGGGCGAACTCGTCGTCGCCGCCAACAGGGCCTACCCCGCCGCCTCCGTACCGACGCCCGGGCCCGCGCACCCCGCCGACGGCACGGCCTGCCCCTACCCCGGCATGGAACCCTTCCGGGCCGAGGACCACGAGCGCTTCTTCGGCCGGGAGGCGCTCGCCGACGATCTGATCACCGAAGTCGTACGGCCCGCACAGCCGACGGGCGCGTCGGAGGCGGCGGTCCCCGCGCCGGTCGTCCTTGTCGGCGCCTCCGGAGTCGGCAAGTCCTCCATCCTGCGGGCGGGTCTGCTCGCCGGCCTCGAACGCCGCTACGAGTCGGACCCCGCCACGCCCTGGCCCGCGCTGTTGCTCGCCTCCCCCGGACCGCACCCGCTGCGCGCCCTCGCCGACCTGTGGTCCCGGGCCTCCGGCACACCGCGGGCGGAGATCGAGCGGCAGCTCGGCGACGGCCGCCTGCCCGGCGACGGGGCCTGCCGGGTGCTGGTCGTGGACCAGTTCGAGGAGGTCTTCACCGCCTGCAAGGACACCGACGAGCGCGCCCGGTTCATCCGCGCCCTGTGCCACGGCGCGACCGCCACGGACGGCGACAGCCCCCGCGTCGTCCTCGGCCTGCGAGCCGACCACTACGGCAGCTGCCTCGAACACCCCGAACTCCGTCCCGCCCTCAAAAGACAGCGGAACGTCTGGCCCATGGACGAGGACGCTCTGCGCGCCGTCATCGAGCACCCGGCCCACGACGCCGGACTCCGGCTGGAGACCGGACTCGTCGACCTCCTCCTGCGCGATACCCGCGAGGGCGGCGGCCGCGACCACGGCTCGGCGCTGCCGTTCCTCGCCCACGCCCTGCGCGAGACCTGGATGCGCCGCAGCGGCGCGACCCTCACCCTCTCCGGATACGCGGCGACCGGCGGAATCTGGGAATCCGTGGCCCGTACGGCCGAGGACATCTACGAGAGCTTCGACGAGCCGGGCCGCGAAGCCGTCCGCGAACTGGTCCTCGCCATGGTCACCCTCACCGGCAGCGGCGACGAGGCCGTCCGCCGCCGCATCGGCCTCGACGAACTGCTCGACGACCGCTCCGGGGCCCGGCGGCGCACGGTCACCGGCGTCCGTGACCGGCTCGCCCGGGCCCGCCTCATCACCGTCGACCGGACCACGGCCCAGATCTCCCACGAAGCGCTCCTGCGTGCCTGGCCCCGGCTCCGGCGCTGGATCGAAGAGGACCGGGCCGGGCTGGCGACCCGCCAGCAGCTGACCGACGCCGCAGACGCCTGGAACCGCGCCGGGCGTTCCCCCGAGTACTGCTACCGCGGTACGCGCCTGGTGGCGGCCGACGACTGGCTGGGCGAACAGCGGCACGCACGGCTGGTACGCCCCCTCGACCGGGAGTTCGTCGCCGCGAGCCAGGCCCTCGACCGCTCCGAACGACTGCGCGAGCGGCGCCAACTGGAGGTGGAGAAACGCCGTACGCGCGAGCTCCAGGAAGCGCTGGAGCGGGAGCACGAGCAAGGGGAGAACCTCCGTCAGGCGGGGTTACGGCTGCAGCGCCAGGCACGCCGGCTGAGGCAGTTCGCCGGGGCGATCGGCGGGATACTGTGCCTGGCCCTGGTCGCCGCGGGAGTCGCGCTCCATCAGCGGTCGAACGCCCGGGCCAACGGCGAACAGGCACAGAACCGCCAGCTCCAGGCAGCCGCCCGCGCCGGCATCGGCACCGATCCGCGCGCGGCCCTGCTGCTCGCGGTCGCCGCCTACCGCGAGGCCCCGTCGTCACAGACCCGCGACACACTGATGGACGTACTGAGCGGAACGCAGTACGCGGGCTCCCTCGACGCCGGGGGCGCGGTCGAGACGATGGCGTACAGCGGCGACGGCCGGACCCTGGCCGTGGGCCGGTACAACGGGGTCGTCGGCCTGTGGGACGCGGCACGGGCCGGCGGGGAGCCGCGCAAGCTCGCCGAGGTCGTCGCGAAGGAGTCGGGCTTCCAGGGGAAGACCGCGATCTGGATCGGCGACGGCACGTCCCTGCTGCTCACCGGGGCGGACGACGAGAAGTCCGTGGGCGCGTTCTCGCTCGCCGCCGACCGCGGCCGCCCGCAGCCCCGGGGCAGGTACGCGCTGCCGATGGAGGGGTTCGTGGAGCAGGCGGAGTTCAGCCCCGACGGCCGGCTGCTGATGACGTCCTCCTCCTACGAGACGAGGCTCTGGTCGGTGGAGCCGGGACGCGGCGCCGTCCGCGCCCGCGCAATCCTCCCGCAGCGCGAGAGCAACGTCCAGGCCGCCGCCTTCGGGCCGGGCGGAGCCTTCGTCGCGCTGGCCTGGCAGGACGGCACGGTGGAGCTGTGGGACGTCGGGAACCCAGGTCGGCCGCGCAGCCTCGGCACGCTGGAGGGCACCGGCGGCCCCGCCCGCGCCATGGCCGTCAGCTCGGACGGGAGCACCCTCGCCGTCGGCTCCGGCGACGCCCAGGTCCGGCTGTGGGACGTCTCCGGGGCATCCGGCGGAGGCCTTGACGCCGCGGACCGCCGCCCCACCGCCGTGGTCAGCGGCCACGGCGGCCCCGTCGAAGCCGTCGCACTCAGCCGGGACGGCCGCCACCTCGCCCTCGGCAGCACCGACCACTCGGCGACGGTATGGGACGTCTCCGGGTCCCGCCCGGCCCGTTCGGCCGTCCTGAACGGTCATGCCACCACCGTCTCGGCCCTGGCCTTCGCGCCCGACGGCCGTACGCTCGCCACCGGCGACCGCGACGGGGACGTACGGTTCTGGTCGCTGACGGACCGGCTGCTCCCCACCGTCGCGGCGCGGCCGTTCACCGTACCCGCCTCGGACTACTACCGGTGGTTGGAATCGGTGGTCCCCCATGTCCTGTCCCCCGACGGGCGCCTGCTGGCCGTGGCCACCGCCGGCGATCAGCTCGGTCTGATTCCGCTGACGGGGCTGTCCGCGGGCCACCGGGCGGGCGCGGTCCGCCTGGACGCGGGCGGAGAGTTCCGGAACGCGGCGATGTGGTTCTCGGCCGACGGCCGTCGGCTTGCGGCCGAAGGCCCGGAGGGCGTCCTGACGGTGTGGAACGTAGAAGATCCCGCCCGCCCGAAACGGGAGTTCCGGTTCCAGGCGGGCGCGGCGGGCGACAGGTACGAACTGAAAGTCTCCATCCGGGGCGGCCTCATGGCGACCGGCTCCAAGGCCGGAACCACCCTGTGGGACCTCTCCCGGCCCGGCCGGCCGAAGCGGCTCGGCTTCGTCGAACAGAAGTGGAAGCACGTCCCGGAAGTCCTGCTCGCCCCCAACGATCCCGTCCTGGCCGTCGACGGGGCACTGTACGACGTCGGCGACCCGCGCAAGCCCGAACGGCTTTCCGACCTGCCCTCCGCCGACGGCAGCCGCCCCTATCCGACGCCGCGCGCGTTCTCCCCCGACGGCACCCGACTGGTGGTGACGGAATTCGGTGAAGGGGGAGGCTTCCTCTACGACGTCTCCGAACCGGCCCGGCCCCGGTTCCGGGGCCACCTCCCCCAGGCCGGCGAGACGGGGCCCTACGCGTTCAGCGCGGATGGCCGACTGCTCACGGGAGCCGGCTCCGGCACCCGCCTCCTGGCCTGGGACGTGTGGGACCCCACCGCTCCGCACCCCGTCGCGACCCTCACCCTGGACGACGAGGCGCGCGCCCTCGGCATGTCCTCCGACGGCGTCACACTGACCACCTACAACTACCCCGGTCAGGCGATCCGCTGGAACATCGCCCAGCTCGGCGCCACCCTGCATGACCCGGTCGCCCGCGCCTGCCGACTCGCCGCGGCCAACCCCACCCTCGCCGAATGGGAGCGGATGGCCCCGGGCGTCCCGTTCCGCCGCGTCTGCCCCACCCTCACCCCCGCCCCCTCCCCACCCCCCACGGACGCCTTTCCGACCTTCCCCGTCCGCCCGACTCCGCTCCCTGCGGGCAACTGAGGACGTCCGGGCTCCCGAACCGCTCGATCGGCCTGCCCGCCCCGACCACCCTCGTCCCCGACGACGAAGCCCGACGCCTGCCGTGCTGGTGCGCCCCGTCATGGCAGCCGAGCGGGGGCTTCTTCCCGCCGGTCGTACCGGTGTCACCGAGACAGAGGTCGCCCCGCGGCTTCACCGGGCCCCGGCGGACGCGGAGCGCGGGGGTGTGCCGCACCACCCGCACCCCACCCCTGAGGAGCCCGCCGGCGCCGTACGGCGCCGCGCTCCTGGGCTGCCGGACCGGCACACCGTGGTCGGGCCGGGGTCAACGCCGGTGCCGCGTGAGGATTCCCCGATGCGCATGCATAAGGTCGGAGGGTGACGCGAACCACCTCCCGACCCCCGCTGGCCGTGTTCGATCTCGACAACACGCTGTCCGACACCCGGCACCGGCAGCGCTTTCTGGACCGCAGGCCGCGCGACTGGAACGCCTTCTTCGCCGCGGCGCCGCACGATCCGCCCCTGGCGGAGGGCGTGGCGCTGTGTCTGGCGGCGGCCGCCGAGTGCGAGATCGTGTATCTCACCGGCCGGCCCGAGCGGTGCCGGGCGGACACGGTGGAGTGGCTCGCGGCCCAGGGGCTGCCCGCGGGCGCCCTGCACATGCGCCGCAACGACGACCGCCGCCCCGCCCGGGTGACCAAGCCGGAGCTCCTGCGCAGGCTGGGGCGGGGGCGTGAGGTCCGGATGCTGGTGGACGACGACGAGCTGGTCTGCGACGCCGCCGAGCGGGCCGGGTTCCGCGTGGTGCGGGCACGCTGGGCCGAGAGCTCCGAAGCGCTCCAGGAGGCCCAGGAGAAGGAGGGCCGCACCTGAGCCGCTGACCGGCCCCGCGCGGACCGGCCCCGCGCGGACCTGCCCGGGGTGGCCGGCCCCGCGGCCGGCCGCGCGAAGCGCCGGGCACCGGTTCCGGCGGCCCGGACCGCGGCGCTGCCGTCAGGCGCCCTCGTGCCCGTCGTCCAGGCGGAAGCCGACCTTCATGCCGACCTGGTAGTGGGCGATACGTCCGTTCTCGATGTGCCCCCTGACCTGCGTCACCTCGAACCAGTCGAGATTGCGCAGGGTCTCCGAGGCGCGCGCGACGCCGTTGCGCAGGGCATCGTCCACACCTTCGTGCGAGGTGCCGACGATCTCGGTGACGCGGTACGTGTGGTGCGACATGGAGGTCTCCTCGTTCACCCGGCCGTGATCGCCCGGTATGCGTGCTTATACGGTGCCCCAAGCCGTCCGGCTCCGCGAGGCATCGCGCGCAGGCGTGCGACGAGGGTCGTCCGGACGGGATGTCCACGGACTTGACCCGACCTTTGGTCCATACCAAAATCCAGCCATCAAACCCGTGCGAACGCGCTTCGCTCCCCCACGTCGGGTCCACTCCGCCTGCATCGACGCAAAAGGTGACCTACCGTGAAGAAGCGCCTCCTCGCCTGTACCAGTGCGCTCGTGTCCGCCACCGCGCTCTCCGGTTGCGGCCTCCTGCCCGGCGAGGGGCCCGGCACCCGCACGGTCACCGTATGGCTGATGAAGAACAGCGTCTCCGACGACTTCCTCGCGCGCTTCACCGAGGCGTACGAGAAGGAGAACCCCTCCGTCGAACTGGAGGTCACCTTCCAGGAGTGGACGGGCATCGGCAAGAAGGTCACCTCCGCGCTGGAGAGCGGCGACACGCCGGACGTCATCGAGGTCGGCAACACCCAGGTCGCCCAGTACGCCGAGACCGACAAGCTGTACGACCTGACACTGGAATCCGTACGCGACCTCGGCCGTGAGGACTGGCTGCCCGGCCTCGCCGAACCCGGCAGCATCAAGGGCTCCCAGTACGGCATCCCCTGGTACGCGGCCAACCGGGTCGTCATCTACAACAAGGACCTGTTCCGGCGTGCGGGTATCGAGGAGCCGCCCAAGACCCGCGCGCAGTGGTTCGACGACACCGAGAAGCTCAACGACGGCGACACGCAGGGCATCTACCTCGCCGGGCAGGACTGGTACACCCTCGCCGGGTTCATCTGGGACGAGGGCGGAGAACTGGCGGTCGAGAAGGGCGGCGAATGGGTCGGCTCGCTCGACAGCCCCGCCGCGCTCAAGGGCATGGACGTCTACCGGCAGCTCCAGTCGCTCGGTTCCGGGCCGACGGACGCCGACGAGGAGAACCCCCCACAGGCCCAGGTGTTCGCGAAGGGCGACGTCGCCCAGATCATCGCGGCGCCCAACGCCGCCAGCGCGATCATCAAGGGGAACCCCGGGCTCAAGGACAAACTCGGATTCTTCCCGATACCCGGCAAGACCGCCGACAAGCCCTGCGCCGTCTTCACCGGGGGCTCCGACCTGATCATCCCGGAGAAGGCGCGCGAACGGGGTGCAGCCATCGACGTCGTCAAGGCACTGGCAGGGGAGAAGTGGCAGACCGACCTGGCCCGCACCATGAGCTACGTCCCCAACAAGTCGACGCTGGCGTCCGTGGTCGACGGTCAGGCCGCCACCGCCGCCATGGCCGTGGCAGCCGCCCGGGGCCGGGCCACTCCCAACTCACCGCAGTGGGCCGCCGTCGAGACCGACAATCCCATCAAGCCGTACATGACGGCCGTACTGGAGGGCCAGGACCCCAAGCAGGCCGCGAAGGCCGCCTCGAACCGGATCACCGACGCGCTGTCGGGCTGACGCCCGACGGGCCGGGTCCCGCCGGGTGACGCGCCCGGGCGCGGCTCCGTACGGAACCGCCGGCCACTCGGCCGAGAGCGCGGGCCCGCCCCCGGCCGGGGCGCACACCGCGGCTCCCGGCCGGTGGCCCCGGCCATTCAGCCTTCGCACATCCACGCTCCGCCGCACGGTCATGTCGAATCCAGCCGGTCACGGAAGAAGTAGGGGGCGGGGCCCCGCAGCCGCGGCACGCCCCCCTTCCGTCCGGCAGAGGAGACCGCCATGCCCGCATCGCCCGCCGCGCTCGTCCCCGCCTCCACCGCCCCGGCACCCGGAGCCGGCCCGCGTGCCGTTCCCGCCCTCGCCCCCGGCGCCCCGGGGACCTCCGGCGACACGGCCCCCGCCGAGCACCCGGCCGCGGACGAGCCCCGCTACCTCGTCTCCCTCGCCCGCGACCAGGCGGACGTCCGCGCCGCCCAGCGGCTGCGCCACCAGGTGTTCGCGGGCGAGCTCGGTGCCCACCTCGACGGACCGGAGCCGGGCCTGGACAGCGACGCGTTCGACGCCTATTGCGACCACCTCCTGGTCCGCGAGGAGGCCACCGGTGACGTCGTCGGCACCTACCGCCTCCTGCCGCCCGACCGTGCCGCGATCGCCGGGCGGCTGTACTCGGAGGGCGAGTTCGACCTGACCCGGCTCGCCCCTGTCCGCCACGACCTCGTCGAGGTCGGCCGCTCCTGCGTCCACCCCGCCCACCGCAACGGCGCCGTCATCTCGCTCATCTGGGCCGGTATCGCCCGCTACATGGCACGGACCGGCCACAACTGGCTCGCGGGCTGTTGCTCCGTACCGCTCACCGACGGAGGCGCCCTCGCCGCCGCCACCTGGGACACGGTCAGGGCCAAGCACCTCGCCCCGGAGGAGTACTGGGTCACCCCGCACAAGCTCTGGTCCGCCGACGGCATCGTCCGGCCCGCCGGACGCACCGAACTGCCGCCCCTGCTCCGGGGCTACCTGCGGCTCGGCGCCTGGGTCTGCGGCGCGCCCGCCCACGACGTCGACTTCGGGGTCGCCGATCTGTACGTCCTGCTCTCGCTGCGCCGCACCAACCCCCGCTACCTGCGGCACTTCCTGTCCCTCGCCCCGGGCCGATGAGCGCCGCGCGGGCCGGTTCGCCCTGGCTGCCCAGCGCCCCCTGCACGCCGCACCCCTGCGCGCGCCACCACGGACCGGCCGTCGCACGGTCCCGCGCCGTCGGCAGACTGCTGGCAGGTCTGCTCGCCGTACTCGCCGGAGTGCTCCTCGCGCCGCTGACCGGGCTGCTCGGCCGGGCCGCCCGCGCCTCGCTCACCCGGTTGTGGTGCCGGGCGGTGCTGCGCGCCTTCGGGGTGCGGATACGGGTCGTCGGCGCGCCCGCCGGGGGCCCGCAGCTCGTGGTGGCCAACCACATCTCCTGGCTCGACATTCCGCTGGTCGCGGCGGTCCTGCCCGGCCGGATGCTCGCCAAGAGCGAGATACGGCGATGGCCCGTCCTGGGACCCGTGGCGGCCAGGGGCGGCACCCTCTTCGTCGAACGCGACCGGCTGCGCGCCCTGCCCGGCACGGTCCGGGCCCTCGCGGGCGCGCTCGCGGCGGGCTCCCGGGTGGTCGTCTTCCCGGAGGGCTCCACCTGGTGCGGCCGCGCGCAGGGGACGTTCAGGCCCGCGGCGTTCCAGGCCGCGCTCGACGCGGGCGTCGCCGTCCAGCCCGTACGCCTCACCTACCGGCCCACCGGGCCGGCGGCCTTCGTCGGCGACGACCCGCTCGCCGCGTCGCTGTGGCGGATCGCGACCGCCGGCGGGCTGACCGCGGAGATCCGTGTGCTTCCGCGGATCCCGGCAGGCCGCCACCGCGACCGCCGGGCGCTCGCCCGCGCCGCTCAGACAGCGGTCGCCGCCGCATCCGCCGTCCTCCCGGAGCCCGCCGCCCCCCAGCCCGCCGGGCCGGGGAGGACCGCCCGGGGAAGGCCCGCCCCCGGGACGGCCGGTCCGGGAGGAAGCTCCCACGGGACGGCCGCCCCCAGGCGCGCGGTCCCTCAGACGGCCGTGGCGAGCGACAGCGCGAAGCGCCCCTCCTCGTCCGTCCACCAGCGCGCCAGCTCCAGCCCGGCGACCGCCAGTTCCGCGCGCACTCCTTCCTGACGGAACTTCGCCGACACCTCCGTGCGCATCTCCTCCCCGGCCTCGAACGTCACCGCCAGGTCCAGCTCCGGGATCTTCACCGTCAGCCCGTGACGGGCCCGCAGCCGCATCTCGATCCACTCCCGGTCCCCGTCCCACACCGCCACGTGGTCGAAGTCGGCCGGATCGGCGTCGGCGCCCAGCTCGCGGGCGAGCACCGACAGCACGTTCTTGTTGAACGCGGCCGTCACGCCCGCCGCGTCGTCATAGGCCGCGACCAGCGTTGCGGGGTCCTTCACCAGGTCGGTGCCGAGCAGCAGCGCGTCACCGGGCGCCAGCAGCGCGCGCACGGAGCGCAGGAAGGCCGCCCGTTCGGAGGGCAGCAGATTTCCGATGGTGCCGCCCAGGAAGGCGACCAGCCGGGGCCCGGGCGTGCCCGGCAGGGCGAGCCCCCGGGTGAAGTCGGCCACCAGGGCGTGCACCTGCAGATCCGGCAGATCGGCGGCCAGCGCCTCGGCCGCCCCGGTCAGCGCGCTCTCGCTGACGTCCACCGGCACATAGGCCGCGAGCTCCGGCAGCAGCGCGTCGATCAGATGGCGGGTCTTCTCCGAGGAGCCCGAACCCAGCTCCACCAGGGTCCGCGCCCCGGTCGCGGCGGCGATCTCCGGGGCCCGGGCGATCAGGATCTCCCGTTCGGCGCGGGTCGGGTAGTACTCGGGCAGCCGGGTGATCTCCTCGAAGAGTTCACTGCCCCGCGCGTCGTAGAACCACTTGGGCGGCAGCTCCTTGGGTGTTCGGGTCATGCCCTGCAGTACGTCGGCGCGCAGGTCGGCGCCGGTGGCGTCCTCGGGCAGGGTGCGGGTCAGCAGGAACGGGCTCACGCGGGGGGCTCCTTGAGCGGGGTCAGCAGGACTTCGCCACGGTTCGCGGCCAGCAGGGTGCGGTCGGGGACCTCACGCCACCGAGGATCGTCGTCGTACGGTTCCGAGGCCACCACCGTGCGGCCGGGGCCGGGCTCGGACAGGTACCAGAGGGTGTCGCCCCAGGCGGTCGCGGCGATCGTCGCGCCATCGCCGAGCAGCAGGTTCAGACGGGAACCCGGGGCCGCCGCCGCGACGTCGAGCACGGTGTCGGCCAGCGCCTGCGGCGGCTCGTCGCCGTCCCGCAGCCGGTGCAGCACCATCGCCCACACCAGGGCGGAGTCGTTGCGCGCCTCCAGCGAGAGCAGCTCGACGGCCGGAAGCCGGCCGGCCGGCAGCGCCAGCGAACCGGGCCAGCCGGCGACCGCCCCGTTGTGGCTGAACAGCCAGCGGCCGGCCGCGAACGGGGCCGCCGCCGCCTCGGCGTCGGCACCCGACAGGGTCGCGTCGCGGACGGCCGCCACCAGCGCCCCGGTACGTACCACCCGGGCCAGGTCGGCGAACGACCGGTCGGCCCAGATGGGGCCGGCCCGGCGGTAGCGGGCGGGCACCGGGTCGCCCTGCGCGTACCAGCCCACACCGAAGCCGTCCGCGTTGACCGTGCCGTACCGCTGGTGGCGTGGCGCCCAGGACTGCCGGTACAGGCCGTGCGCCGGTTCGACCAGCACCTCGCCGAGCGCCACCTCCGGGCCCAGGTAGGCGATATGACGGCACATCAGGAGGCCACCGCGTCCCTCGCGGTGCGGAACCCGGAGAAGATCTGGCGCCGCACCGGCAGGTCCCAGTTGCGGAACGTGCCCCGGCAGGCGACCGCGTCGACGGCGAACGAACCGCCCCGCAGCACCTTGTGCGCGGGGCCGAAGAACACCTCCGAGTACTCCCGGTAGGGGAACGCGACGAACCCCGGGTACGGCAGGAAGTCGCTGGACGTCCACTCCCACACGTCGCCGATCAGCTGCCGCACCCCGAGCGGTGAGGCCCCCGCCGGGTAACTGCCGGCGGGCGCGGGCCGCAGATGCCGCTGCCCCAGGTTGGCGCGTTCGGGCGTCGGGTCCTCGTCCCCCCACGGATGGCGCAGCGAACGGCCGGTGACCGGATCGTGGCGGGCCGCCTTCTCCCACTCCTCCTCCGTCGGCAGACGCCGGCCGGCCCAGCGCGCGTAGGCGTCCGCCTCGTACCAGCTCACGTGCAGCACCGGCTCGTGCTCGGGCACCGGTTCCACCACGCCGAAGCGCCGCCGAAGCCACTGGCCGGCCTCACGACGCCAGAACAGCGGCGCCCCGATGTCGTGCTCACGGATCTGCGCCCAGCCCTCGGGGGCCCACCACCGCTCCTGGCGGTAGCCGCCGTCCTCGATGAAACGCAGGTAGTCACCGTTGGTGACGGGCACCGTGTCGATGAAGAACTCCGCCACGAAACGCTCGTGGGCGGGCCGCTCGTTGTCCAGCGCCCATGGCTCCGCGGACGTGCCCATGATGAACGGACCTGCCGGGACCCGCACCTCGGGCGGCAGTCCGTCGGTGTTCCCCGCCGGCGGCTCGGGCGCGGTGAGCGCCGCGGGGCCCCTGCGCAGCTGGTGCGTGATGAGCATCGTCTCGTCGTGCTGCTGCTCGTGCTGGGCGATCATGCCGAAGGCGAACGCCGCGTCGGTCAGCGGACGTCCCTCCAGAGGGGCGCTGTCGAGGATGTCGATGACCCGGCCCCGTACATCGGACGCGTAGGTCCTGGCCTCGGCCGGGGCGAGCAGCGGAAGCGTCGGACGGGTGGCCCGGGGGTGCTCGAAGGCGTCGTACACCGAGTCGATCTCCGGGCGCAGCGCCTGGTGGCCCGCCACGGCTCGCACCAGCCACTGCTCCTCCTGGTTGGATATGTGGGCCAGGTCCCACACCAGCGGCGACATCAGGGGCGAGTGCTGCGCGGTCAGTTCACCGTCGTCGACGCAGTCGGTCAGGAGCGCCGTGCGCGCCCGGGCGGTGGTCAGCGCGTCAAGGGCACGCCGCCGGAGCGCTTCGGGGTCGGTCATGTGGGGATGTCCTTCCCGGATACACCGGATACAGGGGCGAACAACTCGTCGGCGGGGCAGCGGCCCCGTACGACGAAGCGGTCGTTGAAGGCGGCCACCGCGTCCTGGACGGCGGTCTCGGCGCCGATGCGGGGCAGCGCCTCCAGAGCGAGCTCGAAGCAGGCGACGGCCGCCGCGCGCAGCGCGGGATCGGTCAGACCGTCGCGCGCGGCGGTGCGCCAGACGGTGTCGCGCGGGGGTTCGAGCGGTGCGGCGGACCGCGCGAGCGGCTCGACGACGCGGTACACGGCCTCCGCGGCCTCCGGATCGTCGAACAGCGCGGTCGTGACGGCCAGCGGCACGATCCAGCCGTCCTCGCCGGCCTGGGCGTCGATCATGCGCAGTTCCAG
Source organism: Streptomyces sp. SP18CS02 (assembly GCF_036322365.1). Classification (NCBI taxonomy): domain Bacteria; kingdom Bacillati; phylum Actinomycetota; class Actinomycetes; order Kitasatosporales; family Streptomycetaceae; genus Streptomyces; species Streptomyces sp. SP18CS02. Next base: position 161,852 of record NZ_JAQYXC010000288.1, read on the forward strand.
ATGGCCGCGCGGGCGGACGGGCGGGAACAGGGTGCTCACGTGGTAGTCGAGATCCCCGCGGGTGGCGGCCCGGGGCTTCCCCTCGCGCAGCCAGGAGCGGAACGAGAGCCCCTCGGGCACCGGCCACGGCCCGTCGCCCCGCGTCCGCACACACATCACCGGCGCGTCCAGGACATGAGCGGCCCAGGCCGAGCGCGGCTCCCGGTCGATCGGCGGGGCCAGCCCCCGGACCGGGTCGAGGTCCGCCCACAGGGACTGCCGGGTGGACCGCTGACCGGTGCACGTGCCGTGCAGGCACGGGGAATTGGCGAAGGCCGCGACCAGTACGGGACCGAGCAGATGCGCGAGCCGCCAGCGCTGCTCGAATCCGAGCGGTCCCGGCTGCTCGTACCCGGCGTCCAGACAGACCTGGACCGAGGCGGAGTCGCGCATCATGGCACGGCCGGCCGGACCGGACCGGTCGAGGTAGCTCTCCATGGCGTCGTACCGCGGTTCGCGCAGCAGCCGGTCGCGGGGCGAGTGCCAGGGATCGAGGCCGAAGCCGTTGAGGGTGAGGCCGGAGGCGCCCAGCGCGGTCCGGACGGCGGTCAGGTCGGCCGATACGGCCGTGATGCACTCGGTGAGGGTCGCGGCGGGTTGCGAGCTGAGCTCCAGCTGCCCGCCGGGTTCGAAGGTGAGCGCCGAGCTCAGCGGCAGGGACCGGATCCCGTCGAAGGCCTTGCGCAGCCGGTCGCCCGGGACGGGCAGCCGCGGCAGGTGCAGATCATGGACGAACCACTCCAGTTCGACCCCGACGGCACGGGGCGGACCGGTCTTGAAGCAGATACATCGCAGCAGGTCCTCTGCCTCGTCCTCCGTGAGCGGGGTTCCGCCCTGCGGGAAGTCGTACGGCGGCATGTCGGGTCCTCCTTTCGAAGGCGTTCCGTTCCACCTAAAGCCACCGCTGTCCATTCACACAAGAGTGCCTGTGGGGGCGGAAATCGGGTTGCCTCGACCGAGAATGATTATCGACGATGCCGGGTATGAGTGCACGTCTGCGAGAGATCGCCAAGAGAACCGAAGAGATCACCGCGAGGGGCTGGTACGAAGCCCCCGACGGCCGGCGGGTGACCATCGCCCCAGCCGTGGCCGAGGCACTCGCCGGAACCCGGATGTACGGGCCAGGCCCCGTCCCCATCAGCCCCGATGCCGACCGGACCACCCGTGTCGAGGTCACCGGGGAGTCCAGCCTGGAGGCCGCCCGGCGGCTCCACGAGGCCGGCACCGACCCGGTCGCCGTCCTCAATTTCGCCTCCGCGCGCAACCCCGGCGGGGGGTACCTGAATGGCGCTCAGGCGCAGGAAGAAGCGGTCTGCCGCGCCTCGTCGCTGTACACCGCACTACTGCGGGCGCCTGAGTTCTACGACCACCACCGTACGGAGCGGAGCCCCTTCTACAGCGACCGGGTGATTCACTCGCCCGGTGTGCCGGTCTTCCGCGACGACCGGGGCCGGCTGCTCGACTCCCCGTACACCGTCGGCTTCCTCACCTCGCCGGCGCCCAACGCGGGAGTGATCGCCGCTCGTCTGCCGGACCAGGTCCACCGGATCCCGGCCGCCCTCGCCTCGCGGGCCGAGCGCGTCCTGGAGACGGCCGCGGCCAACGGATACCGCCGCCTGGTGCTGGGCGCCTGGGGCTGCGGGGTGTTCCGCAACGACCCCGCACAGGTGGCCGGCGCGTTCCGGGACCTGCTCGTCGGCGAGGGCCGGTTCGCCCGCCACTTCGACGAGGTCGTCTTCGGGGTACTGGACCGCACCCGCGAGCAGTCCACGCTCGGGGCGTTCCGCGCGGCCTTCGGCTGAGGCCGCCCGGCCTTCGGCCGCCGCACGGACTTCCGCCGGGGGCCGAGGCCGGGGCGTGGCCGACCGACCCGGCCACCGGGAAGCCGGGAAACCGGGAAGGCCGGCCGGCCCCGGACAGCAGGCCCGCGGCCCTGAAGCCCGGGTGTCAGCTCCAGCCGTAGCGCTCCACGAGCCGCGCCACGACGGTGTCGAAGCGCGGACGGTCCAGGGCGCACGCCTCGCGGCGCATGCCCTCCTCGTGGACCCGCAGCACCCGGTCGAGGTCCACCCAGGACTCGCGTCCCGCGGCGTCCCAGGGCCCGACGCCGATCGCCACCCATTCGCGCTGCCGGTCGTGCGTCCTGCTGGAGAGCTGTACGGCCAGCAGGGTGCCGGCCGCCTCACGGGCCACGACCAGGACGGGACGGTCCTTGCCCCGTCCGTCGTTCTCCTCGTAGGGCACCCAGGTCCACACGATCTCGCCCGGGTCGGGCGCCCCGTCGCGGTCGGGGGTGTACGAGGTACGGACCGGCCCCACGGCAAGGGGTTCCGCCTCCGTCGTCGCGGTCGGGCCGAATCGGCCGGGCAGGTCGGCGAAGCCGTCGAGATCGCCGTTGGCGTTGGAGAACATCGTCATCCTCCTCACCGTACGACCTGTACGGCCCAGTGCGCAGGGCGGGCCGCCCCGGCGGGCGGCAGGCTCGGGACATGATCACTGAGACACCGCCCCGCGGGGCGCCGCGCTTCCCCGTCACCAGACGGCTCATGACCGCCCTGATCGCCGCCGCCCTCGTGGCCGCGACACCGGTCGCCTCCTCCGCCACGGCCCCGCGGGAAGGCGACACGGACCCGCCGGCCCGGACCGTCTCCGGGTGGCTTCCCTACTGGGACCAGGAAGGCGCCTACCAGGACGCCCTGCGCAACGCCGCGCAGCTCCACACGGTCAGCCCCTTCTGGTACCTGGCGACCGGGTCCGGACAGGTCGAGGGGCACCCCGGCGCCGGAGAGCGCCGCATCGTCGACGGCCTGCACGCGGCCGGGATCAAGGTCGTGCCCACCGTCAACGAGACGATGGGACCCGGCGTGCTCGGCGCCCTCGTCTCCAGCCCGGCCCGCCGCACCGCGCACGTCGAAGAGCTCCTGACCACGGTCCGCAGCCGCGACTACGACGGCCTCGACCTCGACTACGAGTCGATCGCCCCGACCGGTGACGCCGAGCTCAAGGCCGTACGCGACGGGTACGCCGCCCTGGTGACCGAGGTGTGCCGACGGCTGCACGAGCTGGGCAAGCAGTGCGTCATCACCGTCTCCCCCCAGACCGCCACCACCGGCCGCGTCTGGGACTACGCGGCGATCGGCAAGGCCGCCGACCGCATGCGGATCATGGGGTACGACCTGCACTGGAGGGGCGGGGAGGCCGGGCCGCTGGCGACCGGCGAGTGGTACGACGAGACGCTGCGCCGCGCCACCGCCCTCGTGCCCCGCGAGCGCCTCGAACTGGCCCTGCCCGCCTACGGCTGGGACTGGGCCGACGGTGCCGCGACCCGCCACGTCACCTGGAAGGAGGCGGAGGCGCTGCGCCAGGCGAAGGGCCGCCCCTACCAGCTCGACCCGGCCTCCGGGACGCCCCACTTCACGTACCAGGAGAACGGCAGGACCCGCCAGGTCTGGTACCAGGACGCCCGGGGGATCGCCGAGCACCTGCCGGTGCTGCGCCGTCATGGAGTGACCAACACGGCGCTGTGGGCCCTGAACTTCGAGGACCCGGGGATCTGGCCGGTCCTCGCCGGGGGCTGAGCCGGAGCCGGGTACCGGCCGGCGCGGCGTCAGACCCACCCCTCCAGTGCCGCCATGAAGGCGTCGTGGTCGTCCCGGTGGATCGTGTGGCCGGCGCCGGTGACCGTGCGTACCTCGAAGCCCCGTTCGGCCAGGAGCCGGGCCCGCTCCGGCGGGACCAGCCGGCTCGGGTCGGCGAGGGTCACGAGCGAGGGGACGACCGGTCCGGCCGGCAGCAGGTCCTTCCCGACGATGCTCTCCACTCCGTACGCCGACGCCTCGTCCCACACCTTCAGCGTCTCCAGCTCGGTGGCGACGTCCACGTCGTCCCAGCGAGGGTTCAGCGCCGCGATCTGCTCGCCGTCCATCGTTTTGGCCCGGGCGAGCAGCTCGCCGTGATAGCCGTCCTCTCCGTCCGGCAGGTGCCAGACCGGATCCGAGTAGACCGCTCGGCGGGGAGCGAGCCGTTCGACCGCGAGCGAGAGGGCCAGACCGCCCAGGGAGTGCCCGACGGCCAGCTCCGCGCCGGCCGGCAGGGTGGCGACGACGTCGTCGGCGAAGTCCTCGGCCGCGTAGGAGCCGGCCGGCCCGGTGAGTCCGTGGCCGCGCAGGTCGACCGCCAGGACGCGGTAGCCCCTGTCGGCCAGAGCGGGGCCCACCCGCCGCCAGGTGCGGTGATCGGACATGATGCCGTGGATGAGCAGTGCGACACGGTCGCCCTCGCCCCAAGTGGTGGTGTGCAGGCGCACGTCGAACCCTTTCGCCGAGGTGGAAGTGCGAGGTGCCGGGGGCTCACGGTACGTACCGCGAAACCGTCCGATCGGAGGATCGCACGTGTCACTGCGGCGGGGGACCCACGGTGCGGCACGCGCTTCGGGGTATCCGCGCCATCCGTGCGCCGGTGTCTGGAAGGATGCCGGGCGATGAGCCAGACACCCCCGAGGCCGCCGGCCGAACGCCCCGTACCGACCAGCGCCGACGTGGCCCGGCTGGCCGGAGTCTCCCGGGCCACCGTCTCGTACGTGCTGAACGACATCCCGGCCGTACGCATCAGCGAACCGACCCGCCTGCGGGTGCGGCAGGCCGCCGAGGAACTGGCCTACGTACCGCACGCCGCGGCCCGCAGCCTGCGCGCCGGACGCACCCGGATCGTGCTGCTGCCCACCGCGCATATCCCCATGGGCCCCCTCTACCACCGTTTCCTCAACGAGCTCCAGTGGGCCCTGCGCCGTCTCGACTACACGGTGGTGCAGTACGCCGGCATGGGCATGGACGCCGACGAGGCGGCCCGGGCCTGGGCCGAGCTGCGTCCGGTGGCAGTGGTGTCGCTCGGTGAGACCGCCCTGACGCCCCACGGGGTGGACCTTCTCAAGCGCTCGGGCGCGAGAGCGGTGATAACGCTGGGCCCGCACCCCGTGCCGGGCGCCCACACCCTGGCCATGGACCAGCGGGAGGTGGGCCGGTGTGCCGCGGGCCACCTGCTGGAGCGCGGCTACCGGCACATCGGCGTGGTGGTGCCGACGGAACCCGGCCTGGACATGTTCTCCGGACCCCGCCTCGAAGGTGTTCGCTCGGCGGCGGCGGGCAGGGACGTCGTCGTCGAACCCCTCTCCCTGGGCCAGACGGAGGAGTCCGCCGAGGCCCTCGCCCGTCAGGTGCGGGAACGCGGCCTGGACGCGGTCTTCGCCTACAACGACGAGTACGCGATGCTGCTCATGCGGGCGCTGCAGGACGCGGGGGCGGCGGTCCCGGGCGACACGGCCGTCATGGGCGCCGACGACCTGCTCCTGGGCCGGCTGCTCCGCCCCCGGCTCAGCACGGTCGAGATCGACATGACGACCGGGCAGCACCTGGCCGAGCTGGTCGACCGGGTGGTCCGCGACCCGGCAGGCCCGCCCGGACACCACGGCCTGATGGGGGCCAGGGCGATCCCCCGCGACTCCACCTGAGGTGCGCGCACGGAGGAACGTCTCTAGCGTCGCCTGCATGAGCACAGATCCGCAGCGCTTCGAGATCCTGGTGGTACCCGAGCACATCGAAGGACGCGACGCGGCGCACCTCGCGCAGAGCGCGATCCGCTCGGCCGTCGTCCGGGCCACCGGACGGACGGGGGCGTCCGGATACCCCCGCTACGTGGGGGACGGCATGGAGGCCGACATCGACCCCGGCACCCGCACCGTCGAGGCGCTGCTGGTGGACGGGGCGGAGCTGGACTACGGCCTGTCGGCGCGCGTCTCGGACCGGTACTGACCCGGCGTCGTCCAGCCCAGCGCGCCGAGAGCCCGCAGGTCCGTCTCGATCTCGCGAGCGGTCTCCCGCAGGGCGGGCAGCAACTCGTCCCGCATCGAATCCGCCGTTCCCACGCCGGCGTGCCGCGCCACGTTCAGCGCCGCCACGACCCTGCCGTGAGCGTCGCGCACGGGGACGGCCAGCGACCGCAGACCGTCCTCCAGCTCCTCGTCCACCACGGCGTGACCGTCGGCCGCCGCCCGTGCCACGATCCGCTCCAGAGCGGCGCCCGAGGTCACGGTGTGCCGGGTCAGGGCCGGTGACCGCGCGGGCAGGGGCGGCCGTTCGGCGGGGGAGAGGCCCGCGAGCAGGACGCGCCCCATCGACGTCGCGTACGCCGGGAAGCGCGTCCCCACGGTGATGTCGACGCTCATGATGCGCACGGTGGGGACACGGGCCACGTAGCGGATGTCCGTCCCGTCGAGCACCGCGAGGGACGCCGATTCGCCGACCCGCTCGACCAGGCGCACCAGGTGCGGCTGGGCCAGCTCGGCCGTCCCCAGTCCGGAGAGCCGGGCACAGCCCAGCTCCAGCACCCGTGGCAGCAGCCGGAAACGGCCCCCCTCGCAGGTCGCGTACCCCTCCCCGGCCAGCGTCAGCAACGAACGGCGCGCCGTCGCGCGGGCCAGCCCCGTCGCCCGGGCGACCGCCGCGAGCGTCATCCCCTCGCCCCGGTCCGCGCCCAGGGCCTCCATGACCGCGAGACCGCGCGCCAGCGACTGCAGGAAGCCCGCGCCCAGTTCGCGCTTGCCGTCCAGGGAGGTGTCCCGTACGGCGAGGGAACCGTCGTGTGCGCCGCCGGGCCTCGCCTCCCGTTCCTCCGTCACGCCGTCGCGTAGATCCGCCGAGGCGTCCCGTTCCTGTGCCGGGCCGTTCCCGGGGCCCCCGGGCCGGCCCTCCCGTACGTCCGCGGGTCCGGCGGCCGTACGCCGGGCCGCCAGTGACGCCTCCAGCTCGTCGCGCACGGCGTTCAGCCGGGGCAGCGCGGCCTCGCGCAGCGACGCCGGTGAGTGCCTGCTCGTATGGCTGGCGACGCTCACCGCGCACACCGTTCGCCCCGCCCCGTCCCGTACCGGCACCGCGAGGGCCACCAGCCCCGGCTCCAGCAGCTGGTCGTCGACGGCCCAGCCGTCCCGCGCGGCGGCCGCGACCCGCTCCCGGAACCCGCCCTCCCGCACCGTCGTCCCCGCACCGTCCGGCAGGCCGGCGAAGAGCGCCCCCGGTGCGCACCGCTCACCAGGCACCAGCTCGCCGAGGCGGAAGGCGGGCGACACGGCCCGCCGCCGCGCGCTCTGGCGGACGAAACGCACCCCGTCCCCGTCCGGTACCGCGACGGACACCGACTCGTCGAGCTCGTCGGCCAGCCGCTCGGCCGCCGGGCCGAGCGCCGCCGGGATCCCGCAGGCCGACAGGTAGGCCCCGGCCAGCCGCAGCAGCGGAGGCGCGACGGCTGCCTCCCGGCCGTCGCTGCGCACCAGTCCGAGCAGGCCGAGGGTGGAGATCACCCGGTCCACCGTGGAGCGGGCCAGACCGGTGACCCGTACGAGATCACCGTGCCGCACCCGGTCCGGGGCCTCCGGCGCGGCGAGGGCCCGCAACACGGCGAGACCGCGCTCCAGCGGGCCGACCGATGTATCCGGCATGTGATCCTCCCGAGGCCGTTGACAGCGGCCGCCTCCGCACGGAGACTCGGCCCAGGCCAGGGTGAACGATAGTTCACTGGGCGAACACCCGAGGTACTGGGAGAGAACACGATGACCATCCGCGACGTCTACATCGTCGACGCCGTCCGCACGCCGATCGGCAGATTCGGGGGCGCGCTCTCCTCCGTGCGGCCCGATGATCTGGCCGGGCACGTCGTCAAGGCGCTCGTGGACCGCACCCCGGCACTGGATCCGGCCCGGGTGGACGACGTCTTCTTCGGCGACGCGAACGGCGCGGGCGAGGACAACCGCAACGTCGCCCGCATGGCCGTGCTCCTCGCGGGTCTGCCCGTCTCGGTGCCGGGTGTCACCGTCAACCGGCTCTGCGGGTCCGGTCTGGAAGCGGTGATCCAGGCGGCCCGGGCGATCGCCGTGGGCGATGCGTCCGTGGTCCTCGCGGGCGGCGTCGAGTCGATGTCCCGCGCCCCGTGGGTGCTCCAGAAGCCGGAGCGGGCCTTTCCCGCCGGACATCAGCAGCTCCACTCGACCACTTTGGGCTGGCGCATGACCAACCCGGAGATGCCCGCCGAGTGGACCGTGGCGCTGGGTGAAGGCGCCGAGCTCGTCGCCGACAAGCACGCGATCACCCGCGAGCGGCAGGACGCCTTCGCCCTGGCCAGCCACCGCAAGGCCGCCGAGGCGTGGGAGAAGGGGCTGTACGACGGCGAAGTCGTGCCGTACGAAGGGGTGTCCCTGGCCCGGGACGAGTGCATCCGCGACAGCACGTCCATGGAGGCCCTCGCCAAGCTGAAGCCGTCCTTCCGCCCCACGGGCACGGTGACGGCGGGGAACGCCTCGCCGCTCAACGACGGCGCCGCGGCCCTGCTGCTGGTCGACGAGGAGGGCCTGCGGGAGTGCGGCCGGGAGCCGCTCGCCCGGATCCGCGCCTCCGCCGTGACGGGCGTCGAACCCCAGCTCTTCGGCCTGGGTCCGGTGGAGGCGGTCCGGCGGGCCCTGGCCAGGGCGGACCGGTCCTTCGCCGACCTGATCACGTTCGAACTCAACGAGGCGTTCGCCGCCCAGGCGCTGGGCTGTCTCGCCGAGTGGCCGGAGCTCGACCCGGCCGTGGTCAATCCCCGGGGCGGCGCCATCGCCATCGGGCATCCGCTCGGCGCGTCGGGCGCGCGCCTCGCCGGATCCGTCGCCCACCAGCTGGCCGCGGCCGGTTCGGGCACGGGCCTCGCGGCGCTCTGCATCGGGGTCGGCCAGGGGCTGGCACTGGTGCTGGAGCGCTGACGGCCGGCGGCACGCGACCGGTAGGAACGACCGCGCCCCGCACCCGACGCCGTGGTCGGTGCGGGGCGGAGCCCCGGCGCGGTCCGCGCCGGGGCCGTACGGCGCGGCCCGTGGAATCGGGCCCGGGGCCGGCGTGCGTAGAGTCGGGCCCGGGGCCGGCGTGCGCTGCGGGGAGGAGGGCCGGCCGGGTCAGCCCTGGGGCTGCGGGCCGCCCTCGGCTCCGGTCTGCTGCGCGATCGACTTGCGCACCTCGTCCATGTCCAGCTTGCGGGCCTGTCCGATGACGTCCTCCAGGGCGGCCTCGGGCAGTGCGCCGGGCTGGGCGAAGACGGCGACGTTGTCGCGCACGATCATCAGGGTCGGGATCGACCGGATCTCGAAGGCGGCGGCCAGCTCCTGCTGCGCCTCGGTGTCCACCTTGGCGAACACGAGGTCGTCGTGGCGCTCGGACGCCTGCTCGTAGACCGGGGCGAACTGTCGGCACGGACCACACCAGGAAGCCCAGAAGTCGATCAGGACGAAGTCGTTGTCGCTGACGACCTGATCGAAGTTGTCCTTGGTGAGCTCAACAGTGCTCATTCTGCCTACCTCTTCCCGGTATCGGCTCGTCGCTGCCGCGGTGTCCGCCCGGTCGGGCTGCTCGCGCCCCGGGCGGACCTGCTCTCGCCCCCGTACGAACGGTGCCCGGGGTCGCGCTATTCCGCCTGCCCATGTGGCCACGCGTCACACGCCCCAGCAGACTGTCGTCCATGACCGAAACGCAGGAGTACGACGTCGTGGTGCTGGGCGCGGGCCCGGTCGGGGAGAACGTGGCGGACCGGGTCGTGGCGGCCGGGTTGACCGTCGCGGTGATCGAGAGCGAGCTGGTCGGCGGAGAGTGCTCGTACTGGGCGTGCATGCCCAGCAAGGCGCTGCTGCGCCCGGTGATCGCACGGGCCGACGCGCGCAAGGTGCCCGGTCTGAACCGTGCGGCGCAGGGCCCGTTGGACGTCGCCGCCGTGCTCGCCCACCGGGACGAACACGTCTCCCACTGGAAGGACGACGGCCAGGTCGACTGGCTGGAATCGATCGGGGCCCGCCTCTTCCGGGGGCACGGCCGCCTGGCCGGCGACAAGCGGGTCACCGTCGACGACCCGGACGGCCGACGGCACGTACTGACCGCCCGCCACGCCGTCGCGGTCTGCACGGGCAGCCGCGCCGTCCTGCCCGGGCTGCCCGGCATGGCCGGCGCCGCGCCGTGGACCAGCCGTGAGGCGACCGGCGCACAGCATGCGCCGGACCGGCTGATCGTGGTGGGCGGGGGAGTGGTGGGCACCGAGATGGCCACGGCCTGGCAGGCGCTCGGCTCCCGGGTCACCATGCTGGTGCGCGGCGGGGGCCTGCTGCCGAGGATGGAACCGTTCGTCGGGGAGCACGTGGCGGACGCGCTCACCGAGGCGGGAGCCGACATCCGGACCCACGCGTCGGTCAGCGGGGTGGAACGGCCCCGGGCGGGCGGCCCCGTCACCGTCGTTCTCGACGGCGGCGAGCGGATCGAGGCCGACGAGGTCCTGTTCGCCACCGGTCGCGCGCCGCGCACCGACGACCTCGGCCTGGAGACCGTCGGTCTCGAACCGGGCTCCTGGCTGTCCGTCGACGACACCTGCCGGGTCGAGGGCAGCGACTGGCTGTACGCGGTAGGCGACGTCAACCACCGTGCCCTGCTGACCCACCAGGGCAAGTACCAGGCCCGCATCGCCGGAGCGGCCATCGGCGCCCGGGCCGACGGCGCCGGCCTGCTGGACACCGGGCCCTGGGGCGCCCACGCGGCGACGGCCGACCACACGGCCGTCCCGCAGGTCGTCTTCAGCGACCCCGAGGCGGCGGCGGTCGGCCTGACCCTCGCGGAGGCGGAGGAGAGGGGACACCGGGTCCGCGCGGTCGACCACGACCTCGGCGCGGTGGCCGGCGCGGTCCTGTACGCCGACGGCTACCGCGGCCGTGCCCGCATGGTCGTCGATCTGGACCGCGAGGTGCTCCTCGGAGTCACCCTCGTCGGCCCGGCGGTGGGCGAACTGCTCCACTCGGCCACCATCGCGGTCGCGGGCGAGGTCCCGCTCTCCCGTCTGTGGCACGCGGTCCCGTCGTACCCCACGATCAGCGAGGTCTGGCTCCGGCTGCTGGAGGCGTACCGCGGCTGAGCGCGGCCGCCGAGGGCGACCCGCGGTGACGGCATCGGTGTGCCGCGGAACACCGATGCCGCATTCCCCCGGTCCAAGCTTCACCGGTGCCCCGGAATCCACGAATCCGGGTGGAATGCGGGGAACGCTTCTCCATCGAGCGTATTCGGGTTCGTCGTGGTGGGCACCGGCTGCGTGATCGACCGCGACCTCGTTACCCGTCGTATCGCCGAGATGCGCCGGGGCGCTTCGAGCAGGGCCGGGAACCCCGGGGGCCCGGCGGCGGACACCGCCGGGCCCGGCCCTCACGGGGTCCCGTCCCCGGACATCGCGGCCGCCATCCGCAGATGGGGCGCCGCCTCCTCCGCACGGCCCTGGCGCTCCAGGGTGCGGCCCAGCATCAGACGCGCGTAGTGCTCCACCGGGTCACGCTCCAGTACGGTGCGCAGCTCCGCCTCCGCCTTGCCCAGCCGCGCCGAGTGGTAGTACGCGCGGGCCAGCAGCAGCCGAGGGGCGACCTGCTCCGGCACCTCGTCCACCAGCCCGCCCAGGATGCGCGCGGCCGTGCCGTACTCCTTGGCCTCGAAGAACATCCGGGCGCGGTCCCAGCGCTCGGCGGCCGTCCCGAACTCGTAGTACGTGTCGTTCACGTGCGTCCCTCCTCGGTCCCCGAACCGATCCCTCTCGGTGCGGGCAGCCGGTTCAACGAGGGGCAGTAGTTGAATATTCCACTAACTTGGGAGGGTGCGGCGGGCGCGGACCGTGAGAGCCAGGGGCGCGGCGGGCCGCACGATCGAGGCGGGAGGCGGGAGGCGGGAGGCGGGAGGCGGGAGGCGGGAGGCGGGAGGCGGACGTGTGCCGCCGTCGATGGCTCGCACGGTCCCGGGGGCACGGGTCCCCGCTCGCCACCGGCCGCTCACAAGGCACTCACGAAGGGCACCCGCACCCCCTAGGTTGGGCGCATGAGCAATCTCGATCGACAGGCCACACCCTCGGTCTGCGGTGGCCGCGGATTCGTCGTCGCGGAGCCGGTACGGGAACTGTTGAGCCCCCGCCGCGTCCAGCTCGGTGAATCCACCGAGGTGCGCCGCCTGCTTCCCAACCTCGGCCGCCGCATGGTGGGAGCGTGGGCCTTCGTCGACCACTACGGGCCCGACGACATCGCCGACGAGCCCGGCATGCAGGTCCCGCCCCATCCGCACATGGGCCTGCAGACCGTCAGCTGGCTGCATGAGGGGGAGGTGCTGCACCGCGACAGCACCGGCAGCCTCCAGACGATCCGGCCGCGCGAACTGGGACTGATGACCTCGGGACGCGCCCTTTCCCACTCCGAGGAGAGCCCCAGGCCGCACGCCCGGTTCCTGCACGGCGCGCAGCTCTGGGTGGCCCTGCCCGCGGCCCACCGCCAGGTCGAGCCGCACTTCCAGCACCACGCCGACCTCCCCCGGGTGACCGCCCCCGGCCTGACGGCCACGGTGATCCTCGGCTCCCTCGACGGCGCCCTCTCGCCGGGCGCGACGTACACGCCGCTGGTCGGCGCCGACCTGGCGATGGCGCGCGGCACGGCCACGAAGCTGCCGCTCGACCCGGACTTCGAGTACGCCGTCCTGTCCATGTCGGGCGAGGCCCATGTCGACGGGGTGCCGGTCATGCCCGGCTCGATGCTCTACCTCGGCTGCGGCCGCACCGAACTCCCGCTGCGCGCGGAGTCCGACGCGGGACTGATGCTGCTGGGAGGCGAACCGTTCGAGGAGGAGATCGTGATGTGGTGGAACTTCATCGGGCGGTCGCACGAGGAGATCGAGGAGGCGCGGCGGGACTGGATGGAGGGCACCCGTTTCGGTGAGGTGAAGGGCTACGACGGTGCCAGGCTCCCCGCTCCCGAGCTCCCGCCGGGGCCGCTGAAGCCACGGGGCCGGGTGCGCTGAACCGCGCCGTGCCCGGCGCGCCCCGGTTCGTGCGGAGGCCGGGCCGACGACGAAGCACGGCAACGCCGGTACCGGCAGGACCCCGTGGTCAGTGCGTGGTCAGAGCGCCGGGGCACGCGGCGTACGGCGCGCTCGGCGCATACCGCGCGGGCCGGGACGTGGCTCAGGCGCGCGGCACATCAGGACGTTCGTCGGGAACGGTCCGGTGACGGTGATCGGCGCGGCCGTGGGTCCGTCGGCCGCCACCCCCCTGGACCGCCGCCCGCCGCCGGCCGCCCGCCGCCCGCCGCCCGCCGTGAGGCGCGGCTCGGCCGGACCCGACGCGGCACCGCTCCGGAAGGCGCGTCGGGTCCGGCCGAGCAACCGGGCGGGGACCCCCGGGAGCAGCCCTCGCGAGCCGGCCACGGGCTTCGGCCACGACGACGCGTCGTCGGCCGCAGGGCATCGGCCGGTCAGGGGCCGGGCCGGTCTCCCGGGGAGGTCGGCGCAGGTCAGTCCGTGGACAGCGACTCCAGGAGGTCACCCGCCTTGGCATCGGGCAGGGAACGGGCGACATCGGCCAGGGCCACCATGCCGACCAGGCGGTGGCCGTCGATCACCGGCAGGCGCCGCACCTTGTGCCCGCTCATGGTGCGCAGGATCTCCTGCGCGTCGTCGTCGGCGCCGATGGTGACCGCCTCGCCCTGCGCCAGGTCACCGGCCTTCACCTGCGCCGGGTCCTTGCCCGCGCCCAGCACCTTGACCACGATGTCACGGTCGGTCAGGACGCCCTTGAGCCTGTCGTCCGTGCCGCAGATCGGCAGCGCGCCGACACCCAACCGGGTCATCTTCTTCGCGGCGTCGAGCACCGTCTCCTGGGCGCCGACGCATTCGGCGCCCTCCGTCATGATCTGGCGAGCCGTTGTCATCCCGCACCACTCCCTTCTGTGCGCTCCGTTCACCACACCACCCGCCACGCGCGGACGGCGTCCAAGCGGAAGATGGGTGCCCCGAGCGGGGGTGGCGCGTAACAGGCGTGGGCGGCGTTCCACCCGGCCGCGCTGCGCCGGGCGGGTGGACGACGAGTTCCGGCCACCGGCTTGCCGGTGCGTCCCGGCCGGATCGTGCCCGGGGGGATCCGGCCGGAAGGCAGGGAGGCGGAACGGGTCTCCGGGCCGGGACGCTCGTCCCGCCGGCCCCGGTGCGGTCGGCGGGTCCATGAGCCGGCCGGCGACCGGGGCCGGCGCACACAGCCGTGCGGCAGGCGCGAGGGGCCAGGGGGGGGAGGGGGGAGGGGGCAGGCGACGAACCGTCGGCGGACGCCCTCAGGCGATGAGGAGGGAGTCGTCCTCCAGGCGTGTGGCGCGCAGTTGCCGACGGGCCGCGGCCAGGGCGGACTCGCCGTCCCGTGTCCCGGTGGAGACACACAGCGTGTAGGTCACGTCCTCCAGACGCCGGCGTACCTGAGGCGTGTCGGCCTGGGCGTGCAGGCCCTTCAGCGTCTCGTACTCCTCGATGAGCTTGGCAAGAACAGCGGGGTGTGCCATCAGCACAACAGATCTCCTTCGTCACACCGTCAGGCGCCGTGGGCCACGGGTGTCACGCTGGTGCCCCGAGCACTTCCTTCCATGCGGGAGGGAGCACACTTGGCCGAATATGACTCCTCGTCACGCGTGCGTCGGCGGTTCCGGACGGCGGCGGACGGCGCCCGGCTCACCGGCGCGGGTGATGCTCCGGAGCGTGCGGCACGACCTGTAGCAGGCTCTGTGACCGGCTCGCGTCCCGCAGGCCGCGGGGGCCTCGAACGGCGACCTCTGCGGAGGGTTTCGCATGGCTCCGTTCCCGGACGAGCGCAAGTACACCAGGGGCCACGAGTGGGCGCGTCCCACGGGTGACGGGCGGGTGCGGATCGGCGTCACGGACTTCGCGCAGCGGCAGCCGGGCGACATCGTCCATGTCGAGCGGCCGAAAGCCGGGGACACCTTCGAGGCCTCCGAGCCGTTCGGCAGCGTGGAGTGGTCAAGTCGCTCAAGGCGGTCTCCGAGGTCTCCCTGCCGGCCGCCGGCGAAGTCACCCAGGTGAACGAGAGCCTCGACGGCGAGCCGGAGCGGCTCAGCACCGACCCGTACGGCGAGGGCTGGATCGTGCGGACCGCCCTGTCCGGTCCCAGGACCTGGACGGCCTCCTCGCGGCCGCCGAGTGCGAGCGGTACGTGAAGGACGGGACCGCCGACCAGTACTCCAGCCGTAGATCGTGATCTCGATGGTGAGGGGCGCCGAGGCGCCAGTCGGACAGCGTCGGCCATCTGGCCGACCACCCACGTCGTCGGCTCCTTCTCCCTCTACCCGAGTTCACCGAGACGGAGGGCGTCCCTCATCTCGCTGAGCTTCGCGGTCGTCGCCGGCGTCTGCTCCTGCGCTTGTTCGGCGAGTCGGAGCGCGTCGTCGATCTCGCTGAGCTTCGCGGAGGACAGGACGGCCGCCCGCTCTATGAGGTCGTCCCGGGACACAGTGGTCAGCCACGTGCAAGGGGTGAAGCCCGGACGCGGGAACGCGAGCCGCAGCACGCCTTCGAACGGCAGTCCTTCACCGGCGCCCACCATCACTTCGATGCCCAGACCGCTGATGTCGACGCCCGCCGGAGCGACGACCTGCATCACCCGGATCCCGGACGTGTCCTCTCCTGACAGCAGTACGACCAACCTCCGCTCGTCGAACCGGACCCACCAGACTTCGCCACGTTGCACAAGTCCTCCAGCCACAGGACGGCAGACAGACGCTGCGCGACCCTGACGCGCAGTGGAGACGGGCGCGGCCCCCGTTGATCATCGGTGTGTGAAGACCGAAGATCACGCGGTGGCGGCAGGTCACAGCGTAGACCCTGCCCACTGGCAGGAGGTGTTCGAGGGCCTGATGAACCGGATAGCTGGACGGTTCACGCGGGTCGAATCCCGGCACCAAGCCCGGAAGTCGGCACTCGGCCTGCTGTCGGACCTGCCGCGCAAGAACCGCTGGACCATCGCCGAGCCGAGTGGGCCGGGGACAGAGCCCCGGACGGATGCAGCACCTGCTCGGGCGGGCCAAGTGGGACGCCGACCAGGTCCGCGACGACGTGGGTGACGACGTGGTGGAACATCTGCACGACGACGAGGCGGTGCTGGTGGTCGACGAGACCGGCGACGTGAAGAAAGGCACCGACACTGCCGGTGTCCGGCGCCGGTACACCGGCACCGCCGGACGCGTCGAGAACAGCCAGGTAGCCGTGTACCTCGCCTGCTCGACCCCGCGAGGGCACGCGGCGATCGACCCGGGAACTGTACGTTCCGCGTTCCTGGGCCTGCGACCCCGGCCGCTGCCGGGCAGCCGGCCTCGGTGACAAGACGGAGTTCGCGACCAAGCCGGAGCTGGCCGCTCGCATGGTCACCCGATTCCTGGACGCCGGCCACCGGGCACGAGGGCGCCGCCGGGCCGGGCCCGGGGAGTCGGCAACCTGTCGAAGACCAGGTTCACTCCCGCGGGTTCGGGCGTGGCGGATCAGGCCGGAGGTTTCGGCCATATGGGTGGTGGACCTGGTTGCTGTGGTGACCTGAGTGCCGGGGGATGCGCAACCCGGAGGAGCGCCGAGAGACACGCCGGGCATTCCTCCGTACATATGTCACGCAAACCTGCCCAACGGCATTGGCCGAAGCAGAATCATGGTCACTTTCGGTGGTTCCCTCTGTGCGATGTGCTTCCCGGGGTCCCGGTCCGGCCCGGCACACATCCGTGGTCCGGTCGGCGGCACCTCCCAGCCAGCGCCGAACGAAGGGAACAAGCAATGTCCACGCCTCCTCCCGCTCCGCTCCGTGTCGCACTGGTCAACGGCAGCTTCGAAGAGCCCGTCGTCACCGATTACGAGATCCTGCCGGACGCCTCCCAGACGCAGGCCGCCAAGAAGGTGCCGGGCTGGCTCACCACCGCGACCGATCACCGCATCGAGCTGTGGCGGTCCGGCTTCTCGGGAGTGCCGGCGGCGGACGGCGCCCAGTTCGCCGAACTCAACGCGAACCAGGTGGCCACGCTCTACCAGGACCTGCCGACCACCCCCGGCTCCAAGCTCTACTGGCGGCTCTACCACCGTGGACGCAACGGCCAGGACACCATGGCGCTCGACATCGGCGCGCCGGGCTCCACGGTCGAGCAGCGGCGTTTCACCGACGGCAACACCGCCTGGGGCTACTACACGGGCACCTACACCGTTCCGGCCGGTCAGACGAACACCCGGTTCGCCTTCCGCTCGATCTCCGCGGCGGGCGGGAACCAGGGCATCGGGAACTTCCTGGACGGTGTCTTCTTCGGCACCGCGCCCCTCGTGGTGCTCACCAAGACCGCCATCCCCGCGGGGCCGCTGGAGGTGGGTGACGTCATCACCTACCGCGTCAATGCCAGGAACGAGGGCGGCGGCGCGGCAGAGAACCTGACCCTGTCCGACGTCGTCCCACCCGGTACCACGTACCTGCCGGGGTCCCTGCGCGTCGTCGACGGACCCAACGCCGGACCCAAGAGCGACGGCGACGGCGACGACCAGGCGTACTTCGACGCCCGGGGGAACCAGGTGGTGTTCCGTCTCGGCAACGGCGCCTCCGGAGCCCAGGCGGGCAGTCTGCCCAGCACCGAGACCCTGCCCGGGGGGACCACGGTGGAGTACCGGGTGACCATCGACCGGGCCAGCGGCGGCAAGCGGATCGCCAACACGGCCACCGCCACCTACGAGAACCGTCTGGGGCCGGCCCCCGAGAACCTGACGGCCACGTCCGACGAGGCGGTCACGGACGTCAGGCCGGCTGCCGACCTGACCGTGGTGAAGGCGGCCGACGCGACCACGGTGACCGTCGGACAGACGGTGACCTACCGGGTCACGGTCGGCAACACCGGGCCGAACCGGGCCACCGGGGTGACCGTCGCCGACCAGCTGCCCGACGGCCTCACCTTCCTGTCCGCCGACTCCTCCGCCGGCACCTACGACCCCGCCGCCGGCGTGTGGACGGTCGGCGACCTGGCCGAGGGAGACACCGCGACGCTCGTCCTGCGGGCCAAGGCCACCACGACGGGCCGGACCACCAACACCGCGACCGCCACGGCCGCCGAGAAGGACCCCGACCCCACCGACAACACCGACGGCGTCACCGTCTGCGTCGAGCGCGCCCCCTCCTGCTGCGACCCCTGCGCCACCGAATAGGAGCGCCTGCCGCCGCTGCGACGCGCCGTTCTCCGCCGCCGGGCGGCGGCGAGGCGACGAAGGCGCGGCCCGTCGCGCGCCGGCCGGGCACCGCGGGCACCTCCACCGGCCCCCGGCCGGCCCCCGCTGGCGGGTCGCCCCGGCCCGGAGGCGCGCTGTCGTGCGCCGGGGCACCCGCCGGCCCCGGCCCGGCCGCGCGGGAACTCCCGGCGGGCGGGCGGCCGGCGGGCGGCGGAGGTAGGTTGCCGGTGTGGGCCGGTGCTCCCCGAGGGGAACGGAGAAGCGGTGTGGAGCAACGTTCGCCGTGGATCGTCTACGCGAATTTCGTCTCCGATCTGGCACTGGGTCTGGAGGCGGACGCCGTGCTGGAGCGGTGGGCCACGCAGGCCCCCCGTAAGGTCTGGCTGCTCCAGGCCGGGGACGTCCTCGTCTCGCCTGTCCCGGTGGGCCGGGCCTTCACCTCCTACGCGCTCGATCTGCTCGGCGTTCCCGGCGACAGCGTGTCCGTGGTCCACGTGCCGTCCCGTGGGGGCACCGCCATGGCGGAGGCCCTGCGTCACGCGGGGCTGATGGGGCCCCTGAGAGCGCTGCTCGCCGACCGTGACGGTGCCGCCCTGCTGCCCACCGCTCTGGACGCCTCGTCGGTCGCCCTGGCCGCGGAACTGGGTGTCCCCGTGGCCCCCTATACGGAGGTCGGCGCGGCAGCGGCCGCGCTGGACGTCACCTCCCGGCTCAACACCAAGACGGGCTTCCGTCAGGTGGCCGGAGAGCTGGGCATCCGGCTGCCGCGGGGGTGCGCGTGCCCCCGGAGCCGGCTCGACGAGGTCGTGCCGCGGCGGCTGGCCGCCTCCGGTCGCGCCGTGCTCAAGCCCGATCGTTCCGCGGGGGGCCACGGCATGAGGTTCGTCTCGCCCTCCGACGCGTGGTGGTCGGGCATCGACCAGGAGGGCCTGGGCGGTGCCGAGGGGCTGTGGGTCGTGGAGGAGTGGCTCGACGTGGCCCACTCCGTGAGCATCCAGATGGAGGTGGGCCCGCAGGGGGTCCGCCCGGTCTTCAACGGAGAGATGCGCACGGTCGACGGGGTGTTCGCCGGGTACGTGTCCCCGCTGGCCGGGGAGAGGGCGGACGCGGCGGCCGAGCTGGAGCAGTGGGGGGCGTCCCTGGGGGACCACCTGGCGAGCGGCGGGTACGCCGGTCCGTTCAGCATCGACGCGGTGATCACCCGGGACGGCACACTGCTCGCCACGGAGAGCAACATCCGTCGTACGGCCACCACCACCCCCCAGGTCATGGTCGATCGGCTGGCACGCTCCGCCGGCCTGGACGAGCCGCCCGTATGGCTCCTCGACAACGGGCGCACCGTGCTCGCGTACGACTTCGAGACGGCGGCGAGCCGGGTGGGCGCGGCCGGCGTCGGCTGGAACCGCGACACCGGGGAGGGGGTGGTGCTGTACGCGGACGCCCCCGGTGACGGACGGTCGTGGCGCTACGGGATCATCGGTGCGAGGCATGATCGGGTCCTCGAACTGGAGGCCCGCCTGGCTGATGTGATGGACTTCGGCTGATCAGTCGATCGGCTGGACCGGCGGCTCTCCGGAACGCTCCGTGCCGGCCGTGGATCCCGCCAGGATGTGTCCACACCGCCGGGTCCCTCCGGCGCCCCCGAAGGAGCCGGACAGATGCCAACCCCCGCCGCCGGCCATGAACTCGGTGCGTTCCTCCGGGCCCATCGCGCCCTGCTCAAGCCCCAGGACGTGGGCCTGCCCACGACGTCCCGTCGCCGGAACCCCGGTCTGCGCCGGGAGGAGGTCGCCGCGCTCTCCGGTGTGAGCATCGCCTGGTACACGTGGCTGGAGCAGGGAAGGGTCACCGCGTCGCGACAGGTACTGGAGTCCATCGGCCGGGTGCTGAGGCTCGACGACTCCGAAGTGCGCCACGCGCTGCGGCTGGCCGGCTACGACGAACCCGACGCGAGCGCCGCCCTCGGATCCTCGGAGGGGGCGCTCCAGTCCGTGCTGGACTCCTGGCCCGCCAGCCCGGCCGCCCTGCTCGACCGGAACTTCGACCTGACGGCGTGGAACGCGGCGTGGTCGGCCGTCTGGGGTGATCCCTCGGCCCTGCCCGCCGACCGCCGGAACCTGATGTGGTTAGTGGCGGCCGACGAGCACATGCGCGACGTGCTGGGGGACACCGAATGGGAGCCGCTGGCCGCGAGCGTCTTCCGGTACTTCCGGGCCCAGACCGGGCTGAACCTGCCGGACGAGCGCACCGCCGAGCTGTACAGCCGGCTCGCGGTCGACGCCCCGGAGCTGAGTCATTGGTGGAGCTGCCACTCCCTGGACGAGCCCGCCTCCCGCGTCGTCACCGTCACACCGCACGGCAGCGCGCCGATCCGGGTGTCCATGTCGTCCCTGCGTCCCATGGACGCTCCCTCGTCGTTGATCCTGCTCTTCACCCCGGTGAACGGGGAGGACGGTGCCAGGGTCTCGGCCCTCGTGCACCGCTCGCCGCGTTCGGTCCGTTCGGCGACCGGCGTGCTCTGAGAGCGGGTCAGGGACCGATGGAGGCGCACCTCGCGCTGCTTCCGCCCGCGGGCGGAGGCCGCCGTCACGCGCGGGCAACGGCTCCGCGGCCCGCGGGGGCCGTCCTCGCACCGCCTTCGCCGTGCGGCCCGGTGGCCGTCCTCGTCCGGTCCGCTGGGCCCGGTGTCGTGGCGCGGTCGGCGGAGGCCGCCCGCCTGCCCGCCGCCCCCCCCGCCCCAACGGTCGCGGCAACGGTTCCCGTTAGGTCGTCGGAGGGGCCTGTTATCTTTACGTGACGTCGCGAAGATCACTCTCGGTCAGGTTTGAGGGGGTGGTTTTGTGGTGGATTCGTCGCGCCGCTTACAGATGTCGGACGGGTGCTCGCTGTTGCGTGCGGCCCTAGTCATGGCTGGACGGGGATGACCGAGCACAGCACTTACAGAAGAGCCGCGCAGTATCTGCGGGACGCGGCAGAGCCCCTGACCAGGACGAGACACCGAGGCAAGCGGGCAAAGCCGCGCCGGCCGCGCCTGCGCAGGCCGGACTACCCGCGATCCGGCCGCACCGGCTGGCGACGCTGGATACCGTCATGGCGTCAGCTGGTGCTGTCGTTCCTGACGGCCGTGGTGTCTCTCACCGTGGTGGTCGGCGTTGCCTATTCGCGTACCGAGATACCCGAGGATCTCAACTCCTTCGCCACCCAGCAGGACAACGTCTACTACTGGTCGGACGGTTCGCGGATGGCCCGCACGGGCTGGGTGAGCCGCCAGGAGATGCCCCTGGAGAAGATCCCCGAGCACGTCCGCTGGGCCGTACTCGCCGCCGAGAACGCCGACTTCTACTCGGACCCCGGTGTCTCGGTGGGCGGCATCACCCGTGGTCTGCTGCGGACCGTCGGCGAGGGTGACACCCAGGGCGGGTCCACCATCACCCAGCAGTACGTCAAGAACGTCTACCTCACCCAGGACCAGTCGTTCTCCCGGAAGTTCACCGAGATGCTGCTGGCCATCAAGCTGGACCGCCACCTCAGCAAGGACCAGATCCTTGAGGACTACCTCAACACCAGCTGGTTCGGCCGGGGCACCTACGGACTGCAGCGGGCCTCCCAGGCGTACTACGGCAAGGAGGTCACCCAGCTCAACGCGAGCGAGGGAGCCTTCCTCGCCGCCCTGCTGAAGGGCGCCTCGCTCTACGACCCCGCCGTCCGGCCGGCCAACCGCGAGCGTGCCGTCGAGCGGTGGTCGTGGACGCTGGACCGGATGGTCGAGATCGGCAAGCTCTCCCGGGAGGAGCGCGCCCGCTACACGACGTTCCCCGAACCGAGGAAACCGACCCGGCCGAACAGCGCGGGGGGCCAGGACGGTTACCTCGTCGAGCTCGCCGAGACGTACGCAAAACGCGCGGGACACATCACCGAGGAACAGTTCGCCCTCGGCGGCTACCAGATCTACACGACCTTCGACAAGCGACGCATGACCGCCCTCACCAAGGCCGTCGGGGACTCCCGCGCCACGCTGGACCCGAAGGACCGCGACGCCGACCGGTACGCCCGATTCGGAGCCGCCTCCGTCGCTCCCGACGGCCGCATACTCGCCGTCCACGGCGGACCGGACCACAAGAAGCAGGCCTTCAACGAGTCCAACACCGCCACCGTCCCGGCCGGAACGGCCTTCACCCCCTTCGTCTACGCCGCCGCCCTGGAACACGGCGTCCAGCGCGAGCGCAACGGCCCCCGGGTCCCGGTCACCCCCTCGACCGTCTACGACGGCGACGACGGCGTCACCCTCAGAACGCCGGAGGGGCCCTACTGGGACCGCGGCGGCAAGATGGTCAAGGGCCACAACCTCGACGGCCGCTCCCACGGCCGTATCTCCCTGCGACAGGCCATGGCGGACTCCGCCGACGCGCCCTTCCTGCAACTCGGCATGGACGTGGGTCTGGACCGGGTGCGCGGCACGGCCCAGTCGGCCGGACTGCTCCCCGCCAGTTTCGGGCCGCCCGTGCCCGACTTCGCGCTCGGCAACTCCACGCCGAGCGCCATCCGCATGGCCGCCGCCTACAGCACGTTCGCCGCCCGGGGCACCCATACGGAGCCGTACTCCGTGCAGCGGATCACCCGCAACGGCGCGCCCGTGCCCCTGACCGCGCCGCGCTCCAAGCGGGCCGTGAGCCCCGCCGTGGCCGCTCGGGTCACCGAGGCGCTCGGTCCCGGTGGACGGGGCGAGTACGCCGGGAAGAGCGGCGGCACCAAGGACGACACGGCCCGTTGGTACGTCGGGTACGGCGGTGGCGAGTCGACGGCGGTCGTCGTCTACCGCATGGACCTCGCCAAGAGCCTCGCGCCGCTGCCGCTGGAGGGCCTGGGCGGGGAATCCTCGGCCGGCCCGGACCAGCCCGCGGAGATCTTCGACCAGTACACGGACGCGGTGTCGCGGAGCAAGGGCGCCACCGAGACCCAGAAGGGGAAGTCGAGATGACCTGGAACAAGGCGGCCGTGCGGCGGGCGTGGTCCCGGGTGGGCACCCGCGGCGTGGGCCTCGGGGCGGCGGCGGTGCTGATCGCGACCGGCTCGATCACTCTCCTCCCCCGGCTGACGGGCGGCGCCCAGGAGGACACGGCGTCCCCGACGAGCCCCAGCACGGCACCGTCGCCACGGTCGGCGACCGGCGGGAAGGGCACGGGCGCCGCCAAGGGGGCCGACGAGGAGAAGTGGGACGGGAAGGTCGAGATCCTGGGCGACGGGTCCACCTCGTACACCGGTCCTCAGCCCGGACAGCTGAAGCCCCAGCGCCTCAAGCCCGGCCAGAAGCCGCCGCAGTTCGTCGTCTTCTCCTGGGACGGCGCCCTGGAGGGCGACGACCGGATGTTCTCCAGGTTCCGCAAGGTTGCCGAGGAGAGCGGCGCCCACATGACCTTCTTCCTCACCGGCATCTACCTTCTGCCGGAGGAGAAGAAGAAGCTGTACCGGCCGCCCCAGCACGGGGTGGGATCGGCCGCGATCTCCTACCCCACCCGCGAGCACATCCGCACCACCCTGGAGCAGCTCGGCAAGGCGTGGAAGGAGGGCCACGAGATCGGCTCGCACTTCAACGGCCACTTCTGCGGCGCCAAGGGCGGCGGCGACTGGAGCAAGGACGAGTGGACCGCCGAGATCGACCAGTTCTACTCCTTCGTGCAGAACTGGAAGACGAACACGGGCTTCGACGACATCGACCCGCTGCCGTTCGACCCCACCCGTGAGGTCGTCGGCGGGCGCGCGCCCTGTCTGGAGGGGCAGAAGACCCTCATACCGGCCTCCAAGCCCTTCGGCTGGCGCTACGACGCGAGCTCCGCGGGCGACTTCCAGATATGGCCGCAGAAGAAGAACGGGGTCTGGGACCTCCCCCTGCAGATGCTCCCCTTCCCGGGCAAGGACTTCCAGGTCCTGTCCATGGACTTCAACTATCTGTACAACCAGTCCAAGGGCCTCACCCAGGGCGATCCGTCCCAGTACTCCCTCTGGCGCGAGCAGACGCGGGACTCGTACCTGGCCGGCTTCGAGCGCGTGTTCCACGGGAGCAGGGCGCCGATGTTCATCGGCAACCACTTCGAGGACTGGAACGGGGGCATCTACATGGATGCCGTCGAGGACGTGATGCGGGACGTCTGCCGGCGCAAGGAGGTGCGGTGCGTCTCCTTCAGCGAACTCACCGACTGGCTGGACGCGCAGGACCCGAAGGTGCTGGCCCAGTGGCGTCTGCTCGACCCCGCCCAGCCGGCCGGCTGGGCGTCGCCGGGCACGTCGTGACACCGGGCGCCTGACGGACCGCGCGCCGGATACGGCGCGGTGGGGTCCGCCGTGGCGGTCCGTGGTGAGGGTTCCGCCGCGGCGGACGGTGACGCGGCGTGCGCCCGGACGGCCGGGAGCGGCGGCCCTGCGGCTACGGCCCCTGCCCCGTCGTGCCTCCGCCCTGGGCGGTCCCCGCCGGAGTGACGGGGGCGGGTTCCGCGGCCGTGCCGACCGTGTCGGCCGGCGGCCCGGCGGGCCGGCCGGCCGCCCCGCCGCTCGCCGGGAGCCCCGGCCCGCGACCGCCGTCGGTCCGGGCGGGGACCGCCTGTCCGAGCATCAGCCCCCCTCCCATCGCGAGGACAGCCGTCACCTGGCGTCCTCCCACCCGTGTACTTCGGCCCGACATCGGTCCTCCTGCCGCCCTGTCACCGGATCGTTCCGGTCGGTGTCGACCAGCAGGGTGGCAGGCCCCGCTCGGCGCGCGCCCGTTTTCCCGCCGGGCTTCGCCCGTACGGAGCAATCGCGCGCCCCCGCCGGTCCGGCGGCGGTCCCTTCGGGGTGCCCCGGAGACGCGCCCGCCGGGCGGGTACCGCCCGCCGCGGGGCACCGGGCCGGAGCGGGGCCGCCGACCGGGGCCGCGGCACGTTGCGGGTGCGGGCACCCGGCCGCGGGGTCAGCATGGAGGTATGCCCAATGACCGAAAGCCACCCGGGGAGACGCCCCCGGCGGAGGGGTCGACGGCGGAAGCCCACGAGGAGCGCCACGACGGCGGTGTGTGGGAGCACCCGATGCTGTGGGTCGCCGTCATCGGCCTCGTCGTGATCTTCGTCGCCGCGTACTTCGTCGCCCGCGTCTTCAGCCTCTGAGGACCGGCCCCCGCCCGCGCCGAGGGAGACGACGGACCTGCCGGCGCCCCCGAGGGGGCACCGGCAGGCACGTGCGTGCGGGAGCTACTTCACATTGACCGCGGCCCAGGCCTTGCCGACGGCCTGGTACTCGGCGCCGGTCGCACCGTAGAGGTCGCTCGCGGCCTTCAGCGTGGCGGTACGGGCACCGGCGTAGTTGGTCGAGGACGTCATGTAGGTGGACAGGGCCTTGTACCAGATCTTGTACGCCTTGACCCGGCCGATGCCCGTGACGGTGGAGCCGTCGGAGGTCGGGGAGTTGTAGCTGACGCCGTTCACGGTCCGGGCGCCGCTGCCCTCGGCGAGCAGGAAGAAGAAGTGGTTGGCCACCCCGGACGAGTGGTGCACGTCGAGGTTGCCGACGCTCTTCGACCAGTAGTCTGCCGAGCTGCCGTCCTTGCTGGGCTTGTCCATGTAGCGCAGCGGGCTGCCGTCGCCCCGGATGTCGATCTTCTCGCCGATCAGGTAGTCGCCCTTGTCGGCGGTGTTGTTGGCGTAGAACTCCACGGCCGTGCCGAGGATGTCGGACGTCGCCTCGTTGAGCCCGCCGGACTCACCGCTGTAGCGCAGACCCGCGGTACGGGAGGTGAGGCCGTGGCTCATCTCGTGACCCGCCACGTCCAGCGAGGTCAGCGGGTGGGTGTTGGCCGTGCCGTCGCCGTACGTCATGCAGAAGCAGCTGTCGTCCCAGAAGGCGTTGACGTAGGCGTTGCCGTAGTGGACCCGGGAGTAGGCGGCCTTGCCGTCTCCCGCGATGCCGTTGCGGCCCAGCTCGTTCTTGTAGAAGTCCCAGGTGGTGGCGGCGCCGTAGTGGGCGTCCACGGCGGCCGTCTGACGGTTGGTGGCCAGGCCGTTGCCCCACACGTCGTCGGTGTCGGTGAAGAGGGTGCCGGTGCCGCTGGTGCCACCCTTCAGGTCGTACGTCCTGTGGGCTCCGCGTCCGGCGTCGGTGAGGCTGAAGCCCGACGACGTGCTTGTGGTGCCGAGGGTCACGGAGCCGCTGTACTGGCTCGTGCCGCTGCCCGTCTCGATCGCCTCGAAGGCGAACAGCTGCTTTCCGGTGGTGGCGTCGGTGACGACGTGCCGTTCACTGGGCGTGCCGTCGTGGGCGACGCCGGTGACGACGGTCTCGTAGGCGAGGACCGGCTTGCCGGAGGCGGCCCAGACGACCTTGCGCGGAGTTCTGGCGGCGGTGGCCCCCGCCGCGTCGCCCGCTTCGAGGGCGGCGGCGGTCAAGGCGCTCTTCCTGGCGGCGGCGGCACCGACGGTGGCGTCCGTGGACGCCACGGCTATCCGCGCCTCCGTCGCCTTGGTGACGCCCTTGAGCTTTCCGTCCCGGGCGGTGTGGGTGACCAGGTCGCCGCCGAGGACGGGCAGCCCGGCGTAGGTGCGTTCGTAACGCGTGTGGACGGTGCCGTCGGCGTCCTTGACGACGTCGCGGACCACCAACTGCTCCTTGGTGGTGTCCAGTCCGATGCCGCGCGCGGTGGTCGCGGCGCCGGCCTGGGCCTGCTGGAGGGCGCCCGCGCGCTGTGCGGCGCTCAGGGGCAGCGCCGAGGCGGAGGGGGCGTCGGAGGCCGGGCGGGGCGCCGCGGCGGGGCCGGCGGTCGCGGTACCGGCCTGGAGGCCGAGGACGACCATCGCTGCGGTGGCGGCGAGCGTGGTGGCGCGCAGGGAAGTCTTGCGAGGGGACACGAGGTCTCCGTTCTCTCGCTCGGTGGGGGGTGCGGCTGGAGCGAGAGTGCCAGCGAATGATCACAGTTGACAGGAGCAGTTCAACTTCTTGACCAGCTCTTGTCCTTCTGATGAACAACTGTGTTCGTTATGCGGGCGGAGTGGGTGCTCATGACACGGCTTGGGCAACACGCCCCGGAAAAGGCCCCGTTGGTCTTTCTTGACGGACCGTGACATCGCTTGGGTGCGCTTGTGGAGCTTTGACGGTGTTGCGCCCGGCTCCCGGGCCGCCGTGGTCGGGGCGGGGCGGGCCGGGTGGGGCGGGGCGGCAGGCGGTGTTTCCATCCGCTCACGTGGCCGGGCGCCCCGGCGGTCGTGGGCGCCTGCCCGTGGCCGACGAGCCGGGCCGGGCCGTGGCCCGGCCGGACGGGGACGACGGACCGCTCCGAGGGCCGAGGCGGCCGGCGGCGGAAGCAGGGTCCTGCTCGGAGGGCGGCCGCTCGTGACGGCGGCCTGTACGGCGGCTCCGTACGGCGGTCAGTGCGCCTTGCGCACCCGAGCGGCCTTCCTGGCCTCGGCGGTCCTGCGAGCCTCGGCCGCCCGGCGGGATTCCTTCGGGGCGCGGCCCGTCGAGGTACCCAGACCCCGGAAGGGGGCGTTGGAGCCCTTCGCCCCGTCCCCCGCGGGGGGGCGCTTGGCGCCGGTGATGCTGGACAACCGCGCCTCGCCGGACCGCACCTGGGTGACCGTGGGACGGATCCCGGCGTCCGACATCAACCGGTTCACGTCCCGCCTCTGGCCCGGGGTGACCAGCGTGACCACGCTGCCGGACTCGCCCGCGCGAGCCGTACGCCCGCCGCGGTGCAGGTAGTCCTTGGCGTCAGCGGGCGGATCGACGTTGACCACGAGGTCCAGACTGTCGACATGGATGCCGCGGGCGGCGACGTTGGTGGCCACCAGGACCGTGATCAGGCCGTCCTTGAACTGCGCGAGGGTGTGGGACCGCTGCGGCTGCGACTTCCCGCTGTGCAGGGCGGCGGCCCGGATGCCGCTGCCCCGCAGGTGGCGGGTGAACTGGTCCACGCCGTGCTTGGTGTCCAGGAACATCAGCACCCGCCCGTCCCGGGCCGCGATCTCGGTCGCCGTGGCGTACTTGTCGGCCGGATGGACGTTCAGGACGTGGTGTTCCATCGTGGTGACCGCGCTCGCCGCCCGGTCGACCGACGCGAACACCGGGTCGTGCAGATAGCCCCGGACCAGGTGGTCGACATTGCGGTCGAGCGTGGCCGAGAACAGCATCCGCTGCCCGTCCGGGCGCGTCTGGTCGAGGATCTCCGAGACCTGCGGCAGGAACCCCATGTCGCACATCTGGTCCGCCTCGTCCAGCACGGTGATCCGTACACGGTCCAGGTGGCAGTCCCGACGGGCGACCAGATCGGCCAGCCGCCCGGGGGTCGCGACGACGACCTCGGCGCCGGTCCGGATGGACGTCGCCTGCCGCCCGATGGACAGCCCGCCGACCACGGTCGTCTGGCGCAGCCCCAGCGCCTGCGCGTAGGGCTCCAGCGCGTCGCTCACCTGCTGCGCGAGTTCCCGGGTCGGTACGAGGACCAGCGCGAGGGGCCGCTTCGCCTCGGCGCGCAGGCCGGCCGTCCGGACGAGCAGCGCGAGACCGAAGGCGAGCGTCTTGCCCGAGCCGGTCCGGGCCCGGCCGAGGACATCGCGGCCGGCCAGGGCGTTCGGCAGGGTCGCGGCCTGGATGGGGAAAGGCTCCCGCACCGAGAGCCCGGTCATCGTCTCGACCAGCCGCGGCGGCAGGTCCAGCTCGGCGAAGGACCCGGCCGGCGGAAGGCCCGGCACCACCGTCTCGGGCACCGAGAGCTCGCCCCGCGGCGCCTGGCCGCGGTCCTTGTTGCCGGCACCGGAGCGCCCAGTGGCTGACGGCTTCGCGTTCATGGGGAACCTTCCTTGGTCTGGCCGCCCGGAACGGGCCGGGGCCCGTACCTCGTCTCGGTACGGGCCCCGGCAGCGTCGAAGCGTGGGCTCCATTTTACCAGCGCCCGGCCGGCCGCAGGCCGCCGGCCGGCGAGCCGCGGAGGATGACGGCGAGGCGCTCCTGCTCCGGCTCCGCTCCACCGCGATGGCCGGCCTCGTCGCCTCGTGCCTGCCGCCCGTGCTCGTCGTGGGCCGGCCCACTGCCTCGTCCCTCCGTCCGGCGGACCGCGGTGATCGCCGGACGGATCACGGGAGCCCACCGCGGCGGCGGCCCCTCAGGGGACGTCCAGGTGACGCAGGGCCGTCAGGGCGAGTGAGATCTCCACGACGTCCCTGGGGCGTGTCAGGGACCTCCCCGTGAGCTGTTCGCAACGGCGGAGCCGGTTGAGGACCGTGTTGCGGTGGCAGTAGAGGCGGGCGCCGGCCCGCTGGGCCGATCCGTCGCAGTCCAGCCAGGCCGCGAGCGTGTCCAGCAGCAGATCGCGGTCGGTCCCGTCGAGGCGCAGCAGCGGGCCCAGTGCCCGCTCGGCGAGCGCGGTCCCGAGGGCGGGCGCCCGGACGACGAGGGCCGCGGGCAGGTGGTCGTCCAGCAGGACGGTGCCGCCGCTGTCGGGGCAGATCCCCAGAGCGGTCTCGGCGAGCCTGCGGGCCTCGCCCACGGCGGCGAGTCCCTCGACGGCCGAACCGATCCCGATCCTGGCGCCGGGGGGTCCGGTCATACGGCGCGCCACGTCCGCCGGACCGCTGTCGCCGATCAGCACGATGCCGCGCTCGGTGCCGGCGCCGGTGTGCCACACCGCCCGGGTGCCCGCGGGTCCCCGCGGCCGCCGGGCACCGGCGTACGCGGCCCGGTCGCCTCCGGAGACCAGCACGACGAGGTACCGGCCCCGCTCCGGCAGATCGAGCGCGGCGGCCACCTCCGGCAGATCGGCGATGCGGGTCGTTCCGTCCAGCAGCGCGGCCGTCATGAGCCGCAGCCGGTCCTCGTGCCGCCGGGCCAGCCGCCGCTCGACCTGCCGGTAGCCGTCGGCGACGAGGGCGCAGTGCTCGTCGACGAAGTTCCACACGTCGGCCGCGACATGGACCAGCAGGTGCACGTCATGGGGATGGTGGTGCGCCGTCCTGTCGACGAGGCCCTGCCAGACCATGCTGCCGCCGAGCCGGAAGGCGTGCAGCAACGCGTCCAGCGGCAGCCCCTGACCCGCCCTGGTGGCGCCGATCCTCCGGGAGCAGCGGCGGGCGGCGTCGCGCGCTTCCCGGGGGTGCAGCAGGGAGTCGAGACCGTGACCCAGGGAGCGCAGGGCCTCCTGCCGGATGTCGGCGCGATCGGCGTCGATGGCGGCACGGTACGCCGGTTCCCGATCCCGCAGGGCGTCCACCAGCCGGTCGGTCAGCTCGGGCAGTTCCTCCCTCAGCGCCCGGGCGGCCCGGTGCAGGACCGCCAGCGCCTTCTCGTCGACGGCGGGCAGGGGGCGGACGGGGGAGCGGAGCGGGGGTTCGGCCGGGCCGCCCCGTGCGCCGGGCAGGACCGCCCGGGCGGACACCGCGGGCACGGTGGGCGGTGTGGGCGTGGGGGGCTGGGTCCCGGGCAGTGCCCGGGCCCGGGATCGTACGACGTGGGGCATCGCGGTCCTCCACCGGAGTCGGCTCGCTCCGGTACGGGGAGCGGCCCGCCCGCCGTACCGGGACTACGTGGATTCCGAAGGATGACATACCGTCCGGTCGGTCCCTAGAGGTCTGCACCGCCCTCCTCCGCCCGGTCCACCAGCCGGGCGAGTTCCACCCGCGAACGCACGCCGAGGAGCGCGAAGACGTTGCGCAGATGATGGTCGACCGTGCGGGGGCTGACGGAGAGGCGCAACGCCACCTCGCGGTTGGTCGCGCCCGACGCGACACAGCGCGCGATCCGCAGCTGTTGCGGCGTCAGACGTGCCAGACCCCCCGTCGGCAGCGGGGCGGGTGCCTCCCCGGTGGCCCGGAGCTCCGCCCGCGTCTGCTCCGCCCAGGGCCTGGCACCGCCGCGTTCGAAGGCGACGAGCGCGTCCCGCAGCCGGCTCTTCGCCGCACCGGGCCGCCGCCGGCGCCGCAGCCACTTCCCGAACAGCAACTGGGTCCGGGCCCGTTCGAAGTCCCCGTCCGCCAGCTCGTGGCCGGCCAGGGCGGCGGCGTACAGGGCCTCCGTCTCCTCCGGTGGGGCGATCAGCGCCCTGCACCGGGCCAGCTGGGCCGGTGCGTGGGGGTCGGCGCCCTGGGCCGCCCACAGGGCGAACCCCTCGACGGCGGAGCGCGCCTGGGCGTGCTCGCCCGACGCGACGGCCGCTTCGACGAAGCACGGCACGGCGAGCATATGGACGGCGAAGTGCCCGCGCCGGGCCCCCGGCCGGACCAGCGGGCCGAGCCGGGCCGCGGCCTCGAACGCCCGGCCCCGGCAGAGATCGGCTCGGGCCACCGCCCACTCGGCGAGCGTGGCGGCCTGCGCGAGACCGTGCGGACCGGCCGTCTCCATGGCCGCGTCGGCGTGCGAGGCCACAGCCGCCGCGTCGTCCTGGACCGAGGCCACCATGGCGAGGATCGCGTGCAGATGGGCGCAGACGTTGCGCTGGCCCGCCCGGTGCGCGGCACGCAGTCCTTCCTGGGCGTGGGCCCTGGCCCGGGCATGCTGTCCGGCCCGGAGCTCGGCGTAGGCGAGGTGCTCCAGGACCTGCGGGACCAGGGCGTCGAGCCCACGCGAACGTGCGACGGCCAGGGCCCGGGCGTTGACATGGCACGCCGACCCGATGTCGCCCAGGACGAGCGCCGCGACCCCCGCCCGCAGCAGCCGCGTCGGCTCGTCATCGCCCCGGGCCCGGTCGAGCACCCGCCGCAGGGGCTCCCGGGCTTCGAGGAGGCGCCCGTCGAGAGCGGTACGCAGACCCTTCCGGTACTCGTTCGCCTCGTCCTCCACGGACGGGGACCAGGGCGCCGCCGTGGACGGCGCGAGCGGGGACCGGAGCGCCTCGGGCGCGAAGGGCGAGCGCGCCACGGAGGAGAGCGGCGGGAACCAGGGCGTCTCGGGCACGGAGGACCCGGCCGTGGGCGGTGCGGGCGGGGACGGGCACACGGGGGCCGGGGCCCGGCCCTCCGCGGCGGGGACGGCGCCCCCGTCGAGCGCGAGAAGGCAGCCCTGGGCGTCCCCCGCGGCCCACGCGGCGTCCATCGCCGCCAGCCTGGCGGCCATGGCACGTCCCGGGTCGTAGGGGCCCAGACGCGCGGCCGCCATGATCAGCGCCTCGTGGGCGTCGCGGACCGGACCGTCCCGCAGGGCGAGGGCGCCGCGGACGAGATCCGCCCGGCCGCGCACCGCGTCATGGGCCGCCCCGTCCCGGGCGCCGGACAGCAGCTCCCGTGCCCTGCGGGGGCGCCCCGACAGGCGGGCGTGCTCCGCCGCCGCCGTCAGCCGCGCCA
Source organism: Streptomyces sp. SP18CS02 (assembly GCF_036322365.1). Lineage (NCBI taxonomy): Bacteria > Bacillati > Actinomycetota > Actinomycetes > Kitasatosporales > Streptomycetaceae > Streptomyces > Streptomyces sp. SP18CS02. The sequence goes on from NZ_JAQYXC010000288.1 coordinate 194,268, forward strand.
CACGGGTGTCGTCGTGCGGGGTGAGCTCGGCGGCCCGGGCGAGCGCCACCGACCGTTCCATGCCGGACGCCCGGACGTCCGGGGACGTCGCCGCGGCGGTGAGCTCGGCGCCGAGACGGCAGTCGGGGCCCTCGGCCGACAGGGCGAGGTGGAGGAGATGCCGCAGGCGGTGCCGGTCGGCGTCGATGACCGAGGCGAGCAGGGAATGGGCGGCCCGGCGCCGCGACAGGGGCGAGCCGCCGTACACGGTCCGGCGCCACAGGGAGCTGCCGAACAGGATCCGGTCGCCGGCCGTGCGGGCCACCCCCGCCGCCTCGGCCGGGTCCAGTGCCGTCGGGTCCAGGCCCGCCGCCCGGGCGGCGCGCAGGACATGGGCGGCGTCGACACCCGGGCCGTCGGGGTCCGGCTCGTGGGCGGCGCTCGCCAGCAGCAGCAACAGGCGGGTGTCGGCGGGCAGCGGGGCCAGCCGGTCACCGAAGGCGGCCGACAGGGCGCCGCTGCCCGCGAGCGGCCGGGGCAGCGGCCGCCGGCCGCGCAACTGGTCCGGCGAGAGCCGTTCGGCCAGCGCCACGAGCAGTGCCGGATTGCCCTCGCCCTCGAACAGCAGCTCCTCCCGTACGGCGTGGTCGGTGCCGGGGCCGGTCAGCCCGTCGAGCAGCGCCCCCGACGCCCGGTCGTCGAGCGGACCGAGCCGTACGACGGGGACTCCCGACAGGTCGGCGTCGGCCACCGCGTGGTCCGCCACCGAGAGCAGCAGTCCCGTCCCGCCCAGGAAGTCGGGCCGCCGGGCGGCGAAGCCGAGCGCGGCGCGCGACGGGGCGTCCCACAGGTGCACGTCGTCGACGCAGACGAGCAGCGGCGCCCCTGCGGAGACGCCCCGCAGCAGTTCCAGCAGTTCGCCCGGTGCCAGTCCCCTGCGCAGGACATCGGCGGGCGCCGTGCCCATGCGCCCGGCTGCGGCGCAGAGCAGCGCGTGCGCACCGCTGTAGGGGACACGGCTCTCGGCCGGGGCGGTACGGGGGCTCAGCACGGGACCGGCCGTGAAGCCGCGGGCGGCGCCCGCCAGCAGGGCGGTACGGCCCAGTCCTGGCGCCCCGGAGAACAGCAGGGCTCCGCCACGTCCGGTGCGCAGCCGCTTCGTCAGGCCTGCCACGGCGTCGAGTTCAGCGCTCCGGCCGTATATCCGGAGAGGACTTTCCGAGATCGTCTTTCCGGTCACCCCCTCACGTTACTTCCGCGTAAACAGAGGCGGAAGCAGGGCTTCACTCACCCCTCGCTGAGCTGAAGGCCCTTGTGAGCTGCGGCGACACGGCTTGTGCCGCCGGGGGGATGGGCGTGCTCCCAGTCGCGGCGGCGCAGTTCTGTGCGGGCGCACAGCCCGGGGCCGGGGCCCTGAACGCGACGGAACCGGTGGCGGCCGCGGGAGACGCGACCGCCACCGGTGGTGGCGAACCTCAGGAGGCGTGGGGGCAGTTGCCCCGGTACTCCTCGATGGACAGGCTCGGACGGGGCAGCGGGCAGAGGAACTGCTCGTAGCGGGTGTCGTTGTCGATGAACCGCTTCAGCCAGGAGATGCTGTACTTCGCGATGGTGGTGTCCGAGGTGTTCGGTGTGAAGTGCGTCGCGTTGTTGAGCTCCAGATACGCCTTGTCGAGGGAGCCGGGCAGGCTCTCGTAGAAGGGCTCCGAGTGGGTGGCGACCGGGGCCACCGTGTCGCCGTCGGCGCCCACGAGCAGGGTCGGCGTCGTTATCTCGGGCCAGGACTTGTCGAGGTTCCACCCGGTGAGCGGGATTGCCGCCTGGAGGGACGGCCGGCTCTTGGCGGCCTCCAGCGAGCCCCCGCCGCCCATCGAGTGGCCCATCACGCCGAGCCGGGAGCTGTCGATCCGGGCGCGCACACTGCTGCGCTCCGTCAGGTAGTCCAGGGCGGAGAGCAACTGGCGGCCTCTGCTGTCGGGCTGGTCGAGCGTGGTGAGCGTGTCGATGGTGAAGACGACGAAGCCCTGCGAGGCGAGCCGTGGCCCGAGCCAGGCGATCGACGACTGGGTGCCGGTGAAGCCGGGGGAGACGGCGACCGCGCCGAAGGTGCCGTCGGAGGTGGACGTCGGGTAGTAGATGGTGCCTCCGCCGAAGCCCGTGACGCTCAGGGAGGAGACGGTGCTCTGCGACACCGCGTACGGGCCGCGTACGGCTTCGATGCTCGACGTGGTCGGCGCCGGACCGCGCTCGTAGGGGTTGTCGGCGGCCTGGGCGCCGGGGGTCATGACGGTGTTGAGACCACCGACGGCCAGGAGCGCCGCCAGGCCGGCCATGAGCGGCCGGAACCGGCCCTTGCCGCGAAGCCGGCCGCGGGGGGCGGGGGCGGGGGCGTGGTGGCTGCTCTCGTTGCTTCGCTGCTGCACGACTGAGTCGTCCTCTCGGTCGTGGCGGAGCCGGGTCGGCACGGAGGGCCCCGAGTTCCTCACGAGGCCGTGCACCGCGACCGGCCGGTACCGCCGTGTTCGCTGGCGGGACCTACTGTCGAGGGGCGTCGGGGCGCGCACATCGGTGTAATCACCTGTCGCGCAAGCGGTCCCCGGTCCCCGTGCCGGCGCAGCGCGCACGGCGGACAGGGGTGACGGCCGGACGGTCCGGCGGGCGTTGTCGCGGGGGCGGGCCGTGGCGCGGCCGCGGAACGGGATCGGCCTTCCGCGCCGGAAGGCGACCGCGGGCAGGGAGCGCGGAAGGGCCGGCGGCCCGCCGCGTGGCGGACCGCCGGCCCGGTCGACCCGGTGTGCGGAGGACCCGGTGTTCAGGGGGCCCGCCGGACAGAGGGCCGGATGGACAGGGGGTCAGATGATGGTGACCCCATAGGCGCTGAGCGCCTCCGTCACCGGCTGGAAGAACGTGGTGCCGCCGGAGGAGCAGTTGCCGCTGCCGCCCGAGGTCAGGCCGATGGCGGTGCTGCCGGAGAACAGGGGGCCGCCGCTGTCGCCGGGCTCCGCGCAGACGTTGGTCTGGATCAGCCCGTAGACCACGTCCCCGCCACCGTAGTTGACCGTCGCGTTGAGACCGGTGACGGTGCCGCCGCGCAGACCCGTGGTGCTGCCGCTGCGCTGGACGGACTGACCGACGGAGGCGTTGCCGGCGCCCGTGATGTCCCGGTAGCTACCGTTGTAGAGGTAGACCCGGCCGTCGGCGGCGGAGGCGTTGGTGTGCCGGATGAGGCCGTAGTCGTTGGTCGGGAAGCTGGACCCGGCCGTGGAACCGAGCACCGCGGTGTTGGCCGAGTTGGTGTACCACGTGCCACCCGACTCGGTGCAGTGCCCGGCGGTGAGGGCGTAGTACGTGGTCCCGCTGCGGACGTTGAAGCCCAGGGAGCAGCGTCCGCCACCGGAGTAGATGGCCTGGCCGCCGGCGATCAGCTTGTTGAACGTGCCCTCGGTGCGCTTGATCTCGAGGTTGCCGGCGCGGACGCCCGCCGCCTTCCTGATCGTGGCGATCTCGGCGGCCGAGACGGTGTCGTCGGCCGTGACGACGATCTTGCCCGTCGCCTGGTCGGTGTACCACGCCGTGCCGGGGACGTCCGCGGCGAGAACGGCGTCGCTCGCCTGGGCGAGCTGCGCGGTGGTGGCCCGTGCGCTGGTGCCCGACTCGGCGACGGCGGTGGGGGCGGCGAGGGCGGAGACGGCCATGAGGGTCGAGGCCACGGCGATCAGCCGGGCACGTCTCGCGACGCCGCCGAGGGGGGAGAAGCGCTTGATGTTCACTACATCCTCCGGTGGGGGTTCTGGAGCCCGCTGGGTGGGCGGGCCCGTCGGCGCGAGGTCATGAGGGCCGACGGCGGATTCACCGTCATGACCCTGACAACCTGCGTGGGAATCCTGTGCTCCGGATGGGGTTCGAACAAGATCGCCTTTCGGCCGCTCTACGCGCGTACCGCCCCCGGTGCCCGGCAGGAGCGAGGGAGCGCGCTCCGGGCCGACGGCCCTGTGTGCACCCGGGGGCACCCGTCCGGCGCGAACGGTCAGGCCGGGCGCCGCTGGAGCAAACGGTTCCCCGCGTTTGCTGACGCGCTGTCGGCCCGGGCGCCCCGGTCATGAGCCGGACGGCGCCGCCGGACGATGCCCGGCCGCCCCGACGGAACGCCCCTCTCCTCTTTCCCGCTGCTCAGACCCGGCGGGTGTTGAACGTGGGACCGTGCGACGGTCGGCGCCCCTCCGCTTCCCGCCCGCGCGCGCCGCGTACCGCACGGTGGCGCCCCGTAGTGATGGCTCCCGCATACGCCCCGGCTCCCCGTCCGTCGGCCGCCCGAGGGCGCCGGGGGTGCCGCTCGGCCGCCCTCCTGTCGCGGGGGCGTCCGCCCAACGGTCGTCGCATCCGGGCGTCGCGGTACCGGAGGACCCTCGCCGGCCGACGGTATGCCGAGATCACCACTGTTCGTCCACCGGGTCGGCGTGTCCGGTTCTCGTCGGTGGCCGGTCGCCCGCCCCCCGGGAGCGCCGCGTCCGGTCGTGTTTTTTCGCGAGCGCCGCGTCCGGTCACAGGCCCCCGGAGCGCTGCGGGGCGGCCGCACCGGGAGGGGTGCGGCCGCCGCCGGTCATCGGTGGCCGGTCATCGGCGCTGCAACGCCTTGACGTTGTTGCCGAACGTCCAGTTCCTCGACCCGTCCCAGTTGACGGACCAGGTCATCAGCCCTTTCAGGCCGTTGCCGTAGGTGTTCCACGCCTGCGCGACCTGGTTCGTCGTCAGGTAGCCGCCACCGGCACCGGGCTGCGCCGGCAGCCCGGGCACCTGCTTGTCGTAGGGCACCTTGATCGTGGTGCCCTGGATGACCAGGCCCTTGTCGAGGCAGTCGGTCTGTGCGGTGAACCCCTGGACCGTGCCGGCCGAGTACGAGTCGCCGGAACATCCGTACATGCTGCCGTTGTAGTACTGCATGTTCAGCCACCACAGGCGGCCGTTGTCGGCGTACTTCTTCACGATCGGCAGGTAGGCGCCCCAGATGGAGCCGTAGACGACGCTGCCTCCCGTGACGTACGCCGTCTCGGGGGCCATGGTCAGGCCGAAGTCCGGGGGCATCTGGGCCAGTACGCCGTCGATGATGTGGATGAGGTTCGCCTGCGAGGGCGACAGCTGTTTGATGGAGCCGCTGCCGACGAGGCCGGTCTCGATGTCGATGTCGATGCCGTCGAAGTTGTACGTCCTGAGGATCGGGACGATCGTCTGGATGAACCGGTCGGCCACGGCGCGTGAGCTGAGGTCGATGCCGGCCGTCGCGCCGCCGATCGACATCAGAAGGGTGAGGCCGGACGCCTTGGCCTCGCACATCTCGGCCGGAGTGGCGACCTTGACCGTGGCGTCCATCCCGTCCTCCCAGAGGACGGTGCCGTCCGAGCGGATGACGGGGAAGGCGGCGTTGAGGACGTTGTAGCCGTGTTCGCGGATACGGGGGTCGGTGATCGGTGTCCATCCGAAGGGCGGGTGTACGCCGTTGGACGCGCCGTCCCAGTTCTCCCAGTAGCCCTGGAGCACCTTTCCCGCGGGCTTCCCCTTGACCGCGCATGTGGCGGACGGCGCTTCGGCGCGCGTGGCGGGCTGCTCCGCGCGGGCGGCATCGGGCGCCGCCATCCCGAGTATCTGTGCCATCCCCGCGAACGCGAGGCCGATTCCCAGCAGTCGTGACGTGCGACCAGTCATGCCGTGCTCTCCTCTCGGTGCCGGTGGGTGCAGCGTGGTCTGGTCCAGACCTTTCGTCAATAGGTCTGGACCAAAGCGGGGTTCCGGATGTCCGGCCGTCCAGATCGTGGCGCACCTCACACTGTCGGTCGTACCTACTGGTCGGTATGGTCGAAAGCGAGTTGTGAACCACAGGAGGCTTCATGTCTGCGACCAATCGTCAGATCCGGCTGGCTGCTCGTCCCTCGGGTGCGGTGCGACCCGAGGACTGGGAGCACCACTCCGCTCCCGTGGAGGAGCCCGGGCCGGGCCGGTTCGCCGGCCGGACGCGCGTCATCTCGCTGGACCCCGCCATGCGGGGCTGGCTCGACGACCGCCCCTCCTACCTGCCGCCCGTGGGGATCGGCGAGGTGATGCGGGCCGGATCGGTCGTCGAGGTCACCGCCTCCAACCACCCGGACTACCAGGTCGGCGACCATGTCGTCGGCACCTTCGGCGTGCAGGAGCACGTGGTCTCCGACGGCAGGGGCGCTCTCCGGATCGACACCTCGCTCGCCCCGCTGTCGACGTACCTCGGCGCCCTCGGCATGCCCGGTATGACGGCGTACTTCGGTCTGCTGGACGTCGGCGCGCTGAAGGAGGGCGAGACCGTGGTGGTCTCCGGCGCGGCCGGCGCGGTCGGCACACTCGTCGGCCAGATCGCCAAGGTGAAGGGCTGCCGCGTCGTCGGCATCGCCGGCGGTCCGGAGAAGTGCGCGCTGCTCACCGATGAGCTCGGTTTCGACGCGGCGATCGACTACCGCTCCGACGACGTCAAGCGCTCACTGCGTGAGCTGGCCCCCGACGGGATCGACGTCTACTTCGACAACGTCGGCGGGGACATCCTGGACGCGGCGCTCACCCGGCTGGCCATGCGCGCACGCGTGGTGATCTGCGGAGCGATCAGCCAGTACAACAACGACACGGCGGTCGTCGGCCCCTCGAACTACCTGTCCCTGCTGGTGCGTCGCGCACGCATGGAGGGCTTCGTGGTCTTCGACTACGCCAAGCGTTACGGCGCGGCCGCCCAGGAGCTCGCGGGCTGGATCGGGGACGGCCGGATCAAGGTCAAGGAGCACGTGGTGAAGGGCACCGTGGACGACTTCCCCGAGACGTTCCAGATGCTGTTCCGCGGGGACAACGTCGGCAAGCTCGTCCTGGAACTGGCGTGACCTCCACCGCCGGCGAGGCGACCGCCCCGCGGGCGTAGCCCGCGGCGTGCAGGGCGGGGCCGTGAAGCGGCGGGCACGGCGCCGCGTCCCGGACACGGCCCCGCGCCCGCGGACCACGCCACCCGGAGGAGCGCTCCTGAGCACCGGAGCGCTCCTCCGGGGGTGCGCTCGTCACCGGGCCGAGGAGCCGCACGGCTCCGGCGGACGCGAACCGGCCCGTTCGGCGGCGCTCGCGCAGACCGGCCTGCGGATCGGCCGGCTACGGGCCCCGGTGCGTCTCGTCACCGAGCTCGCCGGCCAGCGGGCCGCCACCGACATGGGCGGATCCGTCCTCGACCAGCTCCTGGCCCTGGCCCTGCTGGCCCGGACCGGCGAACTGATGCCGTCCCGTCCGGAGCTGCTGCGCGAGCAGCGCGCCGCCCTGGCCGCCGCTCCGACCGAACACCTCCCGCAGTGGACCCGGCAGGTACCGCCCGTTGGCCTGTCGCTGTGGGTCGACCTCCGAGAGATCGCCTCGGCGCCGGCCGAGCGGCCCCTCGACCACGGAGTGCGGATCGAGGGCGGTACGGCCTTCGCCACCGACCCGGGCATCTTCGAACAGCGGCTCCGCATCCCCTGCACCCCGCCCCCGGACGTCCTGCGGGAGGCCGTGCGCCGCATGGCCGGCGCCCTGGCCGACGGCCCCTCCCCGTCATCAGCGGCCCCCCCGGTCGCACCGGATCGCCTGAACACGACCCCGGCCGGAGGGAGCGGACGCCGGCCCGTGCGAGGAGGCCGCCGGCCGGGCCCGGCGGTCCGCTTGCCGACGGCCGCCCGTCGCTGCCGGGAACCTCGCCAAGCGGGCCCCGTACGGCCGGGGCCGCCGCTAGCGTGAGTCCATGGCCGACCTCGAAGAGCGTTCCGACAGCCACGACCCGGGCGGCTCGGCGTCGGCCGAAGCGGCCCGCGAAGCACCGCCGGCCCTGGAGCTGGTGCCGGAACCGGCGCCGGAAGCCGCGTTACCGGCCCCGGCCGCCGGTGCGGCCGACCCCGAGACCATGCGGGAGTTCTCGCTGGAGCGCTACCGCTACATCCTCCAGCAGATCCACACCCTGAACGAGAACGTCTACCGGTTCCTGGCCCTCTACCAGGCGCTCGCGACCGCCGTGGTCGGGGCTGCGCTGGCGCTCTTCGTGGGGTACGAGAGCTGGGGCCTCGAACCCGCCACCGCGCGGGCCGGGATGGTCGCGCTGATGTGGCTCAACACGGTGATCGCGGGCTTCAGCGTGATGCTGATCATCATCGGGGTGATTGCCTGGCTCGACTACCGAAGGGAAGAATGCGAGCTGACCGACGAGATCGTTCGCCCGGGCTTCCGCAAGAGGCCCCAGGTCCGGAACCTGTTCAGGTGGTACGAGACGTACATCGTGGCCTTCATCGTCACCGCCACGGTCTTCGCCTGGGTGGGGACCGTCCAACTGCTGCTCCCCACAGTGAAATGAGCCCCCTCCGTGATCCAGGAAAGACCTGAAGCGCACGTGGTCCCCGAGGTCGAGCCGGGGCGGCACTGTGTCGGTGTCGGAGTGGGGGCCCTGGTGTTCGACGGGGACGGCCGGGTGTTCATGGCCCGCCGGGGTGCCGAGGCGCGCAACGAGCCGGGGACGTGGGAGTTCCCGGGCGGCGGCGTGGACTTCGGCGAGCGCCTGGAGGATGCGATCCGTCGCGAGTACCGGGAGGAGTACGGCATCGGCATCGCGGTCACCGGCTTCCTGGGGGTCTTCGACCACATCCTTCCGGCCGAGCGGCAGCACTGGGTTTCCGTGACGTACCTGGCACGCCACACCGAGGGCGTCCCCGAGATCCACGAACCGCGCAAGTGCACCGCCATCGGCTGGTTCGATCCGGGTGCTCTGCCGGAACCGCTGTCGCAGATCTCCCGGGAGAACGCGGCCCGGTTCCGCGCCGCGGACTTCCGGGGCGCGCACGGGAGGTGACTCCCGGCCCGGGCGTGCTCGCGTGACGTGTCAACCGGCCCGTCCCGCAGGGCGGTCGGGCAGAGGTACGGGCCCGGCGCGCGCCCCGAGCTCCTCGTGCGACGCGGAACCGTGAGCGTGTGCGCGTGGGCACCGTCATGGCGGGGGGCCGGCGGGCCGGGGAGGTGGTGGAGCGGTCCGTCGACCGCTCCACCACCTCCGGCACAGCCCCCCGCGGGGACGGCGGGGCTCCTGGCCCTGCCGCGCACCGCGTTCAGGACCGGTCGGCCGTGCGGTCCAGGTGCGGCAGGTGATGGCCGAGGCGCTCCCGCTTGGTCCGCAGGTAGAAGAGGTTCTCCTCGCGCGGGGGTATCAGCAGCGGAACCTGCTCGCTGATCCCGATCCCGTGCCGCTGCAACGCCTCCCGCTTGCGCGGGTTGTTGGACAGCAGCCGGATGGACCGTACGCCGAGGTGGTGCAGGATGTCCGCCGCCACCCGGTAGTCGCGGGCGTCGTCCGGGAGGCCCAGCGCCAGATTGGCCTCGACCGTGTCCATGCCCTCGGCCTGCAGCCGCATCGCCTGGAGCTTGGCGAGCAGACCGATGCCCCGGCCCTCGTGGCCCTGGAGGTAGATGAGGACGCCCCGGCCCTCGGTCACGATGGCGCGCAGGGCCGCCGAGAGCTGCTCACCGCACTCGCAGTGCCGGGACCCGAAGGCGTCCCCCGTCAGGCACTCGGAATGTACGCGGGTGAGGACGTCGTCCGCCTCGATATCGCCGTACACCAACGCCATTTGTTCATCGCCGCGAATGCGGTCCAGGTACCCGGCGGCAAGGAAATCGCCATGATCGGTGGACAGTTGTACATTCACCACATGTTCGACGTCCGATGAACGAGTGGTTTCCTGGCGTGCGCCATCGGTATCTATCATGGCCAGATCATATCGGGTAACCTCCGGCAGTGGGTGGGAAACCGACGAGAGGTTTCAACTGGCTTGCCGGTTCATTGTGGATCGTCCGGCAGGTGCGTACGTCACGAAGGAAAAGGGCGGGGAAGATGAGCGTTCCGCAACCGCGCATGCCTGCGTTCGGCATGCTGCCACTCGACACCACGACGACCGATGTGGGGGAGCGGCAAGTCGATACGGCCGTACTCCCCATAGGGAGTTTCGAACAGCACGGCCCGTTTCTCCCCTTGATGACCGACACCGTCATCGCGTGCGCCATCGCCCGGGAGATCGCTGCCGCCTACCCCGTACACCTGCTCCCACCAGTGACGATCTCCTGCTCGCACGAGCACGCGGCGTGGCCGGGGACCGTGAGCATCTCCGCCCCGACGCTGTATGCCATCGTGCGGGACATCGCCGAATCACTGCGCCGATCAGGGATCGACAACCTTGTTCTGGTCAATGGGCACGGCGGCAACTATGTACTGCGCAATGTGGTTCAGGAATCATCCGTGAGCAATACGCGCATGGCCCTTTTCCCTGGATCGGCCGATTGGGCCGCCGCGCGTGAGCGCGCAGGCGTTGTCACGCCGTCGCACAGCGATATGCATGCCGGTGAAGTGGAGACGTCCATCCTGCTGCACGATCACCCGGAACTGGTCCGTGCCGGTTATGAGACCTCAGACTTCCTCGCCGATGACCGTAGGCATTTGCTCTCCCTCGGTATGGGTGCCTATACCGATTCCGGTGTGATCGGCCGCCCTTCGAGGGCGTCGGCAGAAAAGGGTAAGCAATTGTTGTCCGCCCTCGTCGATTCATTCGCCGAATACCTTCCGGTGCCGGCCCCGGCGGAATCGGGGAGGAGCGACCGATGACCGGCCGGGCCGCGGGCCGCACCCGCCCCCTCGACGCGGCAGAGGCCTGGCAGCGGCTGCGTTCCGTCCGGACCACCACGGACGCCGAGTCCGCCGGACTGGCGCGCGACGCCGACGACCGCCTCCGATGGCCGGACGCCTCCCCCGAGGCACAGCTGCTTGCCGACCGCTACCTGCCCCTGTGCCTCGCCGGCCCGCGGATCGTCCTCGCCCAACTGGGCCAGAGCCTGGACGGGTTCATCGCCAGCCGCACCGGAGACGCCGACTACGTCACCGGTGAGGAGGACCGCGAACACCTGCACCGGCTGCGGGCCCTCGCCGACGCGGTGGTCGTCGGGGCCGGAACCGCCGTCGCGGACGATCCCCGGCTGACGGTCCGCGCCTGTCCGGGGGACAACCCGGTGCGCGTCGTGCTCGACCCGGAGGGGCGGGTACCGCCGCGGCACCAGGTGTTCGAGGACGGAGCGGCGCCGACCCTGTGGGTCGTGGGCGCCCACAGCGAGCGCGGCCGGAGCGCGGCCGCACGCGCCGGCGCCGGCAGCGTTGACGCCGTCAACGCTGTCGACGTGCTTGTCCTGCCCGACCGGGCGGCGTTCACCCCCCACCGTGTGGTGCGGGAGCTCGCACACCGGGGCCTGGGCCGCGTCCTCGTGGAGGGCGGGGGCGTCACCGTGTCGCGCTTCCTCCGCGAGGGCGCACTGCACCGGCTCTACGTCACCGTGGCACCGGTCCTGCTGGGCGACGGCGTTCCCGGCCTGCGCTTCCCCGGACCGGAGGCGATGCGCGACGCGCTCCGTCCGCCGGTGCGACGCGCCGTGCTCGGCGACGACACCCTCTTCGAGTTCGACCTTCGGACGCCGCAGGCCGGTGAACCACTGCGAGAGGAGCACGCCGGCACCGGGCAGGCTCGCGGCGAAGCTCAGTAGGCCGTAGACCACGGCGACGGTCAGCCCCTGGGCCGCTCCCAGCCCCGCTGCCCCGAAGGCCCAGGCGGTGACCCCCTCCCTGGGGCCCCAGCCGCCCACGTTCAGCGGAAGCGCCATGGCGAGCAGCGCCAGCACCATCAGCGGCAGCAACTCCGCCGCCGGCGCCGTCGCACCGGCGGCGCGGGCGGCGAGGAGGAACATGCCGAGATAGCCCGCCAGCACCACGACGGACGACAGCAGCACCCCCGGCCAGTTCCGGGGGGCGAGCAGCCCGGCGCGCGCCTCCGACAGGGCGGCGCGGACCGGGCGCCCCCGACGCGCCGGGCCCCGCCGCCCGCGCAGCCCCGCGGCCGCCGCGGCCGACAGCGCGCAGACGGTAACGGCGACCGACGCCGCCTCGATCGGCTTCGTCACGACGAGGCCGACGAGACCACCGGCGAAGGAGCCGGCCGCCGTCCGCACCGGTGACGGCGCGGCGGCCAGCAGCGCCGCGCCGGCGGCCACCAGGACCACCTGGCCCGCGACCCGTTCGAGGACGACCGCGCGGACGCCCCGGCCGACGTCCCCGGCGCTGCGCCCGTGCCGTACCGCCCGGTGCACATCGCCCAGGACACCCCCGGGCAGCGCCGCGTTGAGGAACAGCGCGCGGTAGTAGTCGGCGACGGCCCGGCCCAGCGGCAGCCGGATGCCCAGGCCCCGGGCCACCAGGCACCAGCGCCACGCGCTGAGCACGGTCGTGAACAGGCCGAGGCCCAGCGCGGCCAGGAGCGTCAGGCCGTCGAGACCCCGTACGCCGTCCACGAACGCCCCGCTGCCGTGCCACCAGACCAGCCCCACGAGGATGACCGCCCCGGCCAGCATGCCCAGTCTGGCCCGTACCGCCCCCGCGCTCACCCGCCGCCGCCCGTCCGCCCCGGCAGGGCCAGCACATCGCTGTGGTGCACCACCACTCCCAGCCCGCCCGCCTCGCAGGCCTCCAGCCGGCGCCGCAGATACGCGGTGGCGCGCGGCGCGAGGTCGGGCCGCTGTTCGCGGGCGGCCCCGACCCAGCCCCGCAGCCACTGCGCCGTCAGCGCGGAGTCGTCGGCGCGGTCGGTGCCGGTACCGGTACCGGTGCCGGTGGTGTCCCGCCCGTCGGCCGCCCGGCCGTTCGCGCCACCCGCCGGCCGGGCGGGCCCCCGGCCCAGGCGCCAGGGGCTGGACTCCACGTGCACGGTCATGCCGTGGCGTGCGAACACCTCGCGGGCCGCCGCGACGGCATCGGGGCCGAGGAGGCGGCGGCCGCCGTCCAGGCGGCGCTGGTGGTCGTTGAACGCGCTGCCGATCGCGGCGTCCAGCGGGTCGGCCGGTGTCAGGTCGACCCGCCCCGCCACGGAGAGCGCCAACAGTGCCGGGCAGCCCGCCTCGGCGCAGGCCGCGGCCAGCCGGTCCAGCTCCTCATGGGTGAGCAGGTCCAGCAGGGCGGAGGCCGTGACCAGGTCCGTGCCGGTGCCGGTGAGCTCCTCCGCGGTCAGCCGGGCGAGGTCGCCCGGCCGCGTGGCGACGGTGACGCGGCCGCCGTCGGCACCCGTCCGGGGCAGCCGGGCCGCCGCCAGGTCGAGCAGATCGGGATCGTGGTCGTGGAGGATCCAGTGCTGGGTGCCGTTCAGCCGGGGAGCGAGCCAGCGCCCCATGGAACCCGTGCCGCAGCCCAGGTCACGGATCACCAGCTCCGCATCGGCCGAGGGGGCGGCCCGGCCACGGCCCGGGGCCGGGCGCACCCGGCCGGCCAGGAAGTGCCGAAGCGGGCCGAGGAGCCCGGCAGCGCGCGCCGAGGCGTCGGCGCCCTCCCGCAGGGCCAGCCACTCGGGGGCGAAACGGGTCTCACCGGGCGTGTTCACGCGGCCTCCTGGGGCCGAGGTTCCTGCCGGAGCTGTTCCAGCGCCCTGGCCAGACTCCGGGCGGTGGACTCCCAGCCGGCCAGCGCGGTGCGTCGCCGCCGCGCGGCGACCTTCGCGCGATGGCGCTCGCCGGGCTCACTCAGCCAGCGGCGCAGCGCCGCGGCGAGTGCCGTGGGGTCGCGCGGTGCCACGAGGGCGCCCGGCACACCGCCGTCGGGCGCGCGCCCGACCGCCTCCGGGAGCCCGCCGACCGCGGTCGCGAGTACGGGGACGCCGCGCGCGAGCGCCTCCGTCACGGCCATGCCGTACGTCTCCGCGCGCGAGGCGAGCACCAGGAGGTCGGCGCCGGCGTAACTCGCGTTGAGCTCGGGCCCGTGCCGGGGGCCCGTGAGCTGGACGCGGTCGTCGAGGCCGTACTCCGCGATCAGCCCGCGCACCTGGTCGACGTAGCCGGGATCCTGCTCCAGCCCGCCGACGCAGACGCAGCTCCACGGCAGGTCGGTGAGGGCCGAGAGGGCCTCCACCAGTTCCCGCTGCCCCTTGCGGGGCGTCACCGAGGCCACGCACAGCAGGCGTGGGGCGCTCCCCGTGCCCGACACGGTGCCGGGCACGGTCGCCGGCCCGCCACCCGGCGTGCTGCCGGGCGCCAGGGGTGCGATGTCGACGCCGGGCGGGGCCGCGTGCACCCGCTCGCCGCGGAGCCCGTGGTGGGCCACGAGCCGGTCGGCCGCCCACCGGCTGGTGGCGACGACCGCCGCCATCGCCCGCAGCGTCGTCCGCTCGCGGGCGTCCAGGACCGCCGCCGGTCCGGGGGCCAGCCCCGTCTCCTCGCCCAGCGGCAGATGCACCAGCACCGCCAGGCGCAGCCGTCCCGCCTCGGGAACGACGACGTCGGGAGCGGCACAGGCCACGAGCCCGTCGAGGAGGAGGATCGCGCCGTTCGCCGACCCGCGCAGAACACGCGCCAGTTCGGCCCGCGCGGCGGCCGCGGGCCGGGGCCAGTCGCCCGCGATCACGTGCTCGTGGACCTGCCAGCCGACTCCGGGCAGGTCCCGGCACATCCTGCGGTCGTAGACGTTGCCGCCGCTCGGCGTGGCCGGGTCGTCGACGGAACCCGGCATGACCACGTGCACCGAACGCGCGGGCAGGGCGGAGGTGCCCGCGCCCTTCACAGCGCCCGCTCGTAGGCGGCCCACGCGATGTGGGATTCGTGCAGGGTGACCGTGAGGCCGGTCAGCCCGCGGGCCCCCTCGCCCAGCGCCCCGGTGTGCACCCGGTCGGCCAGCCGGTCGGCGATGACCTTGGCCAGGAACTCCGTCGAGGTGTTGACCCCGGCGAACTCGGACTCGTCGTCGAGATTGCGGTAGTTGAACTCCGCCACCACGCCCGCCAGCTCCTTGGTGGCGAGCCCGATGTCGACGACGATGTTGTCGGCGTCCAGCTCGACGCGGCGGAACGTGGCGTCCACGAGGTACGTCGCCCCGTGCAGACGCTGCGCGGGGCCGAAGACCTCCCCGCGGAAGCTGTGGGCGATCATGAGGTGCTCGCGGACTGTGACACTGAACAACGGCTGTGACCTCCCGGTCCGTCGTGTGGGAAACCCGATGGTGCCCCTGTGTTTCAGTACGGCCGGACGGGGCCCCGCGTTCAGGCCGGATCGGCGGCCGTTCCGTACCGCACGCGATGGCACAGTCCGGGCAGCTCACCGGAGACGATCGCGGGCATGACCGACGGCAGCTCATCGAAGGCGCACTCGCCCGTGACCAGCGCGTCGAAGACCGGGTCGGCGAGCAGACCGAGGGAGAGCGCGAGCCGGTCGGCGTACGTCCGGTGGGAGCGCCGGGCCGGCGACACCCGCCCCACCTGGCTGGCGCGCAGGACCAGGCGTCCGGAGTGGAACGCCTCGCCGAGCGGCAGGCTGACGCGCCGGTCCCCGTACCAGCTCAGCTCCAGGACCGTTCCCTCCGGGGCGAGGAGCTCCAGAGAGCGGGTCAGGCCCGCCTCGGTGGCACTCGCGTGGACGGCGAGGTCGCAGTCGCCCAGGGCCTCCTCGGGGAGCGCGAAGTCGACGCCCAGCGACGCCGCGACGCCCGCCCGGGCCGGGTCGGCGTCCACGAGCTGGACGCGCACGCCGGGGAACCGGGCCAGCAGCGCGGCGACCGAGCAGCCGATCATCCCCGCCCCCACGACCGCGATCCGGTCACCGACCAGCGGCGCCGCGTCCCACAGGGCGTTGACCGCGGTCTCCACCGTCCCGGCGAGTACCGCCCGCTCGGCAGGTACGGAGTCGGGCACCGGCGTCACGGCGTCGGCGGGGACGACGAAGCGGCTCTGGTGCGGGTGGAGCGAGAAGACGGTGCGGCCGACGAGGCCCCGCGGTCCCTCCTCGACGAGACCCACGTTGAGATAGCCGTACTTGACCGGCCCGGGGAACTCGCCGTCCTGGAACGGGGCCCGCATCGCGGCGTGCTGACTCACCGGCACGCCGCCGCGGAAGACGAGGCTCTCCGTCCCCCGGCTGATCCCGGAGAACAGCGTGCGCACGACGACGTCGTCGTGCGCCGGCTCCGGCAGCGGGACGTCGCGTATCTCGCCCCGGCCGGGTTCGCGGACCCAGAAGGCACGTGCGGTGCGGTTCATCGGCGTCCTCCTGCTGAACGCTCGGGTGACGGTTCACGTTCTGATAGTCACGAGGCCGCGCAGACGGTGGGCGGCGGCCATGACTCTGTCATACGTCCGGAAGGTGACCCGTGTCCGTGGGCGACATCAGCAGTGCACGTCCGTTGCGCCATGAGCCGGCCGTGGGGGCGGCCGGGCAGATCCTCGTGCTGGTCCTCCTCGGCGCGGTGGCGGGGCTGGGGCTCGTGGGGTGGCTGGCGGGTCTGGCGTTCGCGGTCGCCACCTGGGCCGTGCTCGTCCGCGCCCTGGCCCGTTCGTGGCCCGCGCCGGCGCCCTTCGGCCCGGCGAACGCCGTCACCCTGGCCAGGACCACGCTCGTGGGGGGCGTGACGGCGCTCGTCGCCGACCTTTTCGTGAGCCGGCCCCCGGCCCTGGCCCTGGTCGTCCTCACCGCTGTGGCGCTGGCGCTCGACGCGGCGGACGGCCAGGTCGCCCGGCGCACCGGGACGGTGTCGCAGCTGGGGGCGCGCTTCGACATGGAGGTGGACGCCTTCCTCATCCTGGTGCTCAGCGTCCTGGTGGCCATGTCGATGGGGCCCTGGGCCCTCGCGATCGGCGCCATGCGCTACGTCTTCGTCGCGGCCGCCCGGGTGCTGCCGTGGCTGAACGGGCCGCTCCCGCCGAGCATGGCCCGAAAGACGGTGGCCGCCCTGCAGGGCGTCGTCCTCCTCGTCGCCGGCGCCGGGATCATCCCGCCCGGGCCGGCGCGGGCGGCGGTGGCGGTGGCGCTGGCCACGCTCGTCTGGTCCTTCGCCCGGGACATCCGGTGGCTGTGGCGCGTCCGGGTCCCGGCCCCCGGGGCGATGTCCCCGCAGGCGGCGCGCGAGAGCGTCTGACGCCCGTCCGCACGCCGCCCGTCCGGGACGTGTCCCGTACGACCGTGTCCCCGCGCGGACGTCGTCCCGCACGTGTCCCGTACCTCCACGCTCCCCGGCCGTACGGCGGACGACGCGGCCCCGGCCGGCATCTGCCGGCCGGGGCCGCGTCGCGCCGTCACCGCGGGCCGTAGGCGGTGAGGAAGCGGTCGCGGAAGGAGTCCATCCGCCACACCGGGGCCTGAGGACCGGGCTTCAGACCGTCCTGCCAGCCCCAGCCGGAGGTACGGGCCAGTACGGCCGGGTCACGGGCGACGATCGCGATCGGCACGTCACGGCCGTAGCGTTCGCGGGTGACGGTCGGCACGGGCTGGTGGTCGCCGAGGAAGACGAGCACGGTGTCGTCGTCGCCGTACTTCTCCACGTACGAGATGAGGCTGGTCAGCGAGTACTCGATGGCACGCCGGTACTCGGCGCGCACCTGGGCGGGGTCCCGCCACACCTCCTTCGGGTCCTTGCCCGCCTCCTTGACGGCGTCGTAGACCGAACCGTCCCCGACCTCGTCCCAGCCGACGGTCCTCGGGACGGGCGCCCAGGGATGGTGGCTGGAGGTGAGGATGATCTCCGCCATCAAGGGGTCGCGGCCCTTCTTCCCGTGCTCCAGCCGCTCGAAGGCCGAGAGGCTGAACTGGTCGGGCACACGGGACCAGCTGAACCTGGGGCCTTGGTACCCGAGGTTCCGGGAGTCGTAGACGTTGTCCAGACCGTAGAAGCGCCCCTCCGGCCAGGCCATTGTGACGCCGGGCATGATGCCGACCGTCCGCCAGGCGTCCGTGCGGCGGAAGGCGCTGGTAAGGGTCAGGCGGTCGCCGCCGGTCAGGTCGCCGTAGCGCTGCTGGTTGTGGATCCACAGCCCCGACGCGAAGGTGGAGTGCGCCAGCCAGCTGCCGCCGCCCGAGGTGGGGGAGGTGAGGAAGGCGCTGCGGGAGGAGAATCCGGCGGCGCCCAGCCGTCGGGTCCCGTCGTCGAGCACCGCGCCGACCTCGGACGCCATCTCCGGGTCCTCGATCGCGTTGCGGCCGTAGCTCTCGATGAAGACGAAGACGACGTCCTTGCCGCGCAGCCCTGTGAGCAGCCGCTCGGGCGGAGTGTCCCGGAAGGCGTCGACGGCGGACTCCCTGGCGAACGCCTTGCGGTCCTCCCAGCCGGCGCGCACCTGCTGCGCACGGCTCTGCACGAAGCCGGCCGTGTTGCGGGAGGCGACCGGGGAGCCGGAGAGCTGCACACCGAGCGCCGCGCAGACGACCCAGACGGTCCCGAGGACCAGCGTGGCCCGGGTCGCCACGGCGCCGTGCCGGACCACGAGGCGGCTGAGCCGCAGCACCGACCACGCCACCAGGACGAGCAGGACGACGACGCCGGCCACGGCCCCCGCCACGACCCAGAGCGCACCGGTCCGGCCTATGGAGTCGCCGAGGAAGTCCTCCGCGTCGCCGAGCAGGACCCAGTCGAGCGTGGGGTCGAACGGCCGGGCCAGTACGGACCGGAAGCCGATGTCGAGGAGCTTCAGGACGGTCAGCGCTCCCAGCACCGCACCGGCGAGCAGGGCCACCGCGCGCCTGGCCCCGGCCCGCAGCACGAGGATCAGCGCCGCTCCGCACAGCGCCTCGACGGGTATGCCGGCGAACGCGCCGGGGGAGAGGCGGGCCGGGTCGTTCGGCAGCAGCAGGACGCCGAGCACGAGCACGGCGGCGAGCGCGGTGTTCACCCGCCCCGCGATCCGCCACAGCTCCGGGTGCCTGCCGCGCGGACCGCCGGCCACGGCCCCGGGGCCGGCCGCGCCGGGGCCGGCGGGGGCCTCGGCGGTGGCCGCGGTGGCGGTGCCGTCCGGGGGCGGGTCCCCCTCCGTGCCCGAGGTGTCCGCATGGGGCAACTGCCGGGAGCGAATCCAGATCGACACCCGAAGGTCCTTCCGTACGAGGCCAGGTGGCACGGCGGCCGGACCCGTGGGTCCGGCCGCCGATATCTGTACGGCTGGTCGCCGCTTTCGTCTCAAGCGGGGTGAAGCCCCTCATGGCCCGGAGGAGTCGCGGGCCCGCGGGGAAGGGCGCGAGGGCACTCGCGCCGACGGGACGCCCCACGGCGCCCCGCACCGGCCGGAAACACGCGTTGACGGCGTCCGAACGCCCCAAATACCTTTGCGGCAAGGTCGATCGGTGTGGCTGGACGGCCGTGTGGCTGGACGACGGTGTGGCTGGACGGGGACGTTACGTGGGCAGCGGCGGGGACGGCATTCCCGAGGGCACCGACCTCACCGAGCTGCTCGCGGTCCGCCCCGAGCAGTTGCGCCGCCACCCCCGGCTCCTCTACGCCCGGCGGGCGGGCGAGGCGGCCGCCCTGGCCCGGGCCTACGCGCGCGGTGGTACGTCGCGGACGTACGACGACATCGCCTTCCGCCACTTCTCCGCCTGTCCGCCCCACCCGTTCGGGAGCGTGGAGACGCTCGCCGGCCTGGCCGTCGCACGTGAACGCGGAAGGAACCTGCGTCTGCCCGACGACCTCGCGCGACTGGCCGGGCAGCACGTCCACCTGGCCCACCGGCGCCTCGTCGTGCCGGACGGGGAGTTCCGGTACGGGATCCGCAACGGTCTGGTGCACTCGACGTCCCTGAGCGGCGACACCGTCGACGTGTTCCCGCTGTGGGCGCCGAGCCGCTCGCTGGAGGGGGCCGCCGAGGACTCCGACGTCATGGTGCAGCCGACCGGGCGGTTGAGCCGGCTCGCGACCGACTCCCGCTGGCTCCCGCTGGCCGAACTGGTCGCGGCAGGGCGCTTTCCGGTCATGCGTGAGGCCGCTCCCCTCCTCAGCCGGGGCACCGCCCCCGGGCACCACTACGTGTTCGTCTCGCACCGCTGGCTGAGCACACGGGAGCCGGACCCGGACGGCGAACAGGCCAGGGCGGTCGCCTGGCACCTCTTCGGTGCCCTCTGCGAAGCCGTCCGGATCGCGCACGAACGGGGACTGCACACACCGCGCCGCTACCTCGGCGCCCTGCGGGCGCCGGTGGGCCCCGCCGGGTCGGACCTCGTCGAGTCGCTCCTGGTCGGCCTGTTGCGCCCCACCCTCGGCGAAGAGGGCCTGGCGGAGGCGGCCGCCGAGGCGGAGCGGATCGAGGAGCACGTCGCCGACCTCGGGGCGGGACAGGCACGCGGCGACACGGGACTGGCGTTCCTCCGCGGCCTGCTACCGCGGCTGCCCGCCCTGCGGGCCCTGGTCGGCCGCGTCCGGCTCTGGTACGACTACAGCTGCGTACCGCAGGCTCCCCGCACCGATGCCGAGCAGCGGCTCTTCGAGCGGACGATGCGCGGCCTGCCCCTGCTGCAGACCGTCGCCCGCACCCTGATCGTGCTGGACGACACCGCCGACTACCTCAGCCGTGCCTGGTGCCATCTGGAAGCCTCGACGGCCTTGCTCACCACGTTCAGCGACCGCCCCGACGTCCTGGCGACACCCCACTACAGGGACCGCCCCGACGTCCCGGACCCGGAAGCACTCGACAGCCTGCTGCGCGACCGGCGCCTCGTCGTATGGCGCGGCCTGCTGGACACCGAGCTGTTCGGATTCCAGACGCCGGCCGAATGCCTGCGCCGCCTCGGTCTGTCCATGACGGACCCGAACGACCTCGACCACATCTACGACGCCCTGCTGGCCGCCCCGCCCCCGCTGGGCCGCCTGGCCCAGGAGGCGCTGGTCACCGGGGCCTTCCCGCTTCCCGACACCGGCGACCGCGGCTTCCTCGCGCCGTCGCCGGAGTACCGCCCCTCCCAGCCGGTCGGGCCGGCCCCGCGGGGCCGGGTCCTGGGGTCGCTCGACTGGCGCGAGGGCATCGACGCCCGGCGTGCCGCCCGGGCCCGTGCGACCTCCGGAGTCCCGTCGTACTGGAGCCTGCCGGCGTCCGGCGGTTCGCGGCCCGCCTGCCATGTCGCGGTCGTCGCCGAGTGCGAGGGCGAGGCGCTGCTGATCTCCTCGTGGGTGCGCGGGCATCTCCAGGAACTGGCCGGGCTGCTGGGGGTGACCGTCGTCTCGGGGAGCTGGACGTCCGTCGACCCGGTCCCGGTCGGCCATCTGCCCGACGGAACGCTGCGAGGGGTCGCCGTGAAGGCCCAGGTCTGGGCAGTCGTCGGGAAGTCCCACCTGGTGCGCAACGACCTGGGCCAGACGATCACCGAACTCGCGTCGGAGGCCGGTGTTCCCACCGTGGCCGTGCACATGGACCTGGAGAAGGACAACGTGCGCGTCGGCGACCGGAACGCCGCGCCGCCCGAGCAGCGGGCCCTGCTGGTCTCCGCGCCCGGTGGTCCGCCCGTCCACCGGCACGGGCTGCTGCACATGCACCTCTTCCGTCACCTGCTGCAATCGGAGGCCCCGGTCGCATGAACGACGAGCTGCCCGGCCCGCGCGACGACGGGCCCGCACAGAACCTGTTCCGGGCCCTGTCCGCCGCCCACCGGGCGGGTGACGACAAGAGGTTCCGGGAGCTGTGCCGGGCGAACGCCGACTGGCTGGACGCCCACCGGGTCCATTGGACCCGGGTCCCGGAGCGTCTCCGGCAGACGTTCCGGCGCGATCCGGAACGCTTCCAGGCACATGGCCGCCTCATGATCCGGGTGGCGCGGGAACTGGACGCCGCGGGCAGGCCCGCGGCCCTGCGGCGCATCACGGGCGGCGGGGACCGGTCGCCCCACGAGAAGCTCCACGAGGCGGAGGTCCTCGCCGAGGCCGGCGAGCACGCGGCATGCCGGACGGTGCTGCTCGCACTGCTCGGCGAGTGGTCGGGAAACGACGCGTGGGCGGCGGAGATACACAGCCGGCTCGCCGTCTGCGCGGCCAGGACGGACGACCTCGACTCGGCCGTACACCACGCGGGTGAGGCCGACCGCCTGCACCGGAGAGCGGGAAGGCCTCGCACCGCGACGACGGTGATGCTCGAAACCGCCCTCGTGGCACGGGCGCTGCGCGCCGGCACGTCCGGCAGCGTCCGGCTGGCCGAGTGCCGCGAGGCCATCACACAGGCCCAGATCCTCAGCGACCGGGGCCGGTACGCGGCCAGCAACAGGGTCCTTCGGCGCCTGCTCGCACAGGGGGAGCACGTGCCGCCCGGCGAGGACCCCGCGGGGCACTACCGCGGCAAGATCTACGGTCTGATGGGACTCAACCACTTCCGCTCCGGGGACCGCCCCGCGGCCGCGGTGTGGACGCGGGCGGCGCTGGAACAGTGCCGGCACGAGCGGGACGAGCTCGGCGTGGCGGTGTACCAGGCGAATCTCGACGAGATCGACGGAGCCGCGCCCGGCGCCGCGGCCCCGCCCGCCCGGCCGCCAACGCCCTGATCCGAACGCCACTCGCCGATCGTGCCGGGCTCGCGACGCCTGGCACCGCGCCTCGCCGCGTTGTCGTCGGTCGACGACGCTCCGCGTCGCCTCCCTCCTCCGCCTTGCTATGCACGGCACCAAACGCCACTCGCTCATCCGGCCCGATCGGCACGACACCCCCTAGACTCGGCGGATGGCGAAGTACTTCGACGTGCACCCCGAGAATCCCCAGCGGCGCACCATCAGCACGGTGGCCGACAGCATCCGCTCCGGCGCGCTCGTCGCCTACCCGACCGACTCCTGCTACGCGCTCGGCTGCCACCTGGGCGACCGCGAGGGCATCGGCCGGATCCGGACGATCCGGAACCTCGACGACCGCCACCACTTCACCCTCATGTGCCAGAACTTCGCCCAGCTGGGGCAGTTCGTGCACATCGACAACGACGTGTTCCGCGCGATCAAGGCGGCCACGCCCGGCAGTTACACCTTCATCCTGCCCGCCACCAAGGAGGTGCCGCGCCAGCTGCTGCACCCCAAGAAGAAGACGGTCGGAGTCAGGATCCCGGACCACGCCGTCACACAGGCCCTGCTCGCCGAACTCGGCGAACCACTGCTGTCCAGCACCCTCCTCCTGCCCGGCGAGGAGGAGCCGTTGACACAGGGCTGGGAGATCAAGGAACGGCTCGACCACGTGGTGGACGCCGTGCTCGACTCGGGCGACTGCGGAACGGAGCCGACCACGGTCGTCGACTTCTCCGGCGGCGATGTCGAGATCGTACGCCGGGGGGCGGGCGACGTGACGCGCTTCGAGTGACCCCGCCGCCGCGCGGTCCGGTCACCCCCGTCCGGCGCGGCCGGGTGCGCGGCCCGGACGCCGTACCCGCGAAGCGTCACCCACCTGGGGCGCCCCCGATGGCGCGGACGGGCCGGCGCCTGCTTCCTGGACCCTGAGGGGCACCCGGGAGGAGAGCGAGCGTCCATGGAGCCGAAGGCCGAGCGGCTGCAGACGCCGCGGGCCGCCGGGCTGGCGGGAGCCGTGTTCGCGGTGCTGCTGGCGGCGGCCATCGTACTGATGCGCGTCGCCGTGCCGGAGGGAGACGCCGCCGACGCGGCCGTCCCCTCCGACCGGCGCTGGGCGGTGCGCCTGGCGCTGGAGATCGTCCCGTTCGCGGGAATCTTCTTCCTCTGGTTCATGGGCGCTCTGCGCGCGCACGTCGGCGACGCCGAGGACCGGTTCATCGCCACGGTGTTCCTCGGCAGCGGACTGGTCTTCGTCGCCACCCTCTTCGCGGCCGCCGCCGCCGCGGGGACGGTGCTGGACGAGAGCTCGCCCTCCGACTTCGGCCGTCACTACGCGTACACACTGCTGACCACCTACGCGCTGCGCGTGGCGGCGGTGTTCATCTTCACCATCTCGACGATGGGACACCGCCTGGGGGTCTTCCCGCGCCCGCTCGCCGTGCTCGGATACGTGGCGGGACTCGTCCTGCTGGTGGTGGGGTCGGGCGTCCCCTGGTCCGAGCTGGTCATGCCGGTCTGGGCGCTGATCGTCAGCGCCCACATCATCCGGGCCGCACGTCACGCGGCCCGTGCCGGGGCCGGGGGATGAGGGCGCCGCGGGCGTTCCCCCCGGGGGACGTCCCGGCGAGCGGCCCGGCGGCCGTACGCGCATGCTGGAAGGGCGGGGACGAGACGGGGGCCACGGAAAGGCTGATCCTCGGTGAAGCTTGTCGTAGATCTGAACCGATGCCAGGGCTACGCGCAATGCGCGTTCCTCGCACCGGACGTGTTCACGATGCATGGCGAGGAGTCGCTCCTCTACGACCCGCAGGCCGACGACGAACACCGCGACACAGTGGCCCAGGCCGTCGCCGCGTGCCCCGTCCAGGCCATCTTCGTGGACGCGGTGGACGCGGTGGACGGGACCGAGCCGGCCACGAGGAGCGAGCGGTGAGCCTGGACGGAGCGCTGGAGCGGCTCAAACGCGAGGGACGCATCGTCGTCGTCGGAGCGTCGCTGGCCGGCCTGCGGGCCGCGGAGACACTGCGGGAGAAGGGCTTCGCCGGTTCGCTCACACTCATCGGCGCCGAGCCCTACGAGCCGTACGACCGGCCACCGTTGTCCAAGCAGGTCCTGCTGGGCAAGGCGCGCGCCGACCGTACCGCCCTGCCCCGGAGGCGGGAGCTGAACGCGCGGTGGCGCCTCGGCGTTCCGGCGAGCGGCCTGGACATGGCGGGCCGGCGCGTACGGCTCGCCGACGGCGACGAAGTGGAGTACGACCGCCTGCTCATCGCCACCGGAGTGCGGGCCAGACCGTGGCCGCAGGAGAACGAGGCGGAACTCGACGGGGTGTTCGTCCTGCGCGACCGCGACGACGCCGTGGCGCTGGAGCGCCGGCTCTCGCAGCGCCCCCGCCGGGTGCTCGTCATCGGCGCCGGGTTCACCGGCTCGGAGATCGCCTCCGCATGCCGGGAACGGGGGCTGGAGGTCACGGTCGCCGAGCGCGGCGACGGCCCGCTCGTCGGGGCGCTCGGCGGGGTCATCGGCGAGGTCGCCGCGGAGCTGCACCGGGAGCACGGTGTCGACCTGCGGTGCGGAGTCATGGTGACGCGCCTGGAGGGTGATTCCGCGGGACGCCTGCGGGTCGCCCACCTCTCCGACGGAAGCACGGTCGAGGCGGACGTCGCGGTGGTCTCGCTCGGCGCCACCCGCAACACCGAGTGGCTCACCGGTTCCGGGCTCGGCGCGGGCCCCCGGGGCATCGCGTGCGACGCCGGCTGCCGGGCGTTCGACATCCGCGGCATCGTCACCGACGACATCTTCGTGGCCGGCGACGTCGCCCGGTCCCCGCACCCGCTGTTCGGGTACCAGTTCCTGTCCCTGGAGCACTGGGGCAACGCCGTCGCCCAGGCGGAGGTCGCGGCGCACAACATGGTGAGCGACAGCGCGGACCGCCGCCCCCACATGTGGGTGCCGGCCTTCTGGTCCTCGCAGTTCGGCGTGAACATCAAGTCCGTCGGAGCGCCCTCGATGGGGACGGAGATCCTCATCGCGCAGGGTTCCCGCTCCGAGCGCAGGTTCACCGGCGTCTACGGCTACCAGGGGCGGGTCATCGGCGCCGTCACCTTCGACCAGTCCCGGTGGCTGCCGTTCTACCAGCGGCTCATCGAGACCACCGCTCCGTTCCCTCCGCCCTTCCCCACGGTGGACCGCCGTCCGGGAGGACAGCGCCCGATGCCCGCGGACTTCCCCGACCCCTCGGTGCCCACCCACGGACCGACCGTGACCCTCAGCGGCTACTCGCCGGCCGACCAGCGACTGACCTTCCGCCCCGCCGGGCACTGAGCCGAAGCCTTCGAGGAACCCCCATGACGCAAGCCACCCTGCGGCAGATCATCGACTACTCCAGTCGCGCCGACCCGTACCCGCTGTACGAGGAACTCCGCCGCACGCCCGTGTTCCACGACGGGGACGGGCCGTACGCCATCAGTACGTACCACTGCATCCACAGCCTCCTGCACGACCCCCGGATCAGCTCCGACGCGCGCAACCTGACCTCGACGGCGGGAGACCCGCTGGCCGGTCAGGAGGAGAGCACCGCTCTGCCGCCGAGCTTCCTGCGGCTCGACCCTCCCGACCACGACCGGCTGCGCCGCATGACGAACCGGCCGTTCGGGCCGCCGCACTCGCCGCGGCGCGTCCACGAGATGCGCGGCGAACTGCACGGCATCGTGTCGGGGCTCATCGACGGGATCGAGGGCACCGAACGCGTCGATCTGGTCGACCAGTTCTCCTACCCGTTCCCGGTGACCGTGATCTGCCGGCTGCTGGGCGTGCCCCGGGAGGACGAACCACGCTTCCACACCTGGGCGGAGACCATCGCCGCAAGCCTGGACCCCGACCCGGACGCGGACCCCGCCGAGCGGGGGAGCGTGTCGCACAACGCCCGTATGGAACTGGGCATGTACCTGGCCGGGCTCATCGAGGAGCGCCGCAGAAAGCCGGGCGACGACATGCTCTCCCAGCTGGCGACCGTACAGGGGCCCGACGGCGTCATGACGACCATGGAAGCGCTGAGCACCTCGGCGCTCCTGCTGATCGCGGGGCACGAGACGACGGTCAACCTCATCACCAACGGGATGCTGACGCTGCTGCGCAACCCCGACGCGCTCCAGCGGCTGCGCGACGACCCCGCACTGTCCGTCCCCATCGTCGAGGAACTCCTGCGCTTCGAACCGCCGGTGCAGCTGCTGCCCCAGCGCACCACGCTCACCGACATCGAGGTCGCCGGGGTCACCATCCCCAAGGGCGCGTCGCTCTGGCTGATGCTGGCGGCGGGGAACCGCGACCCGCTGCGCTTCGAGGATCCCGACCGGTTCGACCCGGACCGCAAGGACATCCAGCACCTGGGCCTCGGCAGTGGTATCCACAGCTGCTTCGGGGCCCCGCTGGCGCGGCTGGAGGCCCAGGTCGCCCTGGGCGAACTGGCCCGCAGACTCGTCAACCCCCGGCTGCTGGAGGACCCGCCCCCGTACCGGCAGAACGCGGTGCTGCGCGGGCCCCGCCACCTCCCGATCGCCTGCGACGACATCCGGCCGTAGGGAAGCCGCCTTCCTGGCACGCCGACCGGTGCCCCGCCGCGCGGACGAGGCGGGTTACGAGGCGTGTTACGAGGCGCAATACGCGCGATGCGCGGCCCGGCTGCCCGGACGGTCCGACCGTCCGGGCGCCGAGGGGCGCCCTTTCGCCCACCCCCTCCGCGCCGGACGGCGCGCCTCCGTCGGGCGGAACGGGTGTCCGTGCGCCGCGGACCTCCGGCCGCTCCTCCGGCCGCTCCTGCGGCGTCGACGGTCCGCCGGGGCGTCCCGGGGGGAGTACCGTCGGGGCGGGACGTGACCCGGGCACCCATGGTGCGGGTGCCCGGGCCACCGGGAGATCAGGTCGTCCGGGCCCTCAGGTCGTCATCAGCGCCGGCAGCCCGGTCCAGGGCCGGGGTTGCGGCGGCCCGCCCGGGGCGTGCGCGGGGATCGGAGCACGTCTTCTCCTGTGCCGGCTGTGCGGCGTCGGGGACGGTGGACCGGAACGGGTGGTCGGCCGTGGTACGGGGCCGGGGGCCCTGGCGAGCCCCCCCGGTCGCCGAGGGCACCCGAGGGGGAGCCGGCCCCGCCGCCGGCCCGGCCGGTCAGGAGCGGCGCGGCCGCGGCGTTGTCCCGGGACCGCGCCCCGGGGCCCGAGGAGGGCCCCACCGTCACCGCGTCACGGTCCATTTCTGGTTGGCGGCTCCGGTGCAGGTCCAGATCTGGAGCCGGGTGCCGTTGGCGGAGCCGCCGCCGATGGCGTCCAGACACTTGTCGGCCCGGGGGTTGACGATGTCGCGGGCGGCGGGGACGGCCCATTGCTGGGCGGCGCTGCCGTTGCAGTCCCACAGCTGGACCGGGGTGCCGTCGGCCGTGCCGCCCGATGCCACGTCCAGGCACTTGCCGAGGGCCCGGATCGTTCCGTCGGAGCCGACGGTCCAGCGCTGGGCGGCCGAGCCGTTGCAGTCGTAGAGCTGGACGGGCGTGCCGTTGGCGCTGTTGGCGCCGGGCACGTCCACGCACTTGCCGCCGACGCCGGTGATGGGGCCGCCCCCGCCCGGCTGGCCGGCGTCGCTGCTGACCCGGACGTAGTCCACCAGGAGCTGCTGGGGCAGGACCGTGCTGCCGTCGGGGTCGCCGGGCCAGTAGCCGCCGACCGCCAGGTTGAGGATCACGAAGAAGGGCTTGTCGAAGACCCACTGGCGCCCGCCGAGGTCGGCCGGGGTGCGCCGCTGGTAGACGGTGCCGTCGACGGACCAGGTGATCGCGTTCGGGCTCCAGTCGACGGCGAAGGTGTGGAAGGCGTCGGCGAACGCCTGGCCGCCCGGGAGGCTGTAACCGGCACCGATGCCGCCGGATCCGGAGTAGCCGGGGCCGTGGAGCGTGCCGTGGACCGTGGAGGGCTCGAAGCCGACGTTCTCCATGATGTCGATCTCGCCCGAGTTGGGCCAGCCGACCTGGCCGATGTCATTGCCCAGCATCCAGAACGCCGGCCAGATGCCCTGCCCGCGCGGGATCTTCATCCGCGCCTCGACGCGTCCGTAGGTGGTGGTGAACCTGCCGGACGTGTTCAGCCGGGCGGAGGTGTACTCGCACCTCCCGTACCAGCACTGGTAGTTGCCCGGGTTCTCCCGGCGTGCGGTGATGACGAGGTTGCCCTGGCCGTCGAGCGCGGCATTGCGATTGCCCGCGGTGTAGTACTGCCGCTCGTGGTTGCTGACGTTGTCGCCCGTCTCGATCTGCCATTTTCCGCTGTTGACGGCGGACCCCGCGGGCCCGTCGAACTCGTCGGAGAACGTGACGGCGGCGGCCGCGACCGCCGGGGTCACGGAGGAACCGGCCGCGGGGGCGGCCGCGCCCTGGGCCGGCCCGGTGGAGAGCGACGCGACGGCGACGACCGAGAGGAGGGACAGCAGCAGGCGTTTGGACAGGCGCGAGGGGTCCATGAATTTTCCCTTCCGGAACACGAGGGGGGCGTCGTCATTACGTGTACATGACAGACGTGGGGCCGGATGGTCGGTGTGTCGGCGGGGCGGGGGCGGCGGGCGCGTCGAGGGTGGGGTGCCCCCTTAGTTCACTTCGTGATTTAAGAAGTGAACAAATATCCTGTCAAGGGTTTGGTATGGACCACATCGTCGAACGGTCACCGGGGGAGCGCGGGGCGAGGGGCGATTAAGTATTTGGTCATAGGTATGTGGTCATGGTGAAATGGACTCCATGACCCCCGCCAGCGCGTCCGACCAGGACATCCGTCGCATCGCCCACGGGCTCGCGACCGTCCTGCCCGCGCTGCACCGGGCGCTCGACCGGCGGTTCGCCCATGACGCGGACTTCCCGCACCCCAGGCTGCCCGAGGGCCGGCTGGCGCTCCTGCGGCTCGTCGGCGAGCGCGAGGGCATCACCGTGCGCGAGGCCGCCGGTGAACTGCTCATGAAGCCGAACAACGTGAGCGCCCTGGTCTCCCAGCTGGTCGGCATGGAGCTGCTGGAGCGCCGGCAGGACCCGGCGGACAAGCGGGTGGCCCATCTGTATCCGACGGCCGAGGCCCGGCGACGGACCGCACAGGCCGGAGAGCTCAAGGACGGGTATGTGATCGAGGCGCTGCACGCGCTCACCGATGGGGATCTCGACGCCATCGGTTCGGCGCTCGGCGCCCTTCAGGGACTGGCGCGGCGCATCCAGCCGTAGTCCGCTCCCTCAACCGCCTCAAGAAGCAAGGCACTTCCATGCCCTCCACCTCAGTGGACCGCTCAGCCCTGCCCACCGCCCTCCCGCCCGACGCCCCGGGTGCCCCGGGTGCCCCGGACGCCCCGGGCGGCCGGCGCGGCAACCCCTGGCTGACGCTGGTCGCGGTCGCCTTCGGTCTGTTCATGGTCGGTCTGGACGGCTCCGTCGTCTCGATCGCCAACCCCGAGATCGGCCGTGATCTGCACGCCTCGACCGCCGACCTGCAATGGGTCACCAACTCCTACCTGCTGGCCCTCGCCGCCGCGCTGATCCTGGGCGGCAAGCTCGGTGACCGCTTCGGCAGGCGTACGTACTACCTGATCGGCGTCGCCGGCTTCACCCTCGCCTCCGTCGCGATCGGCGTGGCCGGATCCATCGAGGGCGTCATCGCCTTCCGGGCCGTCCAGGGCTTCTTCGGCGCCCTGCTGATGCCCAACACCCTCGGTCTGCTGCGGGCGGTCTTCCCGCCCAGGAAATTCGGCATGGCGGTGGGTATCTGGGCGATGGTGTCGTCCGTTTCCACGGCGCTCGGCCCCATCGTGGGCGGGCTGCTCGTCGAGCACGTCTCCTGGGAGTCCGTCTTCTACATCAACGCCCCGATCGGCCTCCTCGCGCTCGGCTTCAGCGCGCTCGTGCTGCCGCAGAGCAAGAGCCCGGTGGGCGGCGGCCACCGCTTCGATCTGGCCGGGGTCGTCCTGCTGGCCCTGGGGCTTCTCGCCGTCGTCTTCGGCGTCGTCAAGGGCGAGACCTGGGGCTGGAGTTCGGGCAGCACGCTCGGTGTGCTCGCCGTGGGCGTGGTGGTCCTGCTTCTCTTCGGCTGGTACGAGACGCGGGTCGAGCACCCCCTGCTGCCGATGCGGCTGTTCCGCAGCCCGGCGCTGACCATCGGCACGGTCATCACCGCGGTGAACTTCTTCGTCCTGCTCGGTGTGATCTTCTTCGTCATGCTCTACCTGCAGAACGTCCGCGGCTTCACCCCGGTGGAGGCCGGTATCCGTACGCTGCCGCTCAGCCTGGCCTCCGTCGTCGCCTCGCCGCTGGGCGCCAAACTCACCGAGCGGTTCGGGGCCCGGCTGACCATGCCGCTCGGCATGGTGCTCCAGGGCGCGGCCTCGTTCGGCATGCTCGCCTGGGGCGTGGACTCCCCGTACGCCGTGATGTGGCCCCCGTTCATCGCCCTGGGGCTCGGTGTGGGCATGGTGATGGCCGCCTCGTCCGACGCCATCGTCGGGAACGCCCCCGTCCACGACGCCGGAGTGGCCGGCGGTCTGCAGGCCACGGCACTTCAGGTCGGCGGGGCGCTGGGCACCTCCGTGCTCGTCTCCCTGATCAGCGGCCGGGTGGGCGCCACGCTCACCGGTGAACTGGCCTCCGCGGGAGTCCCCGCGCCCCTGGCCGAGCAGCTGCGCGAGGCCAAGGACGCGGTGGCGATGGGCGTGGCGCCGGTCTCCGGCGACATGCCCGCGCAGCTCCGGGCCGCGGTGGCCGAGGGCAGCGGCCAGGCGTTCATCAACGGTGTGCACACCGCCGCGCTCGTCACCGGGGCGCTGTGCGTGGTCGGCGCCGTTGTCGCCGCGGCCGGCGTACGCCGTGAGAAGGAGACCCCCGCCGCATAGCGGGCGCCGGGAGACACCGGCGCGGACGACCCGGTTCACGTGACGCCGGGGCCGACGGCACGGCCGACCGGCCCCGGTCTCATGTCAGCAGGGGCCGGTCCTTCGGGGAGACCGGGGCCGGGAGCTCGGTGAAGCCGGAAAGGAAGCGGTCGGTGGCAGCGGCCGCGGCCCGCCCCTCCGCGATGGCCCACACCACGAGGGACTGGCCGCGCCCCGCGTCACCCGCCACGAAGATCCCGTCCGCCCCGGTGGAAGCCGTTCCCTGCGCACGGCCGCCCCCCTCGTCCCCAGCGGGCGCCTGGGCCCTGAAGGCGTCGTCCCGCGCGAAGTTGCCCCGGTCGTCCCTGGCGAGACCGAGCTGCCGCATCAGGCCCGGGTTCCGCTCCGGGCCGGAGAAGCCGAGGGCGAGCAGGACCAGCTCCGCCGGGAGCACCCGCTCGGTGTCCGGCCGGGGCCTTCTGGCCTCGGGCTCCACCTCCGTCAGGTGCAGGGCGCACACCTGACCGTCGCGCCCCTCCTCGAAGCGGAGCGTGGCACTGGAGAACAGCCTCGGATCCGTACCCTCCCGGCCCCGGGCCTCCTCATGGGCGTGGGAGATCCGGTAGACCTTCGGGTACGTCGGCCAGGGCTCGGCGTCGCTCCGGGAGCCGACCGGTTGCGGATTGATGTCCAGCTGCACCACGGAGGCCGCGCCCTGGCGCAGCGCCGTGCCCAGACAGTCCGAACCGGTGTCCCCGCCGCCGACGATCACCACATGCCTGCCCTCGGCGCTGACGGGGGACGAGGTGTAGTCGCCCTCCCCGACCCGGTTGGCGAGGGTCAGGTACTCCATCGCCTGGTGGATGCCGCGCAGCCGGCGGCCGGGCACCGGAAGCTCCCGTTGCCGGGTCGCCCCGACGGCGATGACGATCGCGTCATGGCGCCTGCGGAGCTCGGTCGCGTCCAGATCGCCCCCGACGTCTGCGCCCGTGCGGAACTTGGTGCCCTCCGCCCGCATCTGCTCGATGCGGCGGTTCAGATGCCGCTTCTCCATCTTGAACGAGGGGATGCCGTAGCGGAGCAGCCCGCCTATGCGGTCCTCGCGCTCGTAGACGGCCACGGTGTGGCCGACGCGGGTGAGCTGCTGCGCCGCGGCCAGCCCCGCCGGGCCGGAGCCGATGACGGCGACGCTCTTGCCGCTCAGCCGCTCCGGGGGGAGCGGCGAGGCGTATCCGCGCTCCCAGAACTGGTCGGCGATGGCCTGCTCGACGTTCTTGATCGTCACCGGATCGGCGTTGATGGTCAGCACACAGGCGTCCTCGCACGGCGCCGGGCACAGCCGGCCGGTGAACTCGGGGAAGTTGTTGGTCGCGTGCAGGCGCTCGGCGGCCGTCCGCCAGTCGCCGTGGGCCGCGTACGCGTTCCACTCGGGGATGAGATTGCCCAGCGGGCAGCCGCTGTGGCAGAACGGAATGCCGCAGTCCATGCATCGCCCCGCCTGCTCCGACACGAGCGGAAGCAGGGCCTGGCCCGCGTAGACCTCGTGCCAGTCGTTCAGCCGCTCGTCGACGGGACGCGCCGGGACGGGGCGACGGGGGGTTCTGAGGAAGCCGAACGGATCGGTCATGCGCCGCCTCCCTCGCCGGCTCAGGGTGCGCTACGGCGTTCTGGTCAGCCTACGCCCACTTTGTTCGGGTTTCACCGGTCGGCGCCCTCAGACTGCCGGATCCGGGCGCCCGCGTGTCCCTCCGGCGGCCGGGCTCTCGAGAACGGCCACCGTCATGGCGCCGGGTTGACGGCCACCGGTTGACGGCCACCGGTTCACGGCATCGGTCCATGGCAGCGGTCCATGGCCACCGGTTCACGGCCGCCGCCGATGGCGGAAAGGTCCTGGGTCCCCGGCGGCGTGAGAACCGGGAACCTGCCTCGGACCGGTCAGCCCAGCGCCCTGTCGAGGGTGAAGGCGGCGCTGATGAGCGCGAGGTGGGTGAACGCCTGCGGGAAGTTGCCGGTCTGCTCGCCCGTCCGGCCGATCTCCTCCGCGTACAGACCGAGGTGGTTGCCGTACGTCAGCATCTTCTCGAACGCCAGCCGGGCCTCGTCGGGGCGCCCCGCCCGGGTGAGTGCCTCCACGTACCAGAAGGAGCAGATCGAGAACGTGCCCTCCTCGCCCCGCAGCCCGTCCGGGCTGGCCTGCGGGTCGTAGCGGTAGACCAGGGAGTCGGAGACCAGATCCTCACCCAGCGCGTCCAGTGTGGACAGCCACTTCGGATCGGTGGGGGAGATGAACTTGGCGAGCGGCATCATCAGGACGGAGGCGTCCAGGACATCACTGTCCTCGTGCTGTACGAAGGCTCTCCGCTCGTCGGACCAGCCCCGCCCCATGATCTGCCGGTAGATCCGGTCCCGGGCCCGGCTCCAGCCCGCCATGTCGGCGGGCAGCCCCCGGTGCCGCGCCATCCGCATGGCCCGCTCGATCGCCACCCAGCACATCAGCCGCGAGTACAGGAAGTTCCTGCGCCCGCCCCTCGTCTCCCAGATGCCCTCGTCGGGCTGGTCCCAGTTCGCGCACACCCACTCCACCAGCTCGCAGACGGTGTCCCAGTGCGCGCTGGAGATCGGCTCCCCCCACTTGTCGTAGAGGTAGACCGAGTCGATGAGCGCGCCGTAGATGTCCAGTTGCAGTTGGCCGACGGCGTCGTTGCCGACACGTACGGGCGCCGAGCCCTGATGGCCCTCCAGATGCAGCAGTTCACGTTCGGGCAGCTCACGGCGGCCGTCGACGCCGTACATGATCTGCAGCGGCGCACCGCCGTCGCGCGCGAGGGAGACGTGCTCGAAGAGGAAGCGGGTGAACGCCCTGGCCTCGTCGGTGAAGCCCAGCCGCAGCAGCGCGAAGACGCAGAACGCGGCGTCGCGGATCCAGACGTACCGGTAGTCCCAGTTCCGTTCGCCGCCGATCAGCTCGGGCAGGCTCGTCGTGGGCGCGGCCACGATGGCGCCGGTCGGCGCGTAGGTGAGCAGCTTCAGCGTCAGCGCGGACCGGTGCACCATCTCGCGCCAGCGGCCGCGGTAGCGCGATGTCGACAGCCATCGCCGCCAGTAGCGCACCGTGGCCTCGAAGAGCTCCTCCGCCTCCGCCACGGGGCAGGCACGTGGCATCAGGTCGCCGTCGAGCCGGTCGAGCGCGAAGACGGCGGTCTCCCCCTCGTGCAGCTTGAACAGCGACCACATGTCCCGGCCGTCGTTCTCGACCGGCACGCTGGAGGTCAGCGCGAGCGTGAGGTCCGGGGACTCGAAGACCGGATGCCCGAGCAGTTCGCGGACCGTGTGCGGCTGGGACCCGTAGGCGAAGCGGGGAGCCACGCAGGCGCGGAACGGCAGCGATCCGCGGACGCAGACCACCCGCCGGACCAACCGGTGCCGGTCGGCCTCGCGCGGGTCCCCGGTGATCGGCATGAAGTCCTGGACCTCACCGACCCCGTCCTCCGCGAAGAACCGCGTGATCAGCACGTTCGTGTCGGGGAAGTAGAACTGCTTCGTGCGGGCGGGCACGTCCGGGGCCAGCTCGAACGAGCCGCCCTTCTCGGCGTCCAGGATGGACGCGAAGACGCTCGGCGCGTCGAAACGGCCGCAGCAGTACCAATCGATCGTGCCGTCCGTGCCCACCAGTGCCGCGCTGCGCAGATCCCCGATCAGCCCGTGCTCCGAGACGGGAAGGTACCGGGGGGTACGCCCGTCCCCGGCACCCCGGCCGGCGCCGGGGAGCCCCGTGGTCGAATCGGCCCGAGCGCTCACGGGTCCTCCTCCGCCGCAGCAGCGTGTGAGGCTGTCCACCCGCCCTCATTCTAGGTCCCTCCCCCCGGATCCCGCCGGTCTCGCGCGGCCCCGGCGGGCGGTGAACCGGGCGGAGGCGGACGGGCTGCGCGCCAGGGGGAGGGCGGGGCCGTCGCAGCGGACACCGGACTGCCCGCCCCGAGCCGCCGGCGTGCAGCGGTCGGCGTGCAGCGGTCAGCGCTCGGCGTTCCGCACCGGTCCGGGCCCGTAGCTCTGGTGCCGGCCCAGGAGTTCGGCCAGGCCCCGGCGGGTGGCGGCCAGGACGACGCGGTCCTCGGGCCGCAGGACGTACCCGGGGTGGAGGTCCCAGACCAGGCCCGTGGGGCGCCGCGCGCCGTCGACGGTGCGCGGGGTGGTGAGATCGGGGCGCCGCTCGGCGGGGGCGGTGGTGTCCAGGGCGAGCACGCGCCAGGCGCCCGGCCGGAAGGCCTCCTCGATGGTGCGGCCCTCCAGCCGCGGGTGGCCGGCCACGTCGAGTGCCGCGAAGACCAGGACCTTGCGCTCCACCGGTATGGCGCCCAGGATCTGCCGGCCCATCATCGCCCCGGCGAACGCGGGCGCGGCCAGGTGGGAGACGCTCCGGCTGCGGGTGAGCGCCTCCGGGTGGGCGGCGCGCAGCGTCCGGTAGACGGCGGTGGCGAAGTCGTCGTCGTACAGCCGCAGCGCCACGCGCAGGTCCGCCCTGACCGTACGGGCGTACAGGGCGGCCTCCAGGTTCGTGGTGTCGGAGCTCGTCAGGGCCAGCAGGGCGTGTGCCCGGTGGATCTTGGCCGCTTCCAGCACTCCCTCCTGCGTGACGTCGCCGATCACGGTCGGCACCCGCAGCCGACGGGCCAGCGCGACCCCGCGTGCCTCCGGGTCCTCCTCCACGCACACGACGGGGATGCCGAGGTCCCGCAGCTGGGCCAGGACGCGGGTGCCGATCTTGCCGAGGCCCAGCAGCACGACGTGGTCCGACAACCCGCGCGGCGGGCGGCGCAGGGCGGAGGCGCTGCGGAACGCGCCCAGCGCCTCCAGCGCGCCGGCCACGAGGAGCGGCAGAAGAGCGAGGCCCACGAGGCCGGAGAGCAGTTGGAGCACCTGGCGTGTGGTGCTCTCGCCCACCGCAGGTTCGTTGATGGAGAAGAGGTCCAGCAGGGTGACGTAGGCGGCGTGCAGCGGATCGTCCCCGGTGGCCAGCCATGAGGTGACCGCCAGGGCGAGCACGGCCAGCGCGGTGCCGGCCACGGCCCAGCGCAGTCGCCGGGAGAAGAGCTCGGAGAGCGGCACGCCCCGGCCCGTGAGACGGCGCGCCGGCAGGACCGGCCCGGTGTGGGTCACGGCTTCGAGGACGATCGTGGCGCGTCCCGTGGTGGCGCCGACGGTCCGGGGATCGGGCAGCAGTTGGGGCCCGGCCGTGCCGCTGCTGTCCGAACCCTCCTCTCCGGCCGGGTCGTTGGTGGTGGCGGAGAGCAGGGCGAGGGTGCACAGACCGGGATCGGGGGTCTCGCCACGCCCGGGCGGGGTGCGCTCCACGGCCCGCAGGAGCAGTCCGTCGGCCCGGACTATCTTGCTCGTACCGGCCACGGCGGTGGCCGCCAGGGCGGGAGCGGCGGTGTCGGCGTCGGAGAGCACGGTGGTGGACGCGTCGAGGGCGCTGGGCTCCAGATCCGGCAGGGCGACGAGAGCGGCCTGGTCGAGCAGCTGCTCCAGGTGCTGGCCGAGTTTGCGGTTGTAGAGCCGGATCACGATCCGCAGGCCGGGGTTGAGCCGGCGGGCGACGAGCGCGGCGCGGATGTTCGTCTCGTCGTCGTCGTACACGAGGGCAAGGGCGGCCGCCCGGGGCACGCCGGCCGCCGCCAGCACCGCCTCGGTGGGCTCGGCGGCCTCCACGGACGCGGGACCGGCCGCCTGGGGAGCGGCCGGCGTGCCCGCCATGACGGCGGAGACCCGCCCGAGGAGAGCGGAGGCGCGGCCCTGCGCCGGAACGGAGAGCCGTGGACCGAGCGCGGGCCCCGCGCCGGGGCGGACCAGCGTGACCCGTTCCCGGTAGACGTCACGGAGCTCCGCGGCCAGCCGGTGGGCCAGCGCGTCGTCACCGCAGACGATCATGTGTCCGGCGGGGCCGTCGGAGGGGTACTGAGGGGCGAGTGAGGGCACGTGCGTAGCGTGCCCCGTCCGGTGCGCCGACGGTACGGAAACGATCAGTCAGTGATCGGCCGCACACGCGTGTCCTGCGCACGCCCTCCCGGAAACTCGCAGAGGAAGCGGTCGATCGCGGTGTTACCGGGCGAAAGGGGGACGCGAAGGCAGGTGTCCCAGGGTTTCCGGTGCCGCGGGGTGGCCGCCCCCGGCGCGGCCGGGCGGGACGCTTCCGGGGCGCGGGGCGGGCGTGGGCGCGCGGGGCCGGCTCCGGGGCGTGGGACGGGTGCGGGCCGCCCGGGGCCGGTTCCTGCTCGCCGAGCCGTCCCCGTACCTCCCTGGCCGTCCGTGACCGGCCAGCGGGAACGCGGGGCGCGGCGGCCCCGGCTGCCGGGGGTGCTGACGGGCAGGGTCCGGGAGCACCTCGCCGCAATGTCTCGGATAGGGTATTTCAGTAGGAAACGAGCCCCCCGGGGTTAGGTCGGTGCGTTGGACGCTCACCAGTCGACGAGCCAGGTTCCGGAACAGCCACTGGCGGCTGTCGGGTACGCCGGTGTGCTCCGCGACCTGCTGCCCATCGCGCTGTGGCGGGAGGACGCGGAAGGCCGGATCGCGGAGTGGTCGCTGGCCGCCCAGGACCTGCTCGGGCACCGGCGCGAGGACGTGATCGGCCGCCCCGCCACGGCCCTCCTGGTCCCCGAGTCCAACCGGCTGCTGGCCGCCCAGCTGACCCGCCGGGTCCAGGCGGGCGAGACGGTGGTCGGAACCCTCCCGGTGCGGCACCGGGACGGACACCAGGTGACGATGGAGATGTGGATCGTGCCCGCCACCGACGGGCGGGGACGGCCCGGGACCCTGCTCATCGCCGTGGAGACCTCCGAGGTCCTGCGGATGCGGGACTCGCTGGCGGCCCTGGAGAGCCTCTTCACCCAGTCGCCCATCGGCCTGGCCACGCTCGGCCCCGACCTGCGGTTCATGCGGGTCAACGACGCCCTCGCCCGGATGAACGGGGTCTCACCGGCGGAGCACCTGGGCAAGCGGCTGACCGAGGTGGTGCCCGGCGTCAACGCCACAGCGCTGGAGTCGATGATGGGGCAGGTCCTGGACCGCGGCACGGCCGTCGTCGACGCACGCCGCACCGGCCGGACCGCCGCCGACCCCGCCCGCGAACGGACCTGGTCCTGTTCCTACGCCCCGCTGCTCGACAGCGCCGGCCAGCGGCTGGGACTGATCGCCTCACTCATCGACATCACCGAGGGGCAGCAGGCGCTGGTCGACGCCGAACGGGCCCGGGGACGCTTCGCCCTGCTCGCCGAGGCCGGCACCCGCATCGGCACCACCCTGGACCTGCGGCAGACCGCGCAGGAGGTGGTGCAGGTCCTGGTGCCCCAGCTCGCCGACTCGGCCGATGTGCAACTGCTGGAGGAGGTCATCGCACCCGACGAGGCCGCCGGGTCCAACCGGGGAGTGGTCCGCCGGCTGGCGGCCGCCTTCCCCGACCCGGCCGCCCCCCGGGCGAAGCTCGCGGCCGGCATGACATTGCAGATTCCGCTCGGCTCGGTGTACGAGCGGTTCATCTCCGACGGGCGGCCGGTCAACCTGTACCAGTCCGACGTCCCGGCGCTGATCACCGACCCCGGGGCCGACAAGCTGCGCGCGTACCTGATGAACCGCATCGGCGCCGCGCGGCTGATCCCGCTCGTGGCCCGCGGCAAGGTGCTCGGCGCGGTCGTCGTGACGCGGGTGCGCGACCGTGAGCCGTTCGACGAGGAGGACTGCGTGCTCATCGACGAACTGGTCGCGCGCGCGGCCCTGAACATCGACAACGCCCGCATGTACACGAGCCAGCGCGAAGCGGCCCTCACCCTGCGGCGCTCTCTGACGAACAGCGCCCTGCCCGATGTCGGCGGCCTCGCCCTCACGGGCCGCTACCTCCCCGCCAGCCACCACGACGTCGGCGGCGACTGGTTCGACGCCATCAGCCTCCCCGACGGCCGGACCGGGCTCGTGATCGGGGACGTGATGGGCCACGGCGTCCACGCGGCGGCCGTCATGGGACAACTGCGCACGGCTGTACGGACCCTGGCCCGGCACGACATCGCCCCGGAGCGGATGCTCCGCTCCCTCGACGAGGTGGTGGCGGAGCTGGGGGAGGACGAGATGGCCACCTGCGTCTACGCGGTGCACGACCCGGAGTCCGGCGCGTGCGAGATCGCCAGAGCCGGCCACCCCCCGCCCGCCGTGGCCGCGCCGGACGGGACGGTCTCGTTCCTCGACGGGCTGCCCGGCACACCGCTGGGCACGGGAGGACGCGAATTCCGGACCGAGCAGGTGCCGCTGCCCCCGGGCAGTCTGCTCGTCCTGTACACCGACGGTCTCATCGAAGCCCGCGACCGGGACCTCGACGAGGGCATGGAACAGCTCGCCCAGGCCCTGGCGCACCGTCACCAGCCGCTGGAGGAGCTCTGCGACCACCTCCTCGGCCGGCTGCTGCCGGGGGCGGCGCAGGACGACGTGGCGGTGCTCCTCGCCCGTACCCTGCCGGCCTGACACCCCGTCGTACTCCGGGAGCGGCTCCCGCTCACACCACCGGCGAGGCTCCCCGCCGGCACGTCGGACACCGGTCCGTGCCGTCCCATCCGGCCCAGCCGAACGCCGCGGGGGAGAGGGGACGCCCTTCGAGTTCCTCACGGACCGCGACCCGGTACGCCCATACCGACCCTATGTACGGATGGTAGGCGTCATGGAAGGCCGGCGACGTCGGAGAGGCGCCCGCCGCGACGGTCCGCTGAAGGACGCGCAACTGCTCGAACATCGTCTGCCCGGCGCCGGCCACGGAGGTGGAGGCGTCGATGAACAGCCGCTCGCGCGCCTCGTGGATCCCGGATTCGTCGAGCGCCGCGCGCGTGGCCGCGTCCAGCTCGGTCCCGGTGCCCGCACGACCGGCGATGTGCCGCAACCGGGTGTGGCACACCCCGGCGGCGGTGATGAACTCCAGGTAGACGGCGCGCCTGCGGGTACCGACGCCGCGGTCGTCCTCGTGGCGGTGACGCAGGTGGTCGGCGAGAACGGTGCCGCATATGGCGATGGAACCGCCGCCCACCGCGGCGAGGAGTGTCCCCCAGTCCATGTCTGTCCCCCAGTGGTCTTCCGGCGCAGATGTCAGGAATCTACGCGCGCGCCGCCGCGAAGGACAGGAAGGGACGGCACCGCCCGCACGAGCGGCCCGGCCCCTCCCGGCCGGGGAAGAGGCGGAGGGGAAGGGCCCGTCACCCGGCGGCCCGGGCACACCCCCCGGGCCGCCGGGTGACGGCTCGTCAGCCCCGCAGCGCGGCCGACACCACGGAGCGTGCCTCCTCCTGGACGCGCGCCAGGTGGTCGGGCCCGAGGAAGGACTCGGCGTACACCTTGTAGACGTCCTCGGTGCCCGACGGGCGGGCGGCGAACCAGGCGTTGTCCGTGGTCACCTTGATGCCCCCGATGGGGGCCCCGTTGCCGGGGGCCTGGGTGAGCACAGCGGTGATGGGCTCCCCGGCGAGGGTGTCGGCGGTGACCTGTTCGGGTGAGAGGCGGCTCAGCACCGCCTTCTCCTCGCGGGTGGCGGGTGCGTCGATGCGCGCGTACGCCGGCTCCCCGAACCGCTCGGTGAGGGTGGCGTAGTGCTCGCTCGGAGTCCGCTCCGTCACCGCCAGGATCTCCGACGCGAGCAGTGCCAGCAGGATGCCGTCCTTGTCGGTCGTCCATACCGAGCCGTCGCGGCGAAGGAAGGACGCGCCCGCGGACTCCTCGCCGCCGAAGCCGAGGGTGCCGTCGAGCAGTCCGTCCACGAACCACTTGAAACCGACGGGTACTTCCACCAGTTCGCGACCGAGATCGGCGGCGACCCGGTCGATCATCCCGGACGACACCAGCGTCTTGCCGACCCCCGCGCCCGCGGGCCACCGGTCGCGGTGGCTGTAGAGGTAGGCGATGGCGGTGGCGAGGTAGTGGTTGGGGTTCATCAGCCCGCCGTCCGGGGTGACGATCCCGTGCCGGTCGGCGTCCGCGTCGTTGCCGGTGGCGATCCGGAAGCGGTCCCGGCCCTCGATCAGCGACGCCATCGCGTACGGGGAGGAGCAGTCCATCCGGATCTTCCCGTCCCAGTCCAGCGTCATGAACCGCCAGGTCGGGTCGGTGTGCGGGTTGACCACGGTCAGGTCGAGCCGGTGCTCATCGGCGATACGGCCCCAGTAGGCGACCGACGCCCCGCCCAGCGGATCGGCGCCGATCCGCACCCCGGCGGCGCGCACGGCGTCCAGGTCCAGCACGGAC
Source organism: Streptomyces sp. SP18CS02 (assembly GCF_036322365.1). Taxonomy (NCBI): domain Bacteria; kingdom Bacillati; phylum Actinomycetota; class Actinomycetes; order Kitasatosporales; family Streptomycetaceae; genus Streptomyces; species Streptomyces sp. SP18CS02. The sequence continues at coordinate 235,750 of NZ_JAQYXC010000288.1, forward strand.
GGCAGATCGCGCACGTAGGCGCCGAGGAAGTCGTGGCGTCCGGTGGTCGGGGCGGCCAGCGCCCGGGTGTAGGGGAGGCGGCGTACGTCCTTCAGGCCGCCGGTGATGATCTCGTTGGCGCGCTCCTGGATCCAGCCGGTCGCGTCCGAGCCGGCCGGTCCGCCGCTCGGCGGGTTGTACTTGAAGCCGCCGTCCGCCGGAGGGTTGTGCGAGGGGGTGACCACCACGCCGTCCGCGAGCCCCGAGGTGCGGCCCCGGTTGTGCGTGAGGATCGCGAGGGAGACCGCCGGGGTGGGGGTGTACCCGTCGTCGGTGTCCACAAGTACGGTGACGCCGTTGGCCGCGAAGACCTCGACGGCCGTCACCCTGGCGGGCTCCGACAGCGCGTGGGTGTCCACGCCGAGGAACAGCGGCCCGTCGGTGCCCTGCTGGGCGCGGTACTCGCAGATCGCCTGGCTCGTCGCGGCGATGTGGTCCTCGTTGAAGGCCACGGCGAGGGAGGAGCCGCGGTGCCCCGACGTGCCGAACGCGACACGCTGCCCGGGTTCGGCCGGATCGGGGTGCAAGGCGTAGTACGCGGTCACCAGCCGCGACACGTCGATGAGGTCCTCAGGCCGCGCCGGCTGTCCCGCGCGCTCGTTCGGCATCCGTCCACTCCTCCACATCCGTCAGTACGTCCCGTGCACGAGACATGATCGCTCTTCGCCCGCGATTCGTCCCGCCGCCCCTCCGCCCGCCCCCGTCGGCGGACGTTCCGTCGGGGCATGCCCAGCGTGGGCCCGGGCACCCGCTTCGCATGGCGATTCTCCGAAAGTTGGCTCGACCGCTGCTGGCCTCCGTCTTCGTGACGGGGGGTTTCCAGGTCCTGCGTCATCCCCGGGCCGTGGCTCCGGCGGCCGCGCCGGTGGCCCTGCCGGTGGCGTCCAGGATCCCGCTCCTGCCCGAGGACCCCGAACAACTGGCCCGTATCAGCGGCGCTGTTCAGACCGGTGCGGGGGTCCTGCTGACCCTGGGCCGGCTGCCGCGCCTGTCGGCGTTCGCGCTCGCCGCCACCCTCGTGCCGACCACGCTCGCCGGGCACCGGTACTGGACGGTGGAGGATCCGCAGGAACGTGCCCGGCAGCGCGTCCACTTCTACAAGAACCTGTCCCTGCTGGGCGGCTTGCTGATCGCGGTCGCCGACACGCACGGCAAGCCGTCCCTGGCGCGGCGTTCCCGCCGCGCGGTGGCGGACGGCCGGCGTTCCGCCCGGTCGGCCCGCCGGGCGGTGGACGCCGCGGCCGCCCGTTCGGCGGGGCGGGCCAGGGCCGCCGCCCACACCGTCGCCACCCGGCTGCCGACGGGCTGACCCACCCGCCGCACCCGGCCGGCGGCGGACGGGACGGGAAGCGATTCCCCCGCGCCTCCCGCCGCCGACCCGGCCGTCCGTCCGTCTGCCGTACCGGTCGGTGGGCGTCCGGCGCTCACGCCTCCGAGGCGGCCGCCACCGTCGAGGGGTCGATACCGGTGAGCTCCACGATGCGATGGGCCGGGACGCCCGCGGCCAGAGCCTTGCGGAGCAGCGCGTCGCGGCCTTCCGTGCTGTCGCGGAAGGCCGCCAGTTCGGCCTCCACCCGGCCCACGGACTCCGGGGCCGCCGCCCGGCGCACCCGCTCGGTCTCCTCCTCGCTGAGGGGGACCGGCAGCCGCTCGGCGCCCTCGGGGATGAAGCCGGTCTCCTCGGGCGGCAGCACCCGTACGTCCGGCGAGGCCGCCGTGACGCCGTGGGCGTCCAGCCAGGCCCGTACGGCGGGGGTCTCAAGGCATTCGAGCTCGCCGACGGCGGCCAGCGCCGTGCCCAGGTGCACGGCCGAGGCGTCCGCGAGGAACAGATAGGCATCGTCCGTCATCGTCAAGTCCTTCTTCCGGAGACTGCTGGTGCGATCACCGCGTTCCTCTACCCCGCCGGGCGCGATGCACTACCGGCGCGGGCCCGTTCGGGCGGGGCCGTCCGCGCGGGTGAGGACGGGCGCGGCACCCCCGCGCCGTCGGACCGGGGCGGGGCGGGGCGACGCCGCGGGCGGCGGTACGCAGCTCGTGCCGCTGCCCCGGGGCGAGCCCGGGTTCGGGACGGCCACCGTCGCCGGTACGCGCGGACGCGCGCGGCCTCGACCACCGGGGCGATCCCGGCGGACGCGCCACGGCCACCGCCCACGACGGTTCCGCGGCGGCGTCCTTCCTTCCCGTACCGGGGCGGCGACCGGGCGCGCGGTGGCGCCCGGCCCGGGTCTCCCCGGCGCCCTGTGAGCCGTCCCCGCTGAGCGAGCCACCCGTCCGGGGCCGGATGCCGTTCCACTCGGCCGCCGGTACGGCCGCCGGCCGGTCGCGGCGGGATCCGCCGGGAGCGGGCGGCGCCCGGGTGAGCCGCGTCTCACCCGGGCGCCGCGGCTTGTCTATGCAACGAGTTGCATAGGAGGATCGGGGTATGGCGCTCGAACACGCGATCCTCGTCTCCCTGCTGGAGAAGCCGGGCTCCGGCTATGAGCTGGCCCGGCGGTTCGAGCGGTCCATCGGTTACTTCTGGACCGCCACCCACCAGCAGATCTACCGCGTCCTCAAGCGCATGGAGGGCGACGGCTGGATCGATGTCCGCGAGGTGCCGCAGCAGGCCCGGCCGGACAAGAAGGAGTACTCCGTCGCGGAATTCGGCCGGGGCGTCCTGTCGCAGTGGCTGCACGAACCGATCCAGCCCGAGAGCGTCCGGCACGACCTCGCCGTGAAGATCCGGGGCGCGGCCTTCGACGACCCGGCCGCGCTGATCCGCGAGGTCGAGCGCCACCACCAGGCGCACTCCGAGCGGCTCGCGCACTACCTGGCCGGTGAGCTGCGGGACTTCACCGGACCCGAGGTGGTGGGACCGCTCGACGCCGGAGAGGAGCTCCAGCACGTCGTCCTGCGCGGAGGCATCGCGTACGAGCGGATGATGCTCGCCTGGCTCGACGACGTGCTCGCCACCCTCCACCGGATCGCCGCCGGACGCTGAACCCCACCGGGGCGCCGGGACCCCACCGGCAGCTCCGGTGCCTCCCCGCCCCTCCCGTACCCGCGGGGCCTCCCGGTCCCGCCCGCGCACAGCGGGACCTCGCGTCCCGACCCTCATCCCTCATCTCCCGAGCCGGAAAGGCGACCCTCATGGCCGACCCGCTGCTGTTCAACCCGCGCACCTACGACCCGGCGCACTTCGACCCCGAAACCCGCAGGCTGCTGCGTGCCACCGTCGACTGGTTCGAGGACCGTGGCAAGCGCCGGCTGATCGAGGACTACCGCTCCCGCGCCTGGCTCGCGGACTTCCTCGCGTTCTCCGCCAAGGAAGGGTTGTTCGCGACCTTCCTCACCCCGGCCTCCGCCGCCGCTGCCACCGGCGGCGGCCAGGACAAGCGCTGGGACACCGCCCGGATCGCCGCCCTCAACGAGATCTTCGGCTTCTACGGACTCGACTACTGGTACGCCTGGCAGGTCACCATCCTCGGCCTCGGTCCGGTGTGGCAGAGCGACAACACCGCTGCCCGCGAGCGGGCGGCCGAACTCCTGGGCCAGGGCGAGGTGTTCGCCTTCGGTCTGTCCGAGAAGACCCACGGCGCCGACATCTACTCCACCGACATGCTGCTGGAGCCCGACGGCGAGGGCGGCTTCCGGGCCAGCGGCTCCAAGTACTACATCGGCAACGGCAACGCCGCCGGGCTCGTGTCCGTCTTCGGCCGCCGTACCGACGTGGAGGGCCCCGACGGCTACGTCTTCTTCGCCGCCGACAGCCGCCACCCGTCGTACCACCTGGTGAAGAACGTCGTCGACTCCTCGAAGTACGTCAGCGAGTTCCGCCTCGACGGCTACCCGGTCACCGCGGACGACGTCCTGCACACCGGCCGCGCCGCCTTCGACGCCGCCCTGAACACCGTCAACGTCGGCAAGTTCAACCTGTGCACCGCCTCCATCGGCATCTGCGAGCACGCGATGTACGAGGCGGTCACCCACGCGCACAACCGGATCCTCTACGGCCGCCCGGTCACCGCGTTCCCGCACGTGCGCCGCGAGCTGGCCGACGCCTACGTCCGCCTGGTGGGCATGAAGCTCTTCAGCGACCGCGCCGTCGACTACTTCCGCGCCGCCGGCCCCGACGACCGCCGTTACCTGCTGTTCAACCCGATGACGAAGATGAAGGTGACCACGGAGGGCGAGAAGGTCATCGACCTCATGTGGGACGTCATCGCGGCCAAGGGCTTCGAGAAGGACACCTACTTCGCGCAGGCGGCCGTCGAGATCCGGAGCCTGCCGAAGCTGGAGGGCACGGTCCACGTCAACCTGGCGCTGATCCTCAAGTTCATGCGCAACCATCTGCTGAACCCGGCCGAGTACGCGCCCGTGCCGGCCCGCACCGAGGCGGCCGACGACGCGTTCCTCTTCCGTCAGGGGCCTGCCCGCGGCCTCGGCTCCGTACGGTTCCACGACTGGCGCCCCGCCTTCGACGCGTACGCCGACGTGCCCAACGTGGCCCGGTTCCGCGAGCAGGCCGACGCCCTGTGCGATTTCGTCACCACCGCCGCCCCCGACGAGGAGCAGAGTCGCGACCTGGACCTCCTGCTCGCTGTCGGACAGCTGTTCGCACTGGTCGTGCACGCCCAGCTGATCCTGGAGCAGGCCCGCCTGACCGGCCTGGAACAGGACGTTCTCGACGAGCTGTTCTCCGTCCTCGTACGCGACTTCTCGGCGCACGCCGTCGAGCTGTACGGCAAGGACTCCGCCACCGCCGAGCAGCAGAGCTGGGCGCTCGGCGCGGTCCGGCGCCCGGTGGTCGACGAGGCCCGTTCGGCCCGTGTCTGGGAGCGGGTGGAGGCGCTGTCCGGCGCGTACGAGATGGCGCCGTAGGGGCCGCGGCCGCCCTGCCGCGGCACCTGCGCCATCCACCCGTGGCATGAGGCCGCCCCGGGCCGCGCGACGTCCGCGCGGACCGGGGCGGCCGGGGTGTGTCCGCCGGAAGGCCCGAAGGGCGGCGGCACATGGTGGATCTGGCGGAAATTGTCTGGTATATCCCTTTCGATCTACACTACGGCGTATGAGTGTCCGTGCAAGCCGCGACCCGGCGGACAGTGCCACCGTCGTGACCTCCCAGGAGGTCCGGGACGGCCGGGTGGACGACCACAGGCGCTGGCAGGGGAAGACCGACCGGGCGGTGCGGGCCTTCGACGAGGGGCGTTCCCTGTCCGCCGGTGTCCCGACGCAGGAGGTGCTCTCCGGCGGGACCCCGACCGAGGACGTCGTCACCGTCTTCGCCCTCGCCACGGCCGGTTAGCCGGGCCCCGGAGAGCCGCGATGCGTGAACGAGGGGCGGCCACGGCCATCGAGGGGGAGATCTTCCACCGGGGCGAGGCCGACTACGAAACGGTCCGGGCGGGCATGGTGCGCAACGGTCGCAAGCCCGGACGGTTCCCGGAGATGATCGTCCGGGCGGCCTCGGAACGCGACGTCCCCGCAGCCGTGCGGCTCGCCCGGGCGCGTGGGATGCGCGTCGCGGTACGGGCCGGGGGACACAGCTGGTGCGGCTCGTCCGTCCGCTCCGACGGCATGCTCATCGACCTCTCCCGGCTGCGCCGGTGCCGCGTCGACCCGGAGCGCGGGACGGCGACCGTGCAGCCCGCCGTCACCGGCGCCGCCCTCGCGGCCGAACTCGCCGGGCACGGCCTCGCGTTCCCCACGGGGCACTGCGGGTCGGTCGCCCTCGGCGGATATCTCCTCAGTGGCGGGCTCGGGTGGAACTCCGGTGCCGTGGGGCCGGCCTGCCACAGCGTGTACGAGGTCGAGGCGGTGACGGCGGACGGCGAGGTCGTGCGCTGCGACGAGGACGAGAACCCCGACCTGTTCTGGGCCGCGCGGGGAGCGGGGCCGGGATTCTTCGCCGTCGCCACCGCGTTCCGGCTCCGCCCGTACCGGCTGCCCCGGGCGATCACGTCGACGACGTACGCCTTCCCCCTCACGGACGTCGACGAGGTCGCGGAGTGGGCCACCGGCACCGCGAAGGCGCTGCCACCGACCGTGGAGCTGTCCCTGGTGCTCGCGACGGCAGATCCGCGGATGACGGAGGCGGCCCCGCGGCAGAAGGTGGTCGTCGTCGCCGCCACCGCGTTCGCGGACACGCGCGAGCAGGCCGCCCGGTCCCTGCGGCCGCTCCAGGACGGCCCTCTCGCCGCGCGGGCTCTCCTCCACGAGGTGAACGTGCCGACGTCCCCCCGGGAACTGTTCGAATTCTCCGGTGGCCGCTGGCCGCCGCAGCGCCGCTACGCGGTGGACACCCTGTGGTCCGACGCGGACCTCGGAACGCTGCTGTCACGGCTCGCCGGGGCGGTCGCGCGCGCCCCCTCCGGGCAGTCCCTCGTCCTGGCACCCCTGTCGCCGGTGTCGCGGGACGAGGACCTGCTGCGCGACATGGCGTTCTCGGTCCTCGGGTCGAGCTATGTGGTCCCCTACGCCATCTGGGACGACCCCGCCGAGGACGGTGCCCACACCCGGTGGCTGCGCGAGGCGATGGGCACCGTGGAGCCGCTCGGGACGGGGCACTACATCGCAGAGGCGGACCTCACCGCCGCCTCCTCACGCGCCGAACGGTCGTTCACGGCGGACGACTGGAGGCGGCTGCGGGCTCTCCGGGAGCGGTACGACCCGCAGGGCGTCTTCCACGCGTATCCGGCGCCCTGACCCCCCCGGCGCCCCAGCCCTGGGCCGTGGTTCGGGCCGGACCCGTCTCCCCCTGCGCAGGTCGTACGGCTGCGGCTGCCAGTACCACAACCGACCCGACGCCGGGCCGTGGTGCTGCCGGTACGGCTTGATCCGTCGACGACAGCGCTGCTTTCGGCCAACGATCCCGGACACCCGCGCTCCCGGACAACCTGTGGGGCCTCCCGCCCCCTCTCAGGGTGCGGGAGGCAGCCACGCGATCAGTGCCCGGTCGCGCCCCGACCGGCCGGTCCGCACCCCGCCAGGGCTGTTCCCCACCGACCACCAGGCACCTGGAACGAGGAACGATGACCAGACCCCACCAGACCCGTTTATGGCGTGCGTCGATCGCCGCCGCCGCCGCGATCACCGTGACCGTCGGCGCGGTCGCGGCCTCGCCCGAGACCAAGAAGGCCGAGCCCGGGCCGAAGCTGAGCCTGATCGCCGCCTCGACCTCGGTGACCCTCGACTCCTGGAAGGACAACCCGGGCGTCTATCTCGATCTCGGCACCTACCTCACCGCCGAGAACGGGCCCCTCGAACTCAAGGTCACCCGTAAGTCGTACAAGGACCCGGTCGTCGCCGAGCAGATCCTCAAGGAGGGGAACAGGACCCGGACCAAGACGCTCCCCGCGGGCCTGGTGAAGGACTTCTCCGGGCTGCCGGGCTTCGTCCAGGTCACCGTCAAGGACACGGCCGGCAGGACGGTGCTGGACAAGGCGGAGTCCTTCTGCCCCAACAACGCGTCCGGCCGCGTCCGCCCCGACGCCCCGGCCCGGTCCGCGTATCCGCAGAGCTGCCCGACCAACCCGTTCACACTCGGCTCGGTGTGGGGAGTCGAGAACGGCTGGGCGGCCAACACCTATGCCGGCTACTACTCCGCGCCCGTCGCCCTGGCCCCCGGGAACTACACCGCCAAGGTGTCCGTGACCAAGCGCTACCGCGATCTGTTCGGCATGGAGGACAAGCCGCAGACGATCAAGCTCACCGTGCGCGAGCGCGGTGAGGAGGGCGGCGTGGGCGTGACCTCCGCCGCCGGTCACGGAGCGCGCGCCGGGGGCCACGGAGCCCATGGCGCCGGGCACTCGGGCCATGGCGCGCAGCCCGCTCCCGCTCCCGCGGCGCCCACGAGCGGGGCCGGCCCCTCGTACAACATCGGCCACGGCCCCTACGCCCCCGCCCCGCCCGCCCTGCCCTGGGCGCTGAAGAAGGCGGGCGCGGGCCTCAGGTCGGCGGTGGTGGGGGACGGCGTCGGCCGTACGGACGGCTCCCGCCGGGCTCCCGCCGCGCAGCCCAACGCGAAGCGGCCGACCGGCAGGGCGACGGTGCCGGACGTCCCGATGCCCGACCTCCGGTCACTGCCCGCCTACGGCATCACCATCAGTGACGGGGGCGCCGACGTCCCGGGCAAGGACTACCTCGCCTTCAGCGCCAACGTGTGGAACGCCGGCCCTGCCCAGCTCGTGGTCGACGGCTTCCGCGCGCCCGGCAAGGAGCTGATGGACGCCTACCAGTACTTCTACGCCCCCGACGGCAAGCAGGTCGGCTACACCCCGACCGGCACCATGGAGTGGGACCCGCGCCCGGGGCACGAGCACTGGCACTTCACGGACTTCGCCAGCTACCGGCTGCTCAAGGCCGACCAGAAGGAGACGGTGCGCAGCGGCAAGGAGGCGTTCTGCCTGGCCAACACCGATGCCGTCGACTACACGGTGAAGAACGCCAACTGGCACCCGGGCAGCACCGACCTGTCGACCGCGTGCGGCCAGGAGAACTCCATCTCCGTCCGCGAGGTCCTCGATGTCGGATCCGGCGACACGTACACGCAGGACCTGCCCGGCCAGTCCTTCGACATCACGGGACTGGCGAACGGCACCTACTACATCCAGGTGCTGGCCAACCCCGAGAAGCGGCTCAAGGAGACCGACCTCACCAACAACAGCGCTCTGCGCAAGGTCGTCCTCGGCGGCAAGCCGGGCGCCCGTACGGTGACCGTGCCCCCGCACGACCTGGTCGACGCCAACTGAGGCTCGTCAGCGGCATCGTCGCGGAACGTTGCCCGGCCACGCTCGCGCGAGCGCGGCCGGGCAACGGCCCGCCCACGCCCACGCCCGCGGGTCCGCCCCGCCCGCGGTGCAGGGCCGGAGAGGACGCGGAGAGGCCGGGACCTGCCCGGTACGGCCCCCGTCGCGGGACGCCGTCTGGCAGTCTGCCGGCCATGGAGACGTCCGAGACATGCGAAATCCTGCAGATCGCCCGGCCGCACGAGGTCACCCCCGGACTCGGGCAGCAGCTCACCGAGTGCTGGACGACGGTGAGCAACGCCGGGGGCGCCGTCATCGCGGCCGAGTTCCCGCTGCCACCCCTGACCACCCGCGACGTCGCCCCGGTGGTCCGGCAGCTGGTCGAAGGCCTCGACCCACGGCGGGGCCGGTTGCTCGTGGCCACCACCGAGGGGGAGCTCGCGGGCTGGCTGGTCCTGCGCCGCGATCCGCATCCCCTGGTCGCCCACTGCGGCGTGGTCAACCACCTGCAGACCCACACCCGCTTCCGCGGTCGCGGCTTCGGCGCCGCGCTGATGCACCGGGTCCACCACATCGCCCGGGAGGAGATGGGACTCGAACGACTGAACCTCACCGCGCGGGACGGGCTGGGCCTGGAGGACTTCTACCGCAGGCTGGGGTGGGTCGAGACCGGGCGTCGGCCCGGTGTCCTGCGGGTGGCCCCCGGCGACGACCGCGACGAGATCCTGATGAGCCGCACCCTCTGAAGCGCGGACCCTCCGGCTCACGGACCTCGCGGCCCGGGGATCTCCGAAGACGCACGGCCCCCGCGTCCCCTAAGCCGGGGGTCTCACGGATCCCCGGGGGACCCCCACGGATCCCGGCGGACTCCCGCGGATCTCCGGCACCGCCTGCCTCACGTACCTCCCCGGACCGCCACTGACGAACCCATGGCGTCCGAAGGGTGGGACAGGCCGGGGGCCTCGGCCGCGCGACCGTTCCGATCCGGCCGTCTGTGACCGGGAAGCGGCCCCGCGCACGGCGGCCAGGTATAAAGCGCCCGTCGATGGAAAAGGTCCTATGGCCATTGCTGACGCCGGTCCGTGTCCCTCACCGGGAGGAACCGCTGGGATGAGCAACGCCCCTTTGTACCTGGAACCGCGCCTGGCTCCGCGCTCGGCATCCCTGTTGGAGGCGTCCTCGTTCCTCCATATGCTCGTGGACGCCCTCGGATCGCCGCTCAACGTCGTGCTGCCGGACCAGATCGCGGAGAACGCGGCGGACTTCCGCTCGGTCCTGCGCCGGCACCAGCTCGCCGGCCGGATCTTCTTCGCGCACAAGGCGAACCGCTCCAGCGCCCTGGTGCGACGGCTCGCCACGGCGGACGCGGCCCTCGACGCCGCGTCGCTGGCCGAGCTTCAGCACGCCCTGGCTTCCGGCTTCACCGGTGACCGGATCATGGCGACCGGCCCCAAGGACCCGGAGTTCCTGTGGCTCGCCGCGCGGTCAGGGGCGATCGTCAACGCCGACGGGCCGGGCGAGGTGGAGGAGGCGGCCCGGTTCGTCCGCGCGTACGACCTGCCCCGCCTGCGGATCCTGCTGCGGCTGTCCGAGTTCGAGACGTCCGGCGCGAAGGTGCTGTCCCGCCGGAGCCGCTTCGGCACCTCGGTGAAGGCCCTGGACGGTCTGCTCGACACCCTCGTCCGCCACCGGGACGTCCTGGAACCCATCGGCGTCGGCTACCACCTCGACACCACGAGCCTCGACGAGAAGGCGACGGCGCTGGAGGGCAGCCTGCGGGCCATGGAGGAGCTACGGCTCCGGGACTTCGAGCCGCGCGTCGTCGACGTGGGCGGCGGTTTCGGCGTCAACTACCTTGCCCACGCCGCCCAATGGGATCACTACACCACGGAGCTGACCGGCTCCGTGATGGGCAGGCGCCCCCCGATGACCTGGGGCGGACACGGGTATGGCCTGCGCGTGGAGAACGGCACCCTCCGGGGCTCCCTCGGACTCTACCCGGCGCACCGTCCCGTCGCCGGCACCGCCTTCCTCGACGAACTGCTCTCACGCCCCGCCCCCGGCCTCGGACGCCCCCTGGGCACCCTCCTGCTGGAGAGCCTCTACGAGCTGTACGCCGAGCCCGGGCGCGCGCTGACCGACCAGTGCGGACTCTCCCTCGCCACGGTCCTGGAGGTACGCACCACCGACACCGGAGAGCGGCTGGTGCGCCTGGCGATGAACGCGGCCGACGTCAGCCTGGAGGACCACGGCGTCCTGATGGACCCCGTGCTCGTGCGCCGCGACGGAGCGCCGGCGTCCGGCGGGGAACCGGGGGCCGGGGGGATACCGGTGCCCGGGGAGGAACCGGTGGGCGTGCACCTCATGGGCAACCTCTGCCTGGAGTCGGACCTGATCACCCGCAGGAAGGTGTTCCTTCCCGGGCTTCCCCGGCCCGGCGACCTCCTCGCCTTCGCCAACACCGCCGGATACTGCATGGACTTCAGCGCCACCCACGCGCAGCAGCAGCCCGTCGCACGCAAAGTCGCCGTCCACGAGGAATCCGGTACCTGGCGCTGGTGTCTCGACGAGCGGTACTGGCCGATCACACGTCCGGGGGGACACAGGACATGAAGTACGACAGCGTCACCGAGGCCATCGGCAACACCCCGCTGGTACGGATCGACCCGGACGTGCACGGCCTGCGCAACATCGACCTCTACGCCAAACTGGAGATGCTCAACCCCTTCGGCTCGCTGAAGGACCGGGCCGCCTGGAACATGGTCCGCGACGGCCTGTCCGGCGCCAAGGAGCGCGGCGAGACGGTGGTGGAGCTGTCCAGCGGGAACACCGCCAAGGCCCTGGCGCTCATCGCGGGCATGCACGGGCTGCCGTTCAAGAGTGTCACCAACCGGATGCGGATCCCGGAGGTCAAGGACCTCCTGCTGCTGCTGGGCGCCGAGATCGAGGAGCTGCCCGGTCAGACCGAGTGCCTCGACCCGACCGACACCGACGATCCGCTGACCCTCTTCCACCAGGAGCTGAACCGGCCAGGCAGCGCCCACCTGCACACGGACCAGTACTTCAACGCCCTGAACACCGAGGCCCACGCGACGGGCACCGGGCCGGAGATCATCGAGGACCTGGACGGCCGGGCCCCCGACTGGTTCATCGCCTGCGTCGGCACGGCCGGATCCTCCACCGGTGTGGCCAGGGCCCTGCGCGAGCACGATCCCTCGGTGGGCGTCGTCGGGCTGGTCGGACAGAAATCGGACTTCATCCCCGGCATCCGTACCGTCGACGAGGTGCAGGAAGTCGGCATCTTCGATCCGGGCACGTACGACACCCTCGAATCGGTGAGCGCCGACGAGGCCATCGAGGGCATGCTGACCCTGCTCCGCCGCTGCGGGATGCTCGCCGGACCCACCGGCGGAGCCGCGTACTACGGGGCGGTCCGTCACCTCCGGCGGCTCGACGCCGCACTGACCGAACGCAGGACGGCCGTCTTCATCGTCTGCGACCGGGTGGAGAGCTACCTCGGCTACCTCCGGCAGCGGCGTCCGGACCTGCTGGGCCGGCCGCCGGTGAAGAACTCGGTGGCCACGCTGACCGAGGAGGAGATCCGTGCGGCGGGCGTCATCGACGTCAGCGAGGCCCGGAAGTGGATCGCGACGGAGCGCCCGCTCGTCGTCGACCTGCGGGGCCCGTTCGCGTACGCGGCCCTGCACATCGACGGCTCGGTGAACATCGTCGACGAGATCTTCGACGACCTGCTCAGGGGCGGGCTGCCCTTCAGCAGGAGCCAGCCCGTGCTGCTGGCCTGTCCGGTCGGGGAGAAGTCGGTCCGGTACGCGGCCCTGCTGACCCGTATGGGCCACCCCGACGTACGCAGTCTGACCGGCGGCATCGTCGCCTGGCGGGACGCCGGCGCGCCGCTGGTGCGTGACTGAGATGACCGACATCACCGAGGAGCTGCGGGAACTGGGGCCGTGGCACACCGCGTTGCGCGCGCAGTTCCCGATCGTGGGGGCTCACCCGGAACTGGCCTACCTCGACAGCGCGGCCACCGGGCAGAAGCCGGAGGCGGTGCTGGACGCCGTGCGGACCTATCTCACCACCTCCAACGCCAACGCCGGCCGTGGTTCCTACCCGTGGGCCAACACCACGACGGCGATGGTGGAGCGCACCCGCGAGCGGATCAAGGAGTTCCTGGGCGATCCGGACCCGGCCCGCTCGTCCGTCCACTTCACCAGCGGCGCCTCGGAAGGGCTGCGCACCGTCGCGCGGGAATGGCTTCCCTCGCTGCTGGCCGACGGGGACGAGATCGTCGTCCCGTTCGCCGACCACCAGGCGAACCTGGAGCCGTGGCTGGAGGCGCGGGACCTGCTGGCCCGCCAAGGGGTGCGGATCGCCGTCCGGGAACTGCCGTACCAGGCGGGCTCCGGTGACTACGATCCGGACGCACTGGCCAGGACCGTCGGACCGCGGACCCGCTTCGTCGCCGCCACGCACGTGCACCACGTCTACGGCGTCGACATGAACGTGCACCGGATCCGGGAGGTGGTGGGACCGGACGTACCCATCTGCCTGGACGCCGCACAGAGCATCGGCCACCTGCCGGTCTCGGTCGGCGGCCTGGACGCCGACTTCGTGGTCTTCTCCGGCCACAAGGCGCTCGCCCTGCCCGGTTCCGGCGCGATCTGGGCCCGTGGACAGCGCGGCCCGCACTTCGCGCCCGGCGGCTGGCAGGGCACTCCTAACACGGCCGGTGTCGCGGGCCTGGCCGCGGCGCTCGACTGGCTCGACGCCGCCGGGACGGACCGGATCGAACGCTGGACCGTGGCGCTGACGTCCCGGCTGACGGACGGGCTGCGACGGATGCCCGCCTACGAGATCCTCGGCTGCCAGGCGAGCCTCGCGGCGGCTTCCGAGGTGCAGCGGCGGCGGAGCCTGGTGACCTTCAGACACCGCGGGATCAGCGCCCACGACCTCGGCTTCATCCTCTTCAGCCGCGGCTTCATGGTCCGCTCCGACGGCCACTGCCAGGCCGGTGAGGGGGAGAAGGAGGACTCCGTGCGCGTGAGTCTGCACGTCTACAACAGTCCCGAGGAGATCGAGGGGCTGCTCACCGTACTCGCCGGCCTGCAATGAACACGGGGCCCGCAGGGACACGGCCCCGGGAGGCGGCCGGGCCGACAGCCCCCCTCCCGCCCGGTCCGCCGGCTGCGGGCGTCATCGTCCGGACCGCTCCTCGTCGGCGCCCTCCCGCTGGGCGATCTTGGACAGCAGCTGTTTGTCGAGCAGCAGCAGGGCGGTCAGGGCGTGTCGCGACGCCGTGCGCAGCGAGTCGGCGCGCGGCGCTCCCGCCGGGGGAGGCCCGGTGCGGGGGGTGCCGACACCGCTGGGGAGGCGCTGGGCTCCCGGCTCGGCCGGGGGAGCGTGGTGGCCCGGTCCGTCCCCGTCGCCCAGGGCGTCGAGATCGCTGAGCGGCCGGTCGAATCCGCCGCACATATGGGCGGCCGTCCGCAGCGCCTGGACCAGGTCCGAGTCGAGATCCTGGTCACCGGTGGTCTCGATCAGCGCGGGTATCAGACGGCTGATGTGGAGCAGGCTGTGGAGCTGCCGCAGGAGTTGCGGCGCGTGCTCGTCGGGTGTCGTGGGCGATGCCCAGGCGGCTCGTGCCGCGTGGATGTCCTGGCGGAGCTCCCGAGCGATCCGCACTTCCGCGCGGCGCGGCGACCGGGGGTTGACGGCCCAGGAGATACCGGCGTCGGCGACCGCGTCATAGGCGGCCAGTCGTCGTTGCACGAACGGGTCGGGCGCGTGCGCCTCGATGCGCTTGGGCAACTCGAAGTCGTCCATGGGCGGGACCGTACCGGCACCGCACCCCATCGCGCACCGTCCCGTACGGAATGTATTTCGAGGAATGCCTCCGGCGGCCGTTTCCCCTGCCGGAAAGGGACGTTCCGGGACGCCGTGCTCGCACGGGGAGCTCCTTGGGTGACTCTCCGTGCAAAGCTCTGGGGTCGACTGGGGGGATGCGGCGTCCCGGTGAACCCGGCGGGCCGGGCCGCCGTGGACCCCGGACGCGGGCGCCGCGCGCAGGCCCGGCACCGGGTCCGGAGAACGGCGCGAGGCCGACGCGCACGCGCGGCGGGGGGCGGCGCCGCGGCGGCGCGTCGCGGGGCGTTCGCCCGCCGTACGGCGGGCAGTCATGGAGCGTCCGCCGGGCGATACCCCGCGCACGCTGTCCTTGGGGCGCCCCTCGCCACCCTTCACCCATAGAGGTCAACGCATCCATGACAGATCTCGACCGTCGCCGCTTCCTCCAACTCGCCGGCGGCACCGCCGCCCTCACCGTGCTGTCGGACAGCATCGCCAGGGCCGCGGCCATCCCCGCCCAAGGTGCCACCGGCACCCTCCAGGACGTCGAGCACATCGTCGTCCTGATGCAGGAGAATCGTTCCTTCGATCACTACTTCGGCGCGATGAAGGGCGTCCGCGGTTTCGGTGACCCCCGTCCCGTGACCCTGCCCAGCGGCAAGTCCGTCTGGAACCAGTCGGACGGCACCAAGGTGACCCTGCCGTTCCGGCCCCCGGGCGACGACCTCGGCATGGAGTTCCTCCAGGGCCTGAACCACGACTGGGCCGGCGGGCAGAAGGCGTTCAACAAGGGACGGTACGACCAGTGGGTCCCCGCCAAGACCCCCACCACCATGGCGTACCTCACGAGGGACGACATCCCCTTCCACTACGCGCTGGCCGACTCCTTCACCGTCTGCGACGCGTACCACTGCTCGTTCATCGGCTCCACGGACCCCAACCGCTACTACATGTGGACGGGCCACACCGGCAACGACGGCACCGGCGGCGGCCCCGTCCTCAACAACGCGGAGGCGGGCTACGGCTGGGCCACCTACCCCGAACGCCTGGAGGCGGCCGGAATCTCCTGGAAGGTCTACCAGGACATCGGCAACGGCCTCGACGCCGCGGGCTCCTGGGGCTGGATCGGCGACGCCTACCGCGGCAACTACGGTGACAACTCGCTGCTGTACTTCAACAAGTACCGTGACGCCCGGCCGGGCGACCCCCTCTACGACAAGGCCCGGACCGGCACCGACGCCGGGAAGGGCGACGGGTTCTTCGACGTCCTGCGCGCCGACGTCCGGGCCGGGCGGCTGCCCGCCGTCTCCTGGATAGCCGCCCCCGAGGCCTTCTCCGAGCACTCCAACTGGCCTTCCAACTACGGTGCCTGGTACATCGCACAGGTGCTGGACGCGCTGACGTCGAACCCCGACGTGTGGTCCCGTACCGCCCTCTTCATCACCTACGACGAGAACGACGGGTTCTTCGACCACGTGGTCCCGCCGTATGTGCCGTCCGGCAGCGCCCAGGGCCTGTCGACCGTGCCCACGGCGCTCGACCACTTCGGCGGCAGGACGGGCTACGTCGCCGGACCGTACGGCCTCGGCCCCCGGGTTCCCATGCTCGTCGTCTCCCCCTGGAGCACCGGCGGCTACACCTGCTCCGAGACCTTCGACCACACCTCGATCATCCGCTTCATGGAGCGCCGGTTCGGGGTGCGGGAGCCCAACATCTCGCCCTGGCGGCGCGCCGTCTGCGGGGATCTGACCTCGGCCTTCGACTTCGCGCGCACCCAGACCACCCCCGCCGCGCTGCCGCCGACCGACGGCTATTACCCGCCCGACCGCGAGCGTCACCCCGACTTCCGCCCCACGCCCCCCGCCGTCGGCACGATGCCCCGGCAGGAGCCGGGCAGCAAGCCCACCCGGCCGCTCCGGTACGCCCCGTACGTCGACGGGGCGGCCGACACCGGCAACGGCACGTACCGGCTCACCTTCAGCGGCGGCCCGGCCACCGGCGCCCAGTTCTACGTGACCTCGGCGAACCGGACCGACGCGCCGTGGACGTACACGACCGAGGCGGGCAAGTCGATCGCGGACACCTGGAACACGCAGTACTCGAAGGGGGTCACGGATCTGACCGTGCACGGCCCGAACGGCTTCCTGCGCCGCTTCCGCAACCCCGGCAGGACCGCCGGCCCCGAGGCCGTCGCCCGCCACAACGCGAGCACCGGCAACCTCGACCTCACCTTCACCCACGCCGGTAGCGGTGACGCCCGCCTCACCGTGACCAACGGCTACGGCGGCACCCCCCGGACGGTCACCGTCCGTGCCGGGGCGACCGTCACGCACTCCGTCGACCTGCGCGCCTGCCGCAACTGGTACGACGTCACCGTCACCTCCACGGCCCCGGACTTCCTGCGCCGCTTCGCGGGCCATGTGGAGACGGGCGCGCCGGGGCTGTCGGACCCGGGCATCCTCACGGCCTGACGAGCCCTCCCGTGCCCCCGCCCGGCCCCGCACCCACCGGCGGTGGCCGGCCCGGGTACGGGAGCGCCGGGGGCGCGACCCGCGCGTCCGGGCGCGGATTTTTGCCCGGCCCGGCGTGATCACCTGTCGTGTCCTTCGCTCTTCCACCCGGAAAATTGGCACTATAGGGAGAATTGTTCGTTTCGTAGTGTTCAGGGTGACAGGGCACGGAGGTCGCGCATGCTGCCACGTCCGGCCGTCGCGAGCCACGCCGGGTACGGAGGCGACGGCTCATGAGCACCGGCTGCCCGGACGCCGGAGACCGGACGGAGCAGGGGCCCCTGTCCGGGGTGGCGGCGGTGGTGTTCGACACCGATGGAGTGATCGTCGACTCGGCGCGTGAGCACGCCGCGGCGTGGAGGACCGCCTTCGACGCCTGCCTGCGGGCACATCCCCCCGCCGCCCCCGGTGCGCGTCGGCCGTTCGACATCGGGGACGACTACCTGCGCCACGTCGACGGCCGTCGACGCCTCGACGGAGCCGCGTCCTTCCTGGCATCGCGCGGCGTGGACCTGCCGGCGGGCAGCCCCGAGGACCCTCCGGGCACGGACACCGTGGCGGCCGTGGCCGCGTACAAGGACCGGCTCTACACCGAGTGGCTCGCGGCGCACGGCGTCGAGGCGTTCCCCGGGACGATGCGCCTGCTGCGCCTGCTGTGCGACCAGGGGGTCCCCCTCGCGGCGGTGTCCGCGTCCCGCCACGCCCGGGAACTGCTCACCCGGTGCGGCGCGCTGCCCTGCTTCGAGGCCGTGGTGGACGGCGTCGAGGCTTCGCGGCTGGGCCTTCCGGGCAAGCCCGACCCGGCGCTCTTCCTGGAGGCGGCGAGGCGGCTGGGACGGCCCCCGGGCGGTGCGGCGGTGGTGGAGGACTCGTTGGCCGGAGTCGAGGCAGGCCGGCGCGGCGGCTTCCGCACGGTGGTGGGCGTGGACCGCGCCGCCACCCCCGCGACCCGCGCCGAGCTGCTGGGGAGGGGGGCCGACGTCGTCGTCGACGACCTTGCCGAACTGGTCACCGGACCCCTCGGCGGCAGCGAGGACGCGACGGCCACGACCGGCACCGCCCCCGCGGCCACCGGCACCGAAGACACCGAAGACGCCGAAGACACCGAGGACTGACGATGCCCGAGTGGACCTGGGAGTACGAAGGGTACGAGCCCGGCCGGCAGCGGCTGCGAGAGGCGCTGTGCACCCTCGGAAACGGCTACTTCGCGACCCGGGGAGCGGCGCCCGAGTGCTCGGCGGACGCCGTGCACTACCCCGGTACGTACATCGCGGGCTGCTACAACCGCCTCACCTCGACCGTCGGCGGCCGGCAGGTCGAGAACGAGGACATGGTCAACCTGCCCAACTGGCTGCCGCTGCGCTTCCGCATCCACAGCCCCGAGGGGGACATGGCGTGGTTCACCCCCGACGGCGACGCGCTGCTCGAACACCGTCAGAAGCTGGACCTGCGCACCGGAACGCTGGAACGGTCGATGCGCTACCAGGCCGAGGACGGCAGGGTCCTCGCGGTGCGCCAGGTGCGTCTCGTGCACATGGGGCACGCGCACCTCGCCGCCATGCGCACCGAATTCACGGCGGAGGGCGGCTGGGAGGGCGACATCGAGGTGGAGGCGGCACTCGACGGCGGCATCACCAACAGCGGAGTCGCCCGCTACCGGGAGCTCAACGGCGATCACCTGGTCCATGTCAACGCCGGGGACGCCGAGCCCGGCACCGTGTGGCTGCGCTGCCGCACCAGTACGTCGGACATCCGGATCGGCCTGGCCGCCCGCACCACCGCCGACAAGCCGGTGGCGGGCTTCCGGACGGCCCACGAGCCCCTGCGCGCCGTCCAGCTCCTGCGTGTACCGCTGTCGCCCGCCGGTACCCGCACGGTCGACAAAGTGGTGGCCCTGTACACCTCCCGGGACTTCGCGATCAGCGACCCGCTCCACGCGGCGATCGACGCGACCGGCCGGGCTGCCGGCTTCGCGGCGCTCCTGGAGTCGCACGCCTCCGCCTGGCGGCAGCTCTGGCGGAGGGCGGAGCTCGACGTACCGGGGGAGTCGGGCCGGATCCTGCGGCTGCACCTCTTCCACGTGCTGCAGACCCTCTCGCCGCACACCGCGGACCTCGACGTGGGGGTCCCGGCCCGGGGACTGCACGGCGAGGCGTACCGGGGCCACATCTTCTGGGACGAGCTCTTCGTCCTGCCCTATCTGAACCTGCACTTCCCCGAGGTCTCGCGCGCCCTGCTGCTGTACCGGTACCGGCGGCTCGAGCGGGCCCGCAACGCCGCCCGCGACGCCGGGCGGACGGGGGCGCTCTACCCGTGGCAGAGCGGCAGCGACGGCCGGGAGGAGACGCAGCAACTGCACCTGAACCCGCGCTCCGGGCACTGGCTCCCGGACTACTCCCGGCTCCAGTACCACGTCGGGTCGGCCATCGCGTACAACGTCTGGCAGTACTGCGAGGCCAGCGGCGACACCGAGTTCCTGCACACCAAGGGCGCCGAGATGCTGACGCAGATCGCCCGCTTCTGGGCGGCCGTGGCGACGTACGACCCGGACCGCCGGCGCTACCGGATCAAGGGGGTGCTGGGACCCGACGAATACCACGACTCCTACCCGAGCGCCCTCGCCCCCGGCCTCGACGACAACGCGTACACCAACGTCACCGCCGCCTGGACCCTCGCCAGGGCCCTCAGCGTCCTGCGCGAGATGCCCGAGCCGCGCAGGATCGAGCTGCGGGAGCGGACCGGACTGGAAGACACCGAACTGGATCTGTGGGACGACGTCTCGCGCAATCTGCGCGTACCGTTCCACTCCGGTGTCGTCAGCCAGTTCGACGGGTACGGCGACCTCGAGGAGCTCGACTGGGACGGCTACCGCGCCCGCTACGGTGACATCCGCCGCCTCGACCGCATCCTGGAGGCGGAGGGCGACGCGATCAACCGCTACCAGGCGTCCAAGCAGGCCGATGTGCTCATGCTGGGCTACCTCTTCGCCCCCGCCGAACTGAAGGGCATCTTCCGAAGGCTCGGTTACGAGCTCGACGACGCGACCTGGAGCCGGACCGTCGACTACTACCTCCGCCGTACCAGCCACGGATCCACCCTCAGCGGCCTGGTCCACGGCTGGGTGCTGGCCCGGGTACGCCGTGACGAGGCGTGGACCTACGTGGAGGAGGCCCTGACCAGCGACATCGCGGACCTGCACGGCGGCACCACCGAGGAGGGGGTGCACCTGGGAGCCATGGCCGGCACGGTCGACCTCGTGCAGCGCGGACTCACCGGCCTGGAGACCCGAAGCGGGGCGCTGTGGCTGGACCCGGTGCCCTCGCCGCACTTCACGGAGTACGGCTTCTCCATCCACTACCACGGCCACTGGGGGGTGCAACTGCGCGTCAGGCCGGGGAAACTGCAGATCAGCGTGCCCGCGTCGAACGGCTCGCCCATCGATGTCCGGCTTCCGGACCGGGCGGTGTCCGTCCAGCCGGGCGAGTCGGCGCTCCTGGGGCTGCCGCACTGACGCGTGGGCGCCGCCGCAGGAGCGCCCCTCAGGGGCGTCGGACCGGGCGGGCCGCCGGGGCCGCCCGGTGATCCCTTCCGGATCGCGAGCGCGCCCCGCTCACGCCGCGGTGGCGCGCAGGCGCTGTGCGACCTCCTTCGCCCTGGTGGCGGCGTCCGCCAGGGCCTGGGCGCGGGAAGCCTCGGCGAGCGGGACGAGCTCCGCCATCGACGGGTTGCTCGCGGCGAGCGTCAGCTCGGGCACGATGAAGTCGACCTCCGCGCCGAGCATCTCGGTCAGCAGGGCGCCGAGGTAGTTGCGCACGTACTCGAAGGGCTCACGCGGAGTGCCGGGCGCGTAGGAGCCGCCGCGGCTGGCGACGACGGTGACGGGCTTGCCCTTGAGCGTGGAATCCGGGCCGGCGGTCCGGCCCATCAGGATGACCTGGTCAAGCCAGGCCTTCAGGGTGGACGGGATGGAGAAGTTGTACATCGGGGCGCCGATCAGCACGGCGTCCGCCTGCTCCAGTTCCTCGATCAGCCTCACGCGCCCGGCGAAGGCCGCCGCCTGCTCGGGGCTGTGCGTGGCCGGATCGGCGAAGCCGGCGGAGGCGGCCAGGCCGTCGAGGTGGGGGACCGGGTTCCGGGAGAGGTCGCGGTAGATCACCGTGCCCTCCGGGTGCTGTTCCTCCCACGCCTTGCGGAACGTCTCCGTCACTTCGCGCGAAGCGGAGGCGGACAGGGGGAAGAGGGACGAGTCCAGGTGCAGCAGCGTCGCCATGCGGATCTCCGAAGGAACGAGGTCCGGAGCTCGGCCCCGAACCGGATGCTGTTTCGTATGCAACTATCAATAACACAGGTACTTACTTTTTTTCACCCCCCTACGGGAAAGTAGTAACCTGGGGGCATGACGGACGACGGGGGCCACGGCGAGGCGGCGTGTCAGCAGGTCGACGAGGGCATCACGCGCGTCTTCCAACTGCTCGGCAAGCGCTGGACCGGAATGATCGTGGCCGTGCTGCTGCAGCGCCCTGCGTACTTCGCCGAACTGCGCCGGGCCATTCCCGGCATCAGTGAGCGCATGCTCTCGGACCGGCTCGTGGAGCTGGGCGCGGCGCTGCTCGTCGTGCGCGAGGTCGACGAAGGCCCTCCGCTGCGCGTCTCGTACCGCCTGACGGAGGCGGGCGCCGCGCTCGAACCGGCCCTGCGGGAGCTGGGGCGGTGGGCGGAGAAGCATCTGCCGGAGGACGCGGCGGCCGCCGCCCGGTGCCCCCGGTAGAAGCCGTGCCCCGGCCGGGCGGTGACGCGGCCGCCGTGACGGCCGGGCTCCCGTCCGCGCCCCGCCCGGGCGCCGTTCGGGCGACGGCGGCGACGGCGACCCGGTGGACCCGCGGCCGGCCGGCCCGTGGATCCAGCGGATTACGCGCGCGGGTCGGCCCGTACACTCGTGACCCACTGCGGCTTCGTGTGCTCAGAGCCGCCTGCCGCCCAGGGAAGGACTCGCTCGTGAACGCGCGACCGGATGCGCCGATCTACGCCCAGCTCATAAGGGAGCGCGGTGACGTGCCGTCGGAGGTGCGCGAGGTGGCGGAGGAGACTCTGCGCAACCTGGAGCGGGCCATGAACTGGGGCCACGGGTTCGGCATGCGGGGCCCCGGTCCCGACGCCTTCGGACGCGGCCTGCCCGTACGTCACGGCGCCCCCGGCGCCCCGTAGTCACCCGCCGTCGCTGTCGGCGCCGACAGCCGGAGGCCAGGAGGCTCTTCGGCTCGGCCGCCCGCGGGCGGATCGAGGCCGCGGCCGAGCTCCGTCCCGGACCGGGCGCTCCCGGCTCCTCGGCTCGTCGTGCGGCCCACCCCGGGGTTTCCCGCGGCCCGTCCCGGGCGGCGGACGCCGGAGCGGGCGATGCGGGCCTCGACCCGACCCGACCCGACCCGATCCGACCCGGACCGTGCGTCCTTACGCGCGCCCTTCGCGCCCTGGCGCCCCGCAGGCGGGCCGGGCCGCGCGCAGGTCCAGCTCGCCGACCGTCTGGCTTCCGCTCGTCTCGCCCGTCGGCCGGAAACCGAGCCCCAGATAGAAACCCCCGGGGCCGTCCTCCCCCGGATGCCAGGTGGTGGTCAGGCGGGTGCCGCCGCGCCGGCGGATCTCGGCGGCCACGGACTCGACCGCGAAGCGGCCGCAGCCCCTGCCCTGCTCGCCCGCCGCGATATTGAGGCGCCACAGGCCGGACCGTAGGTCGGTTCCGTCGCCCCGCCAGTCGATGTCGAAGAAGGCCATGAGGAACCCGACGGGCCGGTCGCCGTCGAGGACGAGGCGGGGCCAGGCCGTGCCGGGATGGACGTACGCCTCGGCCAGCGACTTCACGACCGGCGCGACCAGGTGCTCCTGATCCGGCCGGACCCGCAGGCCGGTCGCGGCGTCGAGGTTCTCCGGAGTGATCTTCTCCAGACGGAGTGTGCTCTGCATCCCGGAACCCTAGGCCGCGAGACATGAGCCGGGTCGTTCGGGCCCTTCTCCCGGGGCCGGACGCGTCACGACCCCGACCGGGACGCGCCCACCGTCGAGTTCGGCTCCCGCGGCGACAGCTCCCTCTCCCGGCAGCTCCTGACCTCCGGTCAACGCCCGCTCCGGCGCCGGCGGGTACGGCGAGGCGCGGCGGTCGCGCACCAGCGACCGGGCGGGGCGCCCCCTGGGGCAGGGCGGATCACACGCTCGTTGTCAGTGGCCGGTGTCAGGCTGTCGCCATGACGAACAATGTGAAGGGCCCCGCCAGTTACTTCCCCTCGATCGAGACGAAGTACGGCCGCCCCATAACGGAGTGGAAGGACCTCATCCGCTCCTCGCCCCTGACCAGGCACATGGAACTCGTCTCCTGGCTCAAGACCGAGCACGCGATGGGGCACGGCCATGCCAACGCGCTCGTCGCCCACACGCTCGCGGAGGACAGCGGCGCCTGACCGCCTTTGACGCTCGGGCCCCGAGCCCCCCGGGACCGTGGCACGTAGAGTGGAGCGATCGTGTGCCGCCGCCCCACGTCACGGGGGCGGGGGCGGCGTGCGGGGGCAGGGACCGGCGCACCGGCGGCGTGCGCGGGTCACACGGACGGGAAGTGAACGGGGAGCGGTGTGGACGAGGACGGGCGGCGCGGCCGTCACGGTGCGGCGTGGGCGCTGAGATGAGTCTGTTCGCCATCAGCGACCTCCATGTCCGCTATGCCGAGAACCGCGACATCGTCGACGGCCTGCGACCGGAGTCCGCCGACGACTGGCTGGTGGTCGCGGGCGACGTCGCGGAGACCTTCGACGACATCGTGTGGGCGCTCGGCACACTGAACGAGCGCTTCGCCAAGGTGATCTGGACGCCCGGCAACCACGAGCTGTGGACCCCGCCGAACGACCCGGTCCAGCTCCGTGGCGAGGAACGCTATCTGCACCTGGTCGAGACCCTGCGCGGCCTCGGGGTGGTGACGCCGGAGGACCCCTACCCGGTGTGGCGGGGCACCGACGGGCCGGTCGTGATCGCGCCGCTGTTCGTGCTGTACGACTACACGTTCCGGCCCGAAGGGACGTACACCAAGGACGGGGCGCTCGAGGTCGCCCACGAGGCGGGTGTGGTCGCCACCGACGAGTACCTGCTGCACCCCGACCCGTACCCCAGCCGTGAGGCGTGGTGCCGGGCGCGCCTGGCCTACACCCGCTCGCGACTGGACCGGATCGACCCCGCGCTGCCCACCGTGCTGGTCAACCACTTCCCGCTGGTGCGCGAGCCCACCCGCATCCTGCACTACCCGGAGTTCGCGCTGTGGTGCGGCACCGAGGAAACGGCGGACTGGCACGTGCGGTACCGCGCGGCCACCGTCGTCTACGGACATCTGCACATCCCCCGCACGATCGAATGCGACGGCGTGCCCCACCGCGAGGTGTCGCTCGGTTATCCGCGCGAGTGGCGCAGCCGTCCGGTCGCGCCCGCCGGGCTCTGCCGCATACTCCCCGGACCGAGGAGGCACGGGTGACCGCCACCACCGGCCGGAGCGGTCTGCTCACCCGGCTGCTCCCCGACGACGTGATGGTCAGTGAACTGTTCACCGACCCGCCGGATCTCGCGCTGTTCCCGCAGGAGGCCGAGGTCGTGGCCGGCGCCGTGGAGGCGCGACGGCGGGAGTTCGCGACCGTACGGCGGTGCGCGCGCACCGCGCTGGCCAGGCTCGGCGTGGCCCCCGGCCCGATCCTGCCCGCCCGGGAGGGCCCGCCGTGGGCACACCGCGCGCCGAAGTGGCCCGACGGCGTGGTCGGAAGCATGACGCACTGCGAGGGGTACCGCGCGGCGGCGGTGGCCCGGCGTGCGGCGATCGCCTCGGTGGGCGTGGACGCCGAGCCGAACGCCCCGGTGCCCGACGGCGTGGCGGAACTGGTGGTGCTGCCCGAGGAGCGGGGCATCCTCGACCGGCTCACCGTGGCCGAACCCGCCATCGCATGGGACAGGCTGCTGTTCAGCGCGAAGGAGAGCGTCTTCAAGGCCTGGTATCCGCTGACCGGCCGCTGGCTGGACTTCAGCGAGTGCGTGATCGAGCCCGATCCTGTCCGGGGAACCTTCACCGGGACCCTCAAGGTCCCCGGACCGGTCCTCTCCGGCGAGCGGATCGACCGCTTCGAGGGACGGTGGCACAGCCTGGCCGGTGAGGACACCGGTCTTCTGGCCACCGCCGTCGTCGTCCGCGGGCGCGGTCCGCTCTCCTGACGCCCCGTTCCGGCTCCGTCCCCGACGGGGCCGGAGCCGGAGCCGGAGGGCGGGACACCGCCGAAGCACGTTCCCGCCGGTCTGCCGCCGATCCGCCGGGCCGCCTCCGGTGTCAGCCGACGTACGCCGGCGGCTGGCGGTCCTTCCACGGCACGGCCTGCTCCAACTGCGCGGCCACCTGGAGCAGAAGATCCTCCCGGCCGTGCGCCGCGACGAGCTGGACCCCGATGGGCAGCCCCTCCACGCTCTGGCCGAGAGGCAGACTGACGGCCGGGTTGCCCGACGCGTTGAACGTGGCCGTGAACGGCCCGTGCGTGAAGATGCGGCTGAGCCAGGAGCGCACCGAACGGTGCGGACCGTCGTAGTCCAGGGTGCCGTGAGGAGCGGGCAGCCGGGCCAGTGTCGGGGTGACCAGCAGGTCGTAGTCCTGGAAGAACCGGCCCACGGGCCGGGTCACCCGGTTCTGCGCCTCCATCGCCTTCATGACGTCCAGCACGGTGAACGCCTCGGTCTCGGAGAGCACCCGACGCGACACCGCCTCCAGCGACGAGGCGTCGGGCCGGCGCGGCGCGCCCCTCAGTACCGCGCCACCGGTGGTGACGGCCGTGAGCATGGCGGCCTCGACGACCGCCTCGCCGTCGACGTCCAGCCGCGTCTCGGCCACCGTGTGCCCGATCCACTCCAGCACCTTGCCGGCGGTGACCGTGGTCTCGGCGACCTGCGCGTCCACCGACCCGCCCGTCCAGGCCGAAGTGGTCGGCGCCACCCGCAGCCGGCCCGGATCGGTGCGGATCGCCTCGGCGCACGGGCGGACGGGCGGCGGCGCCTGGTACTTGTCGCCGACCGCCGGCGCGCAGACCGCGTCCAGCAGATGGGCCGTGTCCCGCACCGTACGGGTCACCGCGAACTCAACGAGCTGCCCGAAGGCGACCTCACCGCCCAACGGCCCGCACGGGGTGCGCCCGGGACTCGGCTTGAGGCCGACGAGACCGCAGGAGGACGCCGGGACACGGATGGAGCCCCCCGCGTCGTTCGCGTGCGCCAGCGGTACCGCGCCCGCGGCGACGAGCGCCGCCGCGCCTCCGCTCGACCCGCCCACGCCGCGTGCGAGGTCTCAGGGGTTGCGCGTGGGCCCGTAACGCACCGACTCGGTCGCGAAGCTCAGCCCGGACTCCGGCGCGGTGCTCTGCCCGAGCGGCGACAGGCCCGCGGGTGCGGAACCGGGCCATCAGATCGTGGTCGACCACCGCGTAGGCACGTTGATACTGCGGCTGCCGAGGGTGAACGGCACTCCCTGGGCGAAGGGACCGCTGTCCTTGATGACGCAGGGGACCCCGCCCAGCGGCCCGTCGGGCTCATGGGCCAGGGACGGGTCGAACAACGGCCGCGTCAGCGCGTTGAGATCGGCGTCGGCCCGCTCCAGCGCGAGCCGCGCCACCCGCTCCACCTCGGCCGCGCTCACCTCCCGGTCCCGGATCAGCTCCCGCAGACCCACCGCGTCGAAGGAGGCGTACTCGTGGAGTTCCAGTGGTCCCAGCCCCTTGCCCTCGTCGCCGACGCCTGGTCAGCGCGGGGTGGTCGCGGCCTCGATGTGCCCGGTGATCTCCCGCATGACGCTCTCCGCGTGGGCGGTGACGAAGAAGTGCCCGCCGGTGAAGACGCGGATGCGGAACGGGGCGACCGTGTGCTGCGCCCACGCCTCGGCCTCGGCGACGTCCACCAGCGGGTCGTCGTCGGCCGTCAGGGCGGTGACCGGGCAGTTCAGCGGGGGTCCGGCCGTGTAGCGGTAGGTTTCGACGGCGCGGTAGTCGCTGCGCATGGCCGGCAGGACCATCCGCAGGATCGCCTCGTCGGCGAGCACCTCCGCGTCGGTGCCGCTCAGCCGCTGCAACTCCCGGACGAGCCCGTCGTCGTCACGCAGATGGACCCGCTCGTCGCGATGGCTCGACGGAGCCCTGCGCCCGGAAGCGAACAGCCCCAGCGGCACGATTCCCCGTGCTTCGAGCCGCCGAGCGACCTCGAAGGCGATCGTCGCGCCCATGCTGTGGCCGAACAGGGTCAGCGGCCGGTCCGCCCAGCCCACGAGCTCCTCGGTGATCCGGTCGGCCAGGGTCGGGATGTCGTCCACACACGGCTCGTTCAGGCGGTCCTGCCGGCCCGGGTACTGCACCGCCAGCACGTCGACGCCGGGGGACACCGCCCGGGAGACGGGGAAGTAGAACGTGGCCGACCCGCCGGCGTGCGGGAAGCAGACCAGGCGGGTGCCTGCCTCCGGCGCCGGGTGGAACCGACGGATCCAGCCGCTGCTCATGGGCAGTCCAGCCACAATTTGTACCTTTCGTCGTACAAGTCCTTGCCCGTGCGACGGCTACCCCAGGGCCTGCCGGGGCGGTGCGCCGTCGAGGGGGCGGCCCACCCGGTGGATCAATCCCAGCCATCGGTTATGCTTGGCTTGTTTTTATGTCAGAGTACATTCAGGTTTGCGCGTCTCCCGCAAGCTGACCCCCACTCATGACCGGTTCCACCAGAGCCCGGTCGCGTCACAGCGGTGACGGGGGTACGTGGGGCAGGCGGGGTGAGCCGCCCGGCAGTTGACCTCGGGCCCGCTCGCAGGGGCCAATCGGTACGGCCTTCAGGGGCGGGAAAGACGGTCGTCCGGCCACTGCCAAGTGCCGGGCGCGGGTCGGACTCACTCCTGCTCCAGAATCGCAAGGGCGCCGTTCGTCGCCCGTCTCTCCGATATGCCTCGGCTCCTCGAACTGGAAAACCTCTGCTGGTCCCCGGATCTCCGCATATCCGAACAGGTCTGGTTTGTCGCACGATCTGTATCGGCTGACGTCGAGACAGACTAGTGCGCCACCGGGGCCGTCCCTACCCGGGGCAGGACCGGCGACCACGGCCGAGTGCGAGGCGGGGGCGGCGGACGGGGAGTCGACACCGGGGGCAACGCGGGCCGGGACCCGGGGAAGCCGCGCCGGAAAGTCTCTAGCCGGCCCAGTGACCCGGCCGCTGGAGCGTGGCCGGAATCCTGGTGGCCCGGTCGCCCCGGGCGGCGTTGAGCTGCGGCTGGGTGAGGAACAGAGCACCCGTCAGATCCGCCCCGCACAGGTTCGCGTCCCGCAGGTCCGCACCGATGAGGTCCGCTTCCCGCAGGTCCGCGCCGGACAGGTCGGCGGCGATCAGATACGCACCGCGCATGCTGGCGCCGCGCAGCTTCGCGTTCCGCAGGCGCTTGCCCATGAGGTCGGCGCCCCGGTGGTCCTTCTTGCGGCCGGGCACCGCGGCGCGGGCCAGCTCGCTGGCGCGCAGCAGCAGCGCGTTCACTTCCCCGCGCAGCGCCATCACGTCGACGGCGAGCAGCGACTCGGCCGTGTCCCGGGTCATCGCGTCGATCCGGTCGTAGGCGCGGCGCAGATCGCGGCGGACGGGCCGGGCGGCCGCGAGGTCCATGGCCTCGGCGATGTACCGCAGCAGCTCGTGCAGGTGCCGCATGACCGGGAAGACCTCGTACATGGTGCGGGCCGAACCGGGCTCCTCGCGCCAGCTGCGGCCCTCGAAGGTCACCTGGGAGACCTTCTGCCCGGCCCCGAAGCAGTCGAAGACCGTGCAGCCGTTGTAGCCGCTGTCGCGCAGCCGCTCGTGGATGCCGCAGTGGAAGTCCTGCTGGAGGTTGCCGCACGGGGTGCCGGCGGCCTTGTTCGCGGCGAAGTCCGCCGAGCGGGTGAAGGGGAGCGCTACGCAGCACAGTCCGAAGCAGTTCCCGCAGTCGGCCTGCAGATCGGGGTTGGCGGCGTTCGGGGTGTGCTGGGACAAGACGGTTGATCTCCTGGTGAGGCGGGGCGGTGGACCACCCCCATTGCCCCCCTGCGTTGTCCCGCCCTGCGCGCGGGGGAAGGCCGCCTCCTAGCCTATCCGGTCCGGTCCGGTGCGCGGCCACCACTTGCCCCGGCTCGCCCGAGGACACGCAGGACGCCGCGCGAACCCGCCCCACGGCCCGCGATCCGGCCCGGCCGGGCGCGGCCCGCAGCCCTGGGGCGGACGCCGCGTACGGCTCGTACGGCGTCCACGGCGGGGCCGACCGCGGCGGGCCGGGCTCCGGCCCCCGACGGCCTCCTGCGCCCCGACAGCACGGTCCTGCCGCACCCGCGCCACAGGGACGGCGGGACGCTCGCTCGCTGCCCGCCGGTGATCAGCGCGTTCACCGGTGCCATGGGGTCGGTCGCCAGGGTCCTGGCCAGCAGTACGCCGACCGCCAGCGGCAACAGGGCCGAGGCCAGAGCGGTCCCGGTGGTGGTGACCCGCCGCATGTGCCGGCGGTGCGGTGCCTCATCGGTCATGACCCCATCCGACCGGCGCCGGGCCGCCCGGGACATCGGGCGTCGTACTCACCCGGACGGCGTACGTACTCAGGGGGCCGACCGCGTCCCGACGTCTCACAGGGGCACGACGGTCACCTCGGTCGCCTTGACGCTGGTCCATACCCGGGTCCCGTCGGCGAGACCCAGCTCGGCGGCCGCCTGCGGGGTGATCTCCGCGACGAGGTCCGGTGCCTCCCGCGAGGCGATGAGAACGCGCAGCCGGCTGCCGGTTGCGGTGATCTCCCGTACGGTCCCGGGCCAGACGTTGCGAGGGCTGCCGGAGGGCTTGTCACGGTGCAGGGACACGGCCTCCGGGGCGATGACGGCCAGTGCCTCGGCGCCCTGCGGGAGGGGCTCGGCGACGATCAGCCGGCCGCCGCCGTGGAGGGCGAGGCCGTCCGTGGTGGTGCTGCCCGGCCAGGCGTTGCGGCCGAGCATCCGGGCGACCCAGGGCGAGCGGGGATGCCGGGTCACCTCGGCGGGCGGTGCGTCCTGAAGGGCGCGGCCTTCGTCGAGGACGAGCACCCGGTCGGCCAGGGACACGGCCTCGAGCGGGTCGTGGGTCACGATCAGGCACACCCCGCCGAAGCCGGCGAGGTGGGTGCGCAGGGTGTGGCGTACCTGGGCCCTGGTGGTCTGGTCCAGTGCGGCGAGCGGTTCGTCGAGCAGCAGCAGGCGGGGGCCCACGGCCAGGGCTCTGGCGAGCGCCACGCGCTGCGCCTGGCCACCGGAGAGCTGTGCCGGTCCGCGGCGGGCCAGCTGCCCCACGCCGAGCCGGTCGAGCCACTGCTGGGCCCTGCGGCGGGCCTCGGCGCGGGGCACCCCCTGGGCGCGCAACCCGTACGCGGTGTTCGCGAGGGCGCTCATGTGCGGGAAGAGGGCACCGTCCTGCGGCACCCAGGCGACGTGGCGGCGGTGCGCGGGCAGCGCGGTCACATCGGTGTCGCCCAGGCGCAGAACGGCGTGGGCGCGCGGCGTCAGACCGAGGAGCGCGCGCAGCAGGGTCGTCTTGCCCGCGCCGTTGGGACCCACGACGGCGATGGTGGTGCCCGGGTCGGCGTCCAGGGTGAGCCGGTCGAACCCGGACACCTCGGCGTGCAGCGGCCAGCGCTCCCGGGGCACGGACGCGACGGGCGTGGCGCCCACGAGGGACGCGGCCGGGCCGCCGTCGGCGCCGGCGGGAAGGCGGGGGGCCTCCGGCGCCCCGGTGCCCGCCTCGCCGGAGGAGGGCCTGGGGGCGTGCGAAAGGCCGGCCGGTGTTCCGCTCCAGCGGCCGCGCAGGGCGATCAGCACCGCCATGGCGATGGCGAGCAGCAGCAGAGAGACCGAGGTCGCCGCCTCGGGCCTGTCCTGGAGGAGCAGGTACACCTGGAGGGGCAGCGTCTGCGTGCTGCCGGGGAGGTTGCCCGCGAAGGTGATCGTGGCGCCGAACTCTCCCAGGGCGCGCGCCCAGGTGAGGGCCGCGCCGGCGACGAGGCCCGGAGCGACCATCGGCAGGGTCACCGTGCGGAACACCCGGAGCGGTGACGCTCCCAGGGAGGCCGCGGTCTCCTCGTACCGCGGACGGAGTCCGGCCAGCGCCCCTTCGAGGCTGATGACCAGAAAGGGCATCGCGACGAACGTCGCGGCGAGGACCGCGCCGGAGGTGTGGAACGGCAGGGTGAGGTCGAAGGTGTTCTCCAGCCACGGCCCCAGCAGTCCCCGACGGCCGAAGGCGAGCAGGAGCGCGACTCCTCCGACCGTGGGCGGCAGCACCATCGGCAGCAGGACCAGGGAGCGTACGACCGCCTTGCCCGGAAAGGACACGCGGGCCAGCAGCCAGGCCAGCGGGACGCCGAGCAGCAGGGACAGCCCGAGCGCCCAGAACGACACGACGAGCGACAGCCGCAGCGCCTCGGTCGTTCCGGGAGCGGTCAGATGGGCGTGCAGACCGCCCCAGGAGGTACGGGCGAGGACGCCGATCAGCGGCAGCATCAGGAAGGCGATGGCGAGCAGCGCGGGAATCGCCAGGGCGAAGGGGGGGCGGGCCCTCGGAGCGCGACCGCGAAGACGGTTCATCGGGGGTTCCTGGATTCTTGTCGGGTGGGGCGTACGGGCCGGCCGCGGGCGCGACCCGCGACCCTCGCGGGTCCTGCCGGGCTCGCGGCCGGGTCGCAGGGCCTTCGCTACGGCTGCTGGAAGCCGGCTTCCCGGAGGATCCTCTGTCCCTCGGGGGCGGACAGCCATCGCACGAACGCGGCGGCGGCCTCCGGGTTCCTGGAGGACTTCAGGGTCGCGGCGGGGTATTCGGCGAGGGCGTTCTGCGCGTCGGGGATCTCGACGGCGTCCACCTTGCCGGCGGCCGAGGCCGCGTCCGTCCTGTAGACGAGCCCGGCATCGGCCTCGCCCAGTTCGACCTTGCTGAGCACGGCACGGACGTTCGGCTCCTGGGAGACCGGCTTAACGACGACCCCGCGGGCGTCCAGGACCTTCTTGCTGTACCGGCCCACGGGGACCTCGGGAGCGGCCAGCACCACCTTCAGGCCGGGGTCGGCCAGGTCTTTCAGGTCGTCGATCCTCTTGGGGTTGCCCTCGCCGGTCGCGATGACCAGCCGGTTCCTGGCGATGACCGTCGGCGCGCCCGTGTCGGCCTCCAGCCCGGTCATGGTCGTGGTGTCGGCGGTGACCAGCGCGTCGGCGGGGGCGCCCTGCCTGACCTGTGCGGCGAGTTCCTGGGAGCCGGCGAAGGAGAAGGTGATCTCCGTGCCGGGGTGCGACTTCTCGTACGCGGCGCCGGCCTCCCGGAAGACGTCGGTGAGGGAAGCGGCGGCCAGCACGGTCAGCTCGGCGCCGGGCGCTCCGGTGGCCTTGGCGCCGCTGTCCTTCGTCGAGCCGTCGCCGCCGCACGCGGCGAGCGGGACGAGCAGGACGGCTGTCAGCGCCGCTGCGGCCGCGCGGTGTCCGGTGAGGGCTCGGGGCATGGGCGTGGATCTCCTTGGTGACGCGGTCGGCGGAGCCGTCCGGGCGGATGGTGGTGAGCGCCGTGGACGGGCGACGCCGCGGGGTGCGCTGGATCAGGAGCGGTCGATGTGCACGCTCGTCGACTTCACGCGGGCGGTGGCCCGCATACCGACCTCAAGGCCCAGTTCCTCGACGGCCTCCCTGGTCAGGAGCGAGACGATCCGGTGGGGCCCGGCCTGGATCTCCACCTGGGCCGCCACGTCGCCGAGCTTCACGTTCGTGACGATGCCCGGGAAGGCGTTGCGGGCCGAGGTGTAGGAGGGGTCGTCCTCCCCGGTACCGCCCTGGGCGACCTCGATCGAGAACGCCGCCAGGTCACGGCCGTCGATGAGCCGGCGTCCGGTCTCGTCGCGATGGGTGGCGACGCGGCCGGCGTCGGCCCAGCGGCGCGCGGTGTCGGGACTGACGCCGAGCAGACGTGCCGCCTGTCCGATGGTGTAGGACTGCATGTGCGACACGCTAGAGCGTTTCACCTGGCATCTGCAATTGTCAGGACGTTTCTCCATGGCAGATGCGAGTGGGTTGGGAGGATGGGCCAATGGACGTGCCGGGCACGCCCTCCGCGCGGGCCCGGGAGCGGCGGACCGCCGGGGACACCGGGGGCGGAGAGTGGTTCCGCCCGGCCCCGCGCATCGGCCCGGAGAGGCGGAGGCTGGTCCGCCCCGCCGTCGTTCCGGGCCCCGTCAGCCGTTCTCAGTCCGCGGGCACAGGAGGCCGTAGGCGCCTTTCGCGGCCGTAGAGGCGGCCGATGGGCTCGGCGCTCAGACCGTGCAGCACGATGCTGAGCATGACGGTCATCACCATGACCCGGGCGATGAAGTCGCCCGTGTCGTCGGGGAGCCGGACGACCGCGAGCAGCCCGAACACGATGGAGGTCACGCCCCTCGGGCCCAGCCAGCCCAGGAAGAGCCTGTCCCTCGGCCTCATCCCCGTCCCCGCGAGCACCAGGAGAACGGGCACGATGCGGACCAGCGTGAGGGTGAGCAGGGCGTAGAGGACGACCGGGACCTCCAGTCCGTCCCAGAACGCGTCGTTGACGATCTGCCCGAAGAGGAACCACAGCGCGATCGTCATGAGGGCGGCCAGGTCGTCCGTCATCTCCACGGCGCTCCCGGGCAGCTGCCGCGCCGCGGGGGCGAAGCAGATGCCCGCGACGAAGGCGGCCACGAACCCGTTGCCGCCCAGCGCGCCGGAGAGCGTGTACGCCGCCACGGGCACGGTGAGCACGCCCAGCCTCAGAGCCGACGGACTGGTCCATCCGTGCGCCCACGACAGGCGCAGCAGCCGTCCGCCCGCCCAGCCGGTGACCAGACCCGTGGCGACGGCCCACGAGGCCGCTCCCACGGCTTCGAGCAGGGCGCCCCCGTAATCGGCCCGGGCGTCGTCCGCTTCGGCGCTGGCGGCGATGCAGAGCAGGAACACCGGCGAGACGACACCGTCGTTGAGGCCCCCTTCGACAGTGAGCACTTCGCGCAGGCGCGCCGGGATCCTGCGGTCGCGGATGACGGACGCCGTGGGGGCCAGGTCCAGCGGGACGACGACGGTCGCGAGGACCGCAAGGATCCATCCCGGTTCATCGGGGAAGAACACCAGGGCGGCCAGGAACGCGGCGCACAGGGTGAGTGGCAGCGCGCCGCCGACCAGACGTACGACGATGCCCTTGTGCCTGCCGAGTGCCCCTGCGGGAACCTCCGTGGCATCGACGAAGAGGACCAGGGCCAGGATGACCTCCACCATGTGCTCGAAGGTGGCGGTGTCGAGGTCGAAGCTCAACGGGGGGTCCGAGCCGGCGGTGAGGGCGATACCGGCGGCCATCATCGCGATCGGGGCCGTGATGCTCCAGCGGGCCAGCCGGTGCGCGAGAAGCGTCCAGACGAAAAGAATTCCCGCGATGACCGTCACGGCAAGCATGGGCACCTGCTTTCCGGCTGTGCGGTTACCGGCCATTCCTCGCAGAGCTTAGGATCACGGCCGGCCGTGTCCGGGAATAACGCGCCGGTGGTGGCGGACGGGTGCCGGCGGGACCGTCCGGCCCTCGCGCGGCCGCCCCGGCGGTCACGGGCGCCCAGGCCTTCGCGGGCGGCCGTCGGCGTCACCGTGCCGCGGTGGGAATGTCCGCGGACCGGCTCCTGTTGGAGGGAGCGCGGGCCGGTACGGGACAGTGTCCCCGGGCCTCACCCCCTGCCTGCGGGGAAGATCGTTCGGCTGAAGCCCCGCAGAGCCTTTCGCCGCGCAGGCGACCGCCGTACCGGCCCGCACCCTTTTCACGGGATTCCCCCCGGCATTCCGGAGCGCTGTTTTCCGCGTGCCTCTCGTCCCCCTCCGCAGGCGGGGAACGGATCGCGGAACGCGGAATGCGCGGGGGACCGGTTCTGTTGCACCGACGCCACCGGAAAAGGACGACCGAAAGGCCGTCAGGCGCGGTGGCCGCGAAAGGAGAAAGCATGGCCCGCAATGACACCCGTCCGGTCGTCACCTTGCGTTCCACCGCCGGAACGGGGCACGCGTACGTGACCCGGAAGAGCCGTCGCAACAACCCCGACCGGCTTGTGCTGCGCAAGTTCGACCCGGTTCTGGGCGCGCACGTCCCGTTCCGCGAGGCACGCTGACCGACGTCGCCCCAGGGCCCTTCGAACCGTCTCCGGGCCTTCCCGGGCACCTGGTTCCGTCGCGGCGCCCTCCGACGCGTGGTCTCGTCGCGGCGCCGCCTCCGAACAGCCACGTCCTGCGGGACATTCACCGACCGGACTCCGAGGAAGGGAGCCGCTTCTCATGAAGCCCCGTATCCACCCCGTTTCCCGTGCGGTCGTCTTCCGTGACCGTGCCGCCGATGTCGCGTTCCTGATGCGCTCGACCGCGGACTCCGACCGGACCGTCCGGTGGGAGGACGGCAACACCTACCCGCTGATCGACGTCGAGACCTCCTCGGCCGGACACCCGTTCCACACCGGCACCGCCCGCGTGCCCGACACCGCCGGACGCGTGCGGCGCTTCGAGCGCCGCTACGGCATCCGCCCGGACGGAAACGTCTGACGGGGCGCGCTTCCGACCGCCGGGAGCGCGCCCCGGCCCGTGACCGCCGCAGAGCTACGGCCGCGTGGACGCCAGGAGGCCCAGTTCCTGGGCGCGCAGGACGGTCTTCAGCCGGTCCGCCGTCCCGAGTTTGCGGTACAGGTTCTGCAGATGCTTGTGGATCGTCCTGACCGACACCTGCAGACGGCGCGCCATGGCGTGGGCGGGCAGCCCCTCGGCCAGAAGGTGCAGGACCGCGGCTTCCCGGGGGGTGAGATCGCCGGCCGGGGCCGCGGCACGGGGGCCCGGCTTCCCGGGCCCGTCGCCCTCCGGGCGGGGCCCGGCCGGGACGGGCACGTGGTCGCCGGGACGTCGGGCCAGCAATCCGTACTGGGCCGCCGCTCCCGAGAGCAGCGGCTGGACGCGTGCCGCGTACTCCCTGTCCCGCTCGGTGAAATCCGGCCCTGCCCGGTGGATGATGAAGCCGCGGA
The DNA here is from genome assembly GCF_036322365.1 of Streptomyces sp. SP18CS02. NCBI lineage: Bacteria > Bacillati > Actinomycetota > Actinomycetes > Kitasatosporales > Streptomycetaceae > Streptomyces > Streptomyces sp. SP18CS02. Next base: position 271,980 of record NZ_JAQYXC010000288.1, read on the forward strand.
CGTGGCTGTCGAGGGCGGGCAGCGGAAGGGCGAGCATGTGGTCGGTGCCGAAGGACCGGCGCATCGCGCTCGCGGTCTCGCTGTGGCGCCAGCCCCGCCCGCCCGCGAGCTGGGCGGCCGTCCACGGCCTGCGGTCGGTGCCGGAGCCGTAGTGGTCGGCGAAGGGGTATCCGTCGCGGATGTGCCGGGCGGTCCACTCCTCCGGAGTGCCCGCTTCGTCCTCGTCCCGCCGCCAGGTGCCGACCGGCCCGCCGGACCGCGTCCACTCCGCGTCCTTCGTGACGACGACCGCGCCGTCCAGGGCGCACAGCAGCTCCTGTGCGACGGACCTCCAGATGTGGTCCGGCTCCCGCGCTTCCAGCAGGTCCACCGCCAGATCCAGCATTCTCGCGTAGTCGTTCTTCCGCAGGCCGGACATCTCTCCCTCTCCGTTCCGCCCCCGCGCTTCCCCGCTCCGGACGTCACCGCGGTGACCTGCGGTCACGCGCTGCGGCCCCGGAGCATCATGGCCCGTGCCCATGGACACGCACAACGCCTGCCCCGCGGTCCATACGCACTTCTCCCCATGGTGGCCGGATCCCTTGAACCGTCAATGTGCATCCCGTGAGCGGAACTTCCGCTTCCTGACATCCGGAGGGACGCCGGCGGTGACCGCGTGGTCGGACCGCGGCCCCTGCGCCATGGTCCGGAGAGGCTGAGGCGCTCCGGACCGTCCCGGGCCCTCGCGGGGGTAAGGCCCGGGGGTCGCCCCCGCGGAACCCGTCGCAAGGTTCCGCGGGGGCCTTTCGCGCGGCGGCTCCCTTCTCGCGGGCCGCGCCGGGTGCCGGGCCGCCCCTTGCACGGTTGATGCCATGGCGTCCATGGCGGCGCGGCTTCCTGGCGAATAGTCGACATGCCCCATGCGAGATCGATTACACAGGGTTACGCATGACTCCGTAGGGTAGTCAAACGGTGCTCCGGGTGCGACGGGTGGCCGGGGTGCTTCGCGGACGTGAGGCCGGCCGCCGCGGGGGCTGCTCGTCACAGCTGCCGGCCACGCCAGGAGTCACGTGACCATCACCGGGACTGTTCTCGCCGAAACCGCCTACGGAACGGTCGCAGGCGTCAGCCACGAGGGCATCGCGGCCTTCCGCGGCATCCCCTACGCCGCCCCGCCCCTCGGGGAGAACCGGTTCGGGGCCCCGGTGCCGCCGGAGCCGTGGGACGGCGTGCGCGATGCCTTCGAGTTCGGGCCGACCGCTCCCAAGCCCGTCATCGAGGGCCGGCTGGGTGAGCTGATGCCCGATCCGGTTGTCGCGGGGGACGAGTGGCTCAATCTCAACGTCTGGACGCCCGACCCGGGTGCCGCCGGGCTGCCCGTGATGGTGTGGATCCACGGAGGTGCCTTCATCACGGGCTCGTCCGCCGTCGCCGCCTACGACGGCGCGACGTTCGCCCGTGACGGAGTGATTTGTGTCACCGTCAACTACCGGCTCGGGGTCGAGGGGTTCGCCTGCCTCCCGGACGCCCCCGTCCCGGCCAACCGCGGGCTCCGCGACCAGATCTTCGCTCTCGAATGGGTTCGCGACAACATCGCGCGGTTCGGCGGCGACCCCGACGACGTGACGGTGTTCGGCCAGTCCGCGGGCGGAATGAGCGTGCTCACGCTGCTCTCCCTGGACCTCGGCCTCTTCCGCCGGGCGATCGTGCAGAGCGGCACCGCGCACGTCGCGCAGTCCATGGGGGACGCCGCCCTCGTCACCCGCGCCGTCGCCGCTCGGCTGGACGTCGAACCGACGGCGCGGGCCCTGGCGGGCGTCGGTGTCGAGGAGATCGTCAAGGCGCAGTCGGAGGTCTGCTCCGACGTCAGGACCCACGCGGACGCCGCCCGGTACGGGCGGAGCACCATCGCGGCCTGCGGCATCTCGTTCATGCCGGTGATCGACGGCGACCTCGTCACCCAGCGGCCGATCGACGCGATCGCCGCCGGCGCGGGCCGGGACATCCCGTTGCTCATCGGCACCAACACCGAGGAGTTCCGGCTCTTCGTGGTCCCGACGTCCCTGCTCGACCGGCCCGGCGCGATGCCCTTCCGCACCTGGACCGAGGTGTACGGCGCGGCGCCGGAGTTCTGGGACACGTATGCGCGGAACACCACCGCGAGCTACCCCCGCAGGACCCCTTCCGGCATCGCCTGCGCCGTTCTGAGCGACCGCATGTTCCGCATCCCCACCTGCCGCGTCGCCGAAGCCCGCGCCGGCGCGCCGGCCCCCACATACGTCTACGAATTCGGCCGGCGCCCATCCGTCGCGCCCCACACCCTCCGGTCCGAGCTGGGTGCCTGCCACGGCGCGGAGATCCCGTTCGTCTGGGACACCCTCGACTCACCCGACAGCCGGAGGCTCATCGGCCCCCACCCGCCCCGGGAACTGGCCACCGTCCTGCACACGACATGGCGGGAGTTCGCCCGCACGGGCACGGCCGGGTGGGAGCGGTACGGCCCCGGTACTCGCGCCGTCATGACCTACGGCCACGACAACGGACCCGAGAACCTCGTCGTCCACGATCCCCGGCAGGAGGAGCGCGCACTGTGGGAGGGGGTTCTCGACTGACGCCGAGCGGACACGGCGCGGTGGGAGGCCGGTAGTCCGACGCCCTCGCCGGGAGGCCCCGCCCGGCGAGGGCGGGGGGCGGGTGAGGCGCCGGGCCGGGATCGTCCGGGGAGGCCCAGCCCTGGGGGCGGGCGGAGCGACGTCCCGCGGCCAGGGGCGGGTCGCTTTCGGCCGCAGCGGCGCCTCAGCGCTGCCGGGCGCGGTAGTCCCGGACCACGCGATCTCCGCGCCGTGGTGCGGCAGCTCCTGGTCGACCCACCACGCGACGTCGACGAGGGGATCGTCCGGGTCGCCGCCGTGCGGGTAGGCGGAGTGCCCCCGGTGTCGAGGGCGGTGTCGTCGGCGTCGAGCAGGGCTGTCCGCCAGGCCGTGGCGCCCGATGCGAAGGCCGCGATCGCGCCGTCGGCGTCCCCGCTGACGCGGTAGTCGTCCCGGGCCGGCCGGTGTTGCCCGCCGTGTGATCCGCGCGCAGGGTCAGCAGCTCGCTGAGGCGGCTCAGGCGCCATGCGATGGTGGTGAACGGGGGCGGGGAGGGGAGCGGCGTCGCGGCCCCGGTCGCCCACCCCGGTCAGGAGGGTCGCCCTCGGCCCCGGCCCGCCGGACCCGACGGACCGGCCAGCGGTCCGGCACCGGCTCCCACGGGTACTCCTCGTCGGTCAGGGGGCCGACCTCGACGTCCGTACCGTTGCCGCTGTCCATGCCGGGGCCCGCCATGCGGTCGACGAGACGGATGCGTGCGAAGTCGAACCGCTCCAGCAACGGGACGAGGCGCGGCGGTATCGCCATGGGAGAGACTCCCGGTGGCTGTCGTGGCTGTCGTGGCTGTCGTGGCTGTCGTGGCTGTCGTGGCCCGAGTGGGCGATCGGTACGTGCGTTCCGCGCCCTGTCACGTCCCGCACAGCCCTCGCTCTGCATGTCCGGAGGGCGGCATATCCTTATAGAAACCAAAAGAGATGGTTTGTCCGATGGGGCTCGGGGCAAGCGCTTCTACGGGGGACGACGAGGGGCTCTGCGGCTCTGTGGAGGGCTTGATGTCTACCACCACTCTCATCGCCATCATCGTCGCCGTCGTGGTCGTCGCCGCCGTCGCCGCGGTTCTCTGGACGATGGCCCGACGACGGCACCTGCAGGAGAACTTCGGTCCCGAGTACGACCGCACGGTAGAGGCCGAAGGCGGCCGGCGGGCCGCGGAGAGGGAGTTGCGCGCCCGCGAGGAGCGCCACGACAAGCTCGACATCAAGGAGCTGTCCCCCGAGGTCCGCCAGCAGTACGCGGCCAACTGGAGCAGCGTCCAGGAGCGCTTCGTGGACCGGCCGGACGGAGCGGTCGCCGAGGCGGACCAACTCGTGGCCAGGCTCATGCGGGAACGCGGCTACCCGACCGAGGGCTACCGGCAGCAGCTTCAGGACCTCTCCGTGGAACACGGCCGCACGCTGGAGCACTACCGCGCGGCCCATGCCGTCAACGTGCGCAGCAGCTCCGGCGAAGCGACCACCGAAGAGCTGCGGGGAGCGATGGTCCACTACCGCGCGCTCTTCGACGAACTGCTCAGTAGCGACGGCGGGCGCCCACAGGCCGGTGGGCCGCCGGCCGGGACGAGGTGATGACATGCGACGCGAAGACAAGTGGGAAGCGCAGCAGGAAGAGGTGACCGGTCCGGCCGGTGAACGAGGCCTCACCACGGAGGACCTCGCCCATCCCACGGACGGCGCCGGGGCGAGTGGTGACACGCAGGAGAGGGGCGACGCCGTGCTCCGCCCCGACGGGGACGCCGGAGAGCCGGACATGACGGACCGGGGAGCGGAGGCGGTGTATCCGGGAGAGGCCACCGCCGGCTGGGGCAACGGCGGGGACAGCGACATTCCGGACGCCGCCGGCCGGGACCGGGCGGCCGAGGCGGACGAGACCGACGCGCGACCGGACGCCTCACGGCCCGGGGGCGAGGACGAGGACCACCCGTTGCTCAGCCAGGAGGAGGCGGACGGTTTCCGGAGCACCTGGGGGGAGATACAGGGCCAGTTCGTCGACGACCCGCGGGACGCGGTCCGGTCCGCCGACGCCCTGGTGGCCGAGGTGATGCAGACACTCGCCACGAACTTCTCGTCCCACAAGCAGGGACTCGAAGGGCAGTGGGACCGGGGCGAGGAGGTGCCCACCGAGGATCTGCGCCTCGCCCTCCAGCGCTACCGTTCATTCTTCAACCGTCTGCTCAGCACCTGAGGCGGACCCTCGTCGGGCCTGATGCCCGACACCCGTGGCCCTCGGGGACACCGTCCTGGACTGCCGCCCGGCGCGCACTGGCCGCCGGGCGGCAGTCGAGGGTTCCCGGCAGTCGGTTTCCTGCCTGCCCGCCGCGGCCTGACACGTGGTTCGCCGGGCACGCGGTCCGCTGGCGGCGGCAGGCCGTTGAGTGTTCGCCGGTGCGTCTGCGTACTCCTGCGTGAACGAGGGCGCCACGTTCCTGAACCGCAAGGGCCGTCGTCCGGCCGCGCGCCGGAGGGGCCCGCAAGCCCACCGGAGTGAGGATCCGCCATGTCCAACGCTCTTCCGAAGTACCACCGGCGTCGCATTCTGCTGGTCGGCTGCGTGACCGCGGCACTGCTCGTCGGACTCGTCGCCGGCTCGGCCATGGCCGAGGGCGCGGTGGCCGACGGTGCCGACGGGCCCCCGCGCACGGTCCGCTGCCCGGAGAGCGCGCCGGCGCTTCCCGCGGCACCCGCGCCGGCACGCGCGGCCGACCGGGACCCGGCGCTGCCGGACGCCCGGACCGGCCGTCCCGAGCGGGGGCCGGCCGCATCGGTGGGGAAGAGCGGGCCCGCCTCTCCTCGGAAGGCGGCTCCCGGGCCGCCGGAGGACGAGCACCGGGTGACGATCAACCGTATGGCCACCGTTCCGTGGCGCACGGCGAAGGAGCCGCACCTGTCCGGCGACCTCTCCCGGTGCGCCCTCGCGCCCTGATCCCCCGCGCTCCCGCGCCGGCCGCGGGCGCTCCGTGGACCCTTGGCCGTGCGCCCCTCCGCGTCGACCGTGGGCCGTGGGCCGCGCCTCCCGGGCCGCGTGTCCTGAGGCGGCCCTCCGCGCTCCGGCGCACACCACACGGCAGCGCCCGCACCACACGCACCGCGCCGCACCGCAGCGCACGCACCGCATTGCCCGCAACGCGTCGCCCGGCCGGTCCCCTCACCCGGCCCGGCCGGCCGGCGCCTCCGGGCCGGCGGGCACACCCGGGCCACGGGGACGACCCGGGAGGGGCGCCGAGCCGCTTGGCGCGATTCAGCCGTCGATCAGGCGCAGGCCACTGTCGATAGGAGGTCGATCAGGAGATATCTTGATGTCGAGCAATGTTGCAGACGTGGAGCGGAGCACCCGGTGACTGACTCGACCATCATCTATACACACACTGACGAGGCCCCGGCCCTGGCAACGCATTCGTTCTTGCCGGTGGTCCAGGCGTACGCCTCGACGGCCGGGGTCAGCGTGGAGACCCGCGACATCTCCCTGGCCGGGCGGATCATCGCCAGCTTCCCCGAGCGTCTCGAGGAGGGCCAGCGCATCGACGACGCTCTCGCAGAGCTCGGCGAGCTGGCCAAGACGCCCGGTGCGAACATCATCAAGCTGCCGAACATCTCGGCCTCGATCCCGCAGCTGAAGGCGGCCATCGCCGAGCTGCAGGAGCAGGGCTACGCGCTGCCGGACTACCCGGACGACCCCAAGAGCGACGAGGACAAGGACGTCCGCGCCCGCTACGACAAGGTCAAGGGCAGCGCCGTCAACCCTGTTCTCCGTGAGGGCAACTCCGACCGTCGTGCCCCGGCCTCGGTCAAGAACTACGCCAAGGCCCACCCGCACCGCATGGGCGCGTGGACGTCCGAGTCGAAGACGAACGTCGCGACCATGGGCGCCGACGACTTCCGTTCGACCGAGAAGTCCGCGGTCATCTCCGAGGCCGGCTCGCTGCGCATCGAGCTCGCGACCCAGGACGGCACCACGACCGTCCTGCGCGAGTCCGTACCGGTCCTCGCCGGCGAGGTCGTCGACGCCTCCGTCATGCGCGTCGCGGCGCTGCGCTCGTTCCTGGGCGACCAGATCGCCCGCGCCAAGGACGAGGGTGTGCTGTTCTCCGTGCACCTCAAGGCCACGATGATGAAGGTCTCCGACCCGATCGTCTTCGGCCACGTCGTGCGCGCCTTCTTCCCGCAGACCTTCGCGAAGTACGGCGAGGCCCTCGTCGCGGCAGGCCTGTCCCCGAACGACGGCCTCGGCGCCATCCTCAAGGGCCTGGACTCGGTGCCGCACCTCGGCGCCGAGATCAAGGCGTCCTTCGAGGCCGAGCTCGCCGAGGGCCCTGCCCTCGCGATGGTCGACTCCGACAAGGGCATCACCAACCTGCACGTCCCGAGCGACGTCATCGTCGACGCCTCCATGCCGGCCATGATCCGCACCTCCGGCCACATGTGGGGCCCGGACGGCCAGGAGGCCGACACCCTCGCCGTCCTGCCGGACAGCAGCTACGCGGGTGTCTACCAGGTCGTCATCGACGACTGCCGTGCCAACGGCGCGTTCGACCCGTCGACCATGGGCTCGGTGCCCAACGTCGGCCTGATGGCGCAGAAGGCCGAGGAGTACGGCAGCCACGACAAGACCTTCGAGATCGCCGCCGCGGGCACCGTGCGCGTCGTCGACGCCGAGGGCAACGTCGTCCTGGAGCAGGAGGTCGCCGAGGGCGACATCTTCCGCATGTGCCAGACCAAGGACCTGCCGATCCAGGACTGGGTCAAGCTCGCCGTCACCCGCGCCCGGGCGACCGGCGACCCGGCCGTGTTCTGGCTCGACGAGACCCGCGCGCACGACGCGCAGCTCATCGCCAAGGTCAGGACCTACCTCGCCGACCACGACACCGACGGTCTGCAGATCGAGATCATGTCCCCGGTCGAGGCGACCGCGTTCTCCCTGGAGCGCATCCGCCGCGGTGAGAACACCATCTCGGTCACCGGCAACGTGCTCCGCGACTACCTCACCGACCTGTTCCCCATCCTGGAGCTCGGCACGAGCGCCAAGATGCTCTCGGTCGTCCCGCTCATGAACGGCGGCGGGCTGTTCGAGACCGGTGCGGGCGGCTCCGCCCCGAAGCACGTCCAGCAGCTCGTCAAGGAGAACTACCTGCGCTGGGACAGCCTGGGCGAGTTCCTCGCGCTGGCCGTCAGCTTCGAGCACCTCGCGACGACCACGGACAACGCGCGCGCCCAGGTCCTGGCCGACACCCTGGACCGGGCGACCGGCACGTTCCTCAACGAGGACAAGTCGCCGAGCCGCCGCCTGGGTGGCATCGACAACCGTGGCAGCCACTTCTACCTGGCGCTCTACTGGGCGCAGGAGCTGGCGCAGCAGACCGACGACGCGCAGCTCGCGGAGGCGTTCGGGGCCCTGGCCAAGACGCTGGGCGAGCAGGAGCAGACCATCGTCGACGAGCTGATCGCGGTGCAGGGCTCCCCGGCGGACATCGGCGGCTACTACCAGCCCGACGTCACCAAGGCCTCGGCGATCATGCGCCCGTCGAAGACGCTCAACCAGGCCCTGGCCACCCTCGGCTGAGGCGCCGCCCTCCGACGCCGCGGCGTCGGAGGGCGGACACGGGCCCTGGTGCCCGTCGGTCCGTACGGACTCCCCGGTCGGGGAGTCCGGCGGTCAGTGGTCCGCTCGCGGACCACAGGCGGCCGCTTCGACCACCCCGCCCGGCGTCCGCCGGCCGGGGTGGTCGTGTTTTCACGGCTTCCCGCGCGTGCGCCCCGGCCCGCCCGAGCGGTGTCCGGCCCCGCCGCTCCTGCGGGTGTACTCCCCGCTCTGCCGCCGAATGGCCCAGGAACGGCCCGACCAGCACGCTCTTGAGGTCTCCCTGAGCCAGAATGGTGGAGGACAGACCGCTGAGTGAGGTGTCTATGCGGAGCGCCGGCAGCGAGGATCCTCTGGACGCGGAAGATGTCGCCGCGCTCGTGCTCGACGGTGAGGGACGGGTCGTGCGCTGCACGGCGGGAGCCGGGGAGCTCCTCGCACGCCCCTGTGACGTTCTCTGTGGTACGCCGGTGCGGGACCTGCTCGCGGAGCCCGCCGGGTGGACCGAGCTGGTGTCGCGGCACGGCGGTGACGTGTGGGAGGGCGAGGCCGTCCTGCGCAGAGGTGACGGTTCCGAGCTCGGCGTCGCGTTCCGTGTCGTACCGCTGAGGCCGGGATCCGGCGAAGGCCCCGGCTCACAGTGCCTGGTCGCCGGGGCGCCCCGCGACGTCGTGGCCAGGCGGCGCCACGACTACGCCTTCACCAGGGAGCTGTTCCTCCAGAACCGGGTCGGCCTGGCCGTCTTCGACGAGAACCTGAAGGTCGTGCGGACCAATACCCAGCTGCTGCCCTACACGGGCATGCCCGAGGACCCGAGCGGTCACAGGCTGGAGGACTTCCTCCAGGTGGAGGACGCGCGAGAGATCGAGGAGCAGCTGCGCGGAGTGCTGGAGTCCGGCGCCCCCATGGTCGACCGGGAGGTGCTGGTCCGCACCCTGATCGACCCGAGGGAGGGCCGCACGCTGTCCATGTCCGCGTTCCGCCTCCAGGGAGCGGACGGCCGCGTCATGGGCGTCACCTCGCTCTTCACCGACGTGACCGAGCAGGAGCGGGCCCGCGACCGGCTGCGCCTGCTGCACCGGGCCACGGCCGTCCTGGGCGGTTCGCTGGCGGTGGCGGAGGCCGCTCAGGACCTGGCCGACGTGCTCGTGCCGGACCTCGCGGACATGGCCGCGCTCGACATCGCCGACTTCGTGTTCACCGGTGCCCCGCCCGGGGAGGGGGAGGGCGGCAGACCGGATGGGCGCGAGGACGGCCGGCCGGGCGCGGAGGCCCTGCCCGGTGGCGGTGGCGTTGGCGGTGGCAGTGACGGGGGCGAGGAGGCCCGGCCGGGTGCCGATGAGGGCAGCCGGCCCGGAGGGCGCCGGAGCCGGTGGGCCCCGATGCGCAGGATCGCCACCGCCTCGGCGCTCGGTGGCACCCCGGCGGCGACCGGGCGCGTCGTCGACGTCGATGTGAACGAGGAGCCGGGCAGCGCACTGTGGACGGGACCCGGAACCATCCCGGCCGTCTCCGCCCCGGCCGACGCGGCGGGGGGCGCGGCGGTCGACGAGCACCTCCGGTCGGGCATGAGCGTGCTGCTGCACGCACACGGAGCGGTCCTGGGGCGCGTCACCGTCTGGCGGACGGGCTCGCGCCCCCCGTACGAGCGCAACGATCTGTCCCTGCTGGAGGAGATCGCGTCCCGTGCGGCCCTCGTGGTCGAGAACGCCCGGCGCTACGCCCGCGAGCGGCGGGTCGCCGTGAGTCTCCAGCGCAGCCTGCTGCCCCCGGCGGTGAGCGACCACTCCGCCGTGCGGACCGCCAGTGTGTACCGCCCCACCGACGCGGCGACCGGGGTGAGCGGCGACTGGTTCGACGTCATCCCCCTGTCGTCCGCGCGCGTGGCCCTGGTGGTCGGGGACGTCGTCGGGCACGGCCTGAAGGCCACGGCCACGATGGGGCGGCTGCGCACCGCCGTACGCACTCTCGCCGACCTCGATCTGGAACCCGACGAGCTGATCGCCCATCTGGACGACCTGGTCTGCCAGTTGGTCCTGGAGGACAGACAGGAGGACATCGGGACGCGGGACGGGGGAGCGGACGGGACGGAGCCCCTCATGGAGGAGGAGGATCCGGACCTGGGCTGGGGCGCCGGCGCCGCCGTGGAGAGCACCTACGACTCGTTCAGCGCGACCTGTCTGTACCTGACGTACGACCCGGTCACACGCCGTTGCGTCATGGCGAGCGCGGGGCATCCGCCGCCGCTCGTGCTGTGCCCCGACGGAACGGCCTCCTATCCCGACATCAGTCCCGGACCACCGCTCGGCGTCGGCGGCCTGCCCTTCGAGCGACTCGACCTGCGCGTCGACGAGGGCAGTGTGCTGGGGCTGTTCACCGATGGTCTGGTCGAACAGGGCCAGGCGGACGTCGACGCGGGGATGGCGGCGCTGCGGGCGCGGCTGCTGGCGGCGGCTCCGCTCGAACGGCCGCTGCCCCAGGTGGGCCGGGAGGTGGTGGAGGCGCTGGCCCCCCGGCGGCTGGTCGACGACGTCACGCTGCTGCTGGCCCGCACCCGCGCCGTACCGCCCGAGGACACCGCCACCTGGGTCCTGGAAGCCAAGCCGGAGGTCGTCGCGGAGGCACGGCGCCTGCTGGTCGAGCAGCTGAGCGCGTGGGGGCTGGACGAACTCGTCTTCACCACCGAGCTGGTGGCCAGCGAGCTGGTCACCAACGCCATCCGCTACGCGGGGGAGGGGCCGATCGAGCTGCGGCTCGTCCGGGCGGGTTCACTGATCTGCGAGGTCTCCGACCGCAGTGGCACCCAGCCCAGGATGCGGCGGGCCCGTACGACGGAGGAGGGCGGCCGAGGCCTCTTCCTGGTCGCCCAGCTGACCAGCCGGTGGGGCAGCCGCTACACCCCTCACGGAAAGACCATCTGGACGGAGCAGATCCTGCCGTCCGACTCGACGCACCTTCCCGACAAGCGCTGACGGACGGCGTCGCAACCAGTGCGTTCGAGCGCGCCCGGCAGCGCGCAAGCCGCACGGGAGGCGGCGGGCCGAGCGCCCCGGGACCAGCCGGTCGCCGCCGATCCCGATCCCGGTGAACACAACTCCCGCACCATCCGTATCCAAGGGCGGACGCGTCCCCCGGTTGCCGTCGGCTTCCGGAGTCCGAACCACCCCCAGGAGACGTGGAGTTGAGTCACAGGCGCATTTCCAAGCGAAGGGCCGTTCTCGCAGGTGCCGGGGCGGTGGGCATCGCGGCAGCGGCCATACTGCTGCCGAATGCCAACGCTTCCCAGTCGGGGTCGGACCCCGCTCCGGTCAAAGCCAAGAAGCTGAACGCCGCGTCGGCCGCGCAGCTCGCCCGGCAGCTCGGCGAGAAGCTGGGCGACTCGTACGGCGGGGCCTACTACGACGCGGAGAAGCAGCAGCTCGTCATCAACGTGGTCGGCGACGACAACGCGGTGAACGTCCAGGTGGTCGAGGCGGGGGCGGTCGCCCGCAGCGTCCGCAACAACACGGCCACGCTGAAGGCCGCCGCCCGCAAGCTGACCAGCGAAGCCACCATTCCCGGTACGGCGTGGGCCGTCGACCCCCGCACGAACCAGGTCCTCGTCACAGCGGACCGGACCGTGACCGGGGAGCGGTGGGACAAGCTGGAGTCGACCGTCGGATCACTGGGCGACGGGGTGGCCCGGATCCAGAAGTCGAAGGGGGAGTTCAAGCCCTTCGTCGACGGCGGGGACGCCATCTTCGGTGGCGGCTCGCGCTGCTCGCTCGGGTTCAACGTGACGACCCAGGACGGCCAGAGCGGCTTCCTCACCGCGGGGCACTGCGGTGTCGCGGTCGACCAGTGGTCGGAGGAACAGAACGGCCAGCCCATCGCCACCGTCCAGCAGGCGGTCTTCCCCGGAGAGGGCGACTTCGCCCTCGTCACGTACGACGACCCGGCCACGCAGGCTCCGAGCGTCGTCGACGTGGGCGGCGGCCGGACCGTGCAGATCGACCAGGCGGCCGAGGCGGCGGTCGGTCAGCAGGTGTTCCGGATGGGCAGCACCACCGGTCTGAACGACGGCCAGGTCACCGGTCTCGACGCCACGGTCAACTATCCGGAAGGCACGGTGACCGGCCTCATCCAGACCAACGTCTGTGCCGAGCCCGGCGACAGCGGCGGCTCCCTGTTCACCCGTGACGGTGACGCCATCGGCCTCACCTCCGGGGGCAGCGGCAACTGCGACGTGGGCGGCGAGACGTTCTTCCAGCCGGTGACGACGGCCCTGGCCGCCGTCGGCGCGGAGATCGGCGCGGGCAACGGCGCGGGCGACGGGGCCGGAAACGGTGACGGCGCTGACGCCGGCGCCGGCGGGGATGCCGGCGCGGACGGCGACGGTGCTGATGCCGGTGCCGGCGGCGCCGGCGCTGACGGAGGTGGCGGCGCGGGCGGCGACGGTGTCAGTGCCGGCGGGGATGGCGGCGACGGTGCCGGAAACGATGCCGGGAACGGCGCGGGTGACGGTGCCGATGCCGGGGGTGCCGGGGACGGCGCCGACGGTGGCGCGGAGACCGGGGCGAGGGGGCGCCAGGGCAGCTGACACGGCCTCACCCGGCATCCTCACCCAGCACTCCCCGGCCCCGGCCAGGGGCACCCACTCCCCGGGTGCCCCTGGCCGGGGCGTCCGCGCTCGGCGTGTCCGTGGCGGGGTGCCCGTATCCGGCAGTGGGTGGCTCCGGGCCTCTGGACGGCGGGAACGTCATTCACCCGGCGGACGGCCGGACCGGTCCCGGGGCAGCGGCTGTTCGGTCCAGACGACCTTGCCCGTACCGGTGTACCGGGTTCCCCAGCGTTCGGCGAACTGGGCCACCAGGAACAGCCCCCGGCCGCCCTCGTCGGTGTTCGACGCCTTGCGCGGATGCGGAGCGGTACTGCTGCCGTCGAAGACCTCGCAGGTCAGGTCCCGGTCGCGGATCAGCCGTACCCGGATCGGCGGGTCGGCGTAGCGGATGGCGTTGGTCACCAGCTCGCTGAGGATCAGTTCGGTGGTGAAGGCCTCGTCCTCCAGTCCCCAGGAACGCAGGGTCCTCGTCACCTCGGCGCGCACCCGTGCGACGGCCGACGGATCGGACGGTACCTCCCAGGTGGCGACACGGCTCCGGTCGAGCATCCGCGTACGGGCGACGACCAGGGCGATGTCGTCGCGGGGACGCTCGGGCAGCAGGGCGTCCAGGAGGGCCCGGCAGGTCTCCTCCGGGCCTCCGGAGGCCCGCGTCAGCGTGCGGCGCAGCAGCTCCATCCCCTCGTCGACACCGCGCTCCCGGTCCTCGACGAGCCCGTCGGTGTAGAGGACCAGGGTGCTGCCCTCGGCCAGGCGGATCTCGGTCGCCTCGAAGGGCAGGCCACCGAGACCCAGGGGCGGCCCGCCCGGCAGTCCCAGGAACTCCACCCGGCCGTCCGGATGGACGATCGCGGGTTCCACGTGTCCGGCGCGGGCCATGGTGCACAGACCCGTGATGGGGTCGTACACCGCGTACAGGCAGGTCGCGCCGGTCACCGCCGTGATCGCGGTGCCGTCGGCCCCGCCGTCCCCGGCCTCCCGGCCCTCCTCCTCCTGATCGATGCGCGTGACCAGGTCGTCCATGTGCCACAGCAGCTCGTCCGGCGGTAGATCGAGATTGGTGAAGTTGTGCACCGCGGTGCGCAGCCTGCCCATGGTCGCCGCGGCGTGCAGGCCGTGGCCGACCACGTCGCCCACGACGAGCGCCACCCGCGTGCCGGGCAGAGGGATGACATCGAACCAGTCCCCGCCGACACCACCCAGCCCGGCCTGCGCCGGCAGGTAGTGGTGGGCCACGTCGAGGGCTGTCTGCTCCGGCAGCGCGCGCGGCAGCAGACTGCGCTGCAGGGCGACCGCCAGGGCGTGCTCGCGGGTGTAGCGCCGCGCGTTGTCGATGCTCACCGCGGCGCGGGCCACCAGCTCCTCCGCGAGCGACACATCCTCCGCGTCGAAGGGATCGGGCTCGTTCGCACGCCAGAAGGTCGCCACGCCCATGATGACGCCACGGGCGCGCAGCGGCGCCGCGATCATCGCGTGGATCCCGTGGGCGACCAGCAGGCGCGCCCGGTCCGGGTCGTGCGTCTGCCAGCCGGAGAACGTCGTCATGTCCGCTTCGAGGACGGCCTTCCCCGTCTCGAAGGCGACCGCCTGGGGCGTGGCCGCGACGAAGTGGACCAGGTCCCCGGACGCGTAGAGGGGGGAGTCCTCCCGGATGCCCGCGTACGCGATCCGGCGCATCTCCGTCTCCGGACCGGTGGGCTCCTCGCCCCGCAGCACCGGATCGGGCAGGTCCACGGTGACGTAGTCGGCGAACCGGGGCACCGCGAACCGCGCCAGTTCCTGGCTCGTGCGGGTCACGTCGAGGGTGGTGCCGATCTCCACGCCCGCGTCGTACAGCAGCTTGAGGCGGCCTTGTGCGACATCCGCCCTGCCGGTGAGCGCCCGCAGTTCGGTGGTGTCCCGCAGCGTGGCCACCGTTCCGGGGGGCCCGCCGTCGTCGCTGGTCGACCGTTGGTTGACGGCCAGCAGCCGTCCCTTGACCAGGTGCACCTCATCGGTGGCCGTACGTCCCGAACGCAGCAGCCGGGACATCGCCGACGGGACGCCCAGCTCGCGGACCGGGCGCCCGTCCGCGTTCGGGGCGAGGTCCAGCAACCGCCGGGCCTCGTCGTTGGCGAGCAGCAGCCGGCGATCGCCGTCGAGGATGAGCACGCCCTCCCGGACGGCATGCAGCACGGCGTTGTGGTGCTCGTACATCCGCGCCATCTCGGTGGGCCCCAGCCCGTGGGTCTGGTGGAGGAGACGCCTGCTGACCAGGGCGGTCCCCGCGGTCGCCAGCGCCAGCGCCAGTGCCCCGGCGCCGAAGAGGACGGGCAGCTGGTTCTCGACCAGCGAGTCGACCCGGTCCAGGGTGATGCCCGCCGAGACGAGGCCGACGATCCGGCCCCCGGCGTCGGTGGCGGGGGCCACGGAGCGGATGGAGGGACCCAGGGTGCCCGTCACGGTCTCGGTGACCGTCCCGCCCTCCGCCGCGGGCGCGATCGTGCCGATGTAGGGCTTGCCGATCTGGTCGGGGTCGGGGTGGGTGAGCCTGATGCCCTCCGTGGTCATGACCACGAGGAAGTCCATTCCCGACGCCTCGCGGGTCTCCTCGGCGCTGGGCTGCAGTGCCGCCGTCGGGTCCGGTCCCGTCAGGGCCTCCGCCACACCCGGCCCGTTCGCGTAGGTCTCGGCCACGGCGATCGAGCGGTTGCGGGCCTCCCGCTCGCCGGCGGTACGGGACTGCAGCAGAAGGGCCACCACGGCCGCGGCGACGAGCAGCACCACTACCGCCACCTGGAGGAAGAACACCTGACTGGCGACGGAACGCACACTCAACAGCGAGCGCAAGCGGCCGACAAGTCCGGCCATGCCTCCTTTCTAGCACCGGCCACGGGGGCGGGCGAACGATGACGGGCCCGCACGCCCGGCCCGGCTCCTCGCCCGCCTGTACGACCCCGGGTCCGCGCCGCCCACAGGACCGGGTGCGCGGCGCGGACGTACCGGACCGGGAAGTGCCGGCGTACGGCTTGGGGATCCACCGGTCGGCACGCCCGAACGGGCCGTTCCCCGTCCCGGAGTCGCAGCGCGGCTCCAGGGCGGGCGCGCGGAGGGCGCAGGGTGCGGGGCTCAGCCCTGCCCGGTGCCGTCGGTCCCGCCCTTGAGGCGTTCGATGTCCGAGGGGCGCACCTGGATGACCAGGAGGGCGATGAGCGCGGCGATCACGGCGAAGACGGCCGCCATGACGAAGGCCGCGGAGACACCGGAGGTGAGGATCAGGTCGGCCCCGGGCGGCGGCAGCTCCCCGGTGAGCCGGAAGCGCGCGAGTTCGGCCGGCGTCGCCCCGGCCAGGAAGTCCCGGGTCTGCCGGCCCGCCTCGCGCACGCTCGCCGTACCGAACACCGTGACCAGGATGGAGAGTCCCAGCGAGCCGCCGACCTGCTGGGCGACGTTGAGCAGGCCGGACGCGGCGCCCGACTCCCGCGCCGGCACGCCGGACAGCGCCATCAGCGTCAGGGAGACGAACTGCATGCCCATGCCCAGGCCGAAGACGAGCATCGGCCCCAGCACGCTGCCCGCGTACGTGGAGTGGACGTCGGTGGGCGTCAGCCAGGCCAGTCCCGCGGCGGCGAGCAGTGCTCCGGTCACCATGAACGGCTTGGGCCCGTACCTCGGCAGCAGCCGGGAGGCCAGGCCCGCACCGACCGCGATGACCGCGCTGACGGGAAGGAAGGCGAGACCGGCCCGCAGCGGGCTGAAGTCCAGGACGTTCTGGACGAAGAGGGTCAGGCGGTCGGGGAGGCGATCGCGCCGCCGGCCCCCTGGAGGGCGCGCGCGGCCAGCAGCTGACCGGAGGTCTGGGCCAGCCCGCCGAGCAGGGAGGCGATGACGAACAGCGCCACGCCGGAGACGAAGACCCTGCGCCGGCCGAGGATGTCGCCGGCCCGTCCTCCGAGCAGCAGCAGACCTCCGAAGGTGAGGGTGTAGGCGCTGACGACCCAGGAGAGGCCGGTGGTCGAGAACCCCAGGGAGCTCTGGATGTGCGGCAGCGCGACGTTCACGATGGTGATGTCGAGAACCACCATCAGCTGGCAGGAGGCGAGGACCAGGAGCGCAATCCCGCGGCCGCCGCCCCGCCGGGGAGCGGCGGCCTTCGGAGCGGGGGCCGGCCGGGAGGCGGTCATGGCGGAGCGATCACGCGTGTCGGCCGCGCGCGGCCCGAAGGAACGAGCGGTCCCCGGGAAGGCCGGTGCACTCCTGCGCACACCGATTCGTCCACCACTCGACGGTAGACCCGGTCCGGCACCCCGACCAGTCGATCAGCCGGAACCGTGCCGGTCGGTCAGCCGCCCCCGGGAAGGCGGCCCACCCGGGCGAGGACCAGGACGGTGTCGTCGGCCGGCCGGCCGGGCAGCAGGGTCGCCAGGATCCGGTCGGCCATGGCCTCCAGCGGTTCCTCCGGGTGCCCGGCCAGTGCGGTGCACAGCGCCGCCACGCCCGCGTCGATGTCCCGGTCGCGCGTTTCGATGAGCCCGTCGGTGTAGAGGGCGAGGGTGGCGCCCTCGGGCAGGCCGACCTCGATCGTGCGGAAGACCGAACCGCCCACCCCGAGGGGAACACCGAGGACGTCGTCGATCGTGTCGACGGTGCCGTCGGGGCGGAGCACCAGCGGCGGGGGATGTCCCGCGCTGGCGATGCGGGCCCGGCCGGTCGAGGGGTCGTAGAGGATGTACAGACAGGTCGCGAACTCGATCCCCGCCTCCTCGGCGCACTCGTCGAGCTCGGCCAGAAGGGCCTGCGGTTCCTGGTTGTGCCTGGTCAGCGCCTTGGTCGTGATGCGCAACCGGCCCATGGCCGCCGCGGCCGGCACCCCGTGCCCCATGACGTCGCCCACGACGAGCGCCACCCTGCCGCCGGGCAGGGTGATGGCGTCGTACCAGTCGCCGCCCACCTCGGTGACGCGGCTGCCGGGCACGTACCGGTGCGCGACGCGCACATGCGGGCCGGCGGCCGGGGCGGTGGGGAGCAGCGCGCGCTGGAGCGTGATGGAGATGTCCTGGACCTGGCTGTAGAGACGCGCGTTGTCCAGGCACAGCGCCGCGCGGGAGGCGAGCTCGCTCGCGAGGTCGAAGTCCTCGTCGGTGAACGGCGGCCTGGCCGAGGAGCGGCCGAACAGGGCGATCCCCTGGATGGCTCCCCGGGCGATCAAGGGGGCGATGAGGATGCGGTCCAGGCCGCTCTCGGCCAGGAGCCGGGCGCGCGCCGGGTCCATGACGGTACGGGCCAGGAACTCCTCGTCGATCGGCGCCGAGATCGGGCGGCCGGTGCTCAGCATCCGGTGGATCGCGGAGCCCGGAGGGTAGCGCAGGCGCTCCAGGCCCCCCACGATCTCGGTGGCGGGAGGCGGGAGGACCGTTCCGGCGGCGATCCGGCGGGTGAACAGGGGAAGCGCCGGGTCGAACGGCTCACGCTCGTCCATCCACTCGACGAGCTCCACCGTGGCGCCGTCGGCGAACTCCGGCACCGCGATGGCGACGAGCTCGCGCGCGGTGACGTCCAGGTCCAGGGTGGTGCCGATGCCGACGGCGGCCCGGGCGAGCAGCGCCAGCCGCTGACGGCCGGCCGTCGCCTCCACGATGGCCCGCTCCCGGTCGGTGACGTCCACGATCAGCCCGCCCACCCCGGGCGCGGTGCCGATGGCCCGGCTGAGCGGGAAGCAGCTCACCGACCGCACCTGGTCGCGGTCCGGGTGACCGGGGGTGCGCATGCCGACCAGGGCCCCGACGACGGGCTCCCCCCGCCGGGCGACACCGCGCAGCAGGCGCTCGTACGCTCCGCCGTCCGAGGCGAGCATGATGTCGGTCATGGGCCGTCCGAGGTGCTTCTCGATGGGGAGCCCGTCCATGTCGGCGAGCGCCTGGTTGAGGTGGACGTACCGCAACTCCTCGTCGAGCATGAACAGGCCGATCGGGCAGGTCGCGAAGAGGGCGTCGAGGAAGGCGAGGTTGGACTTGACCCGGTCGAGTTCGTCGCTGCGGCTCGCCAGGGCCATGACCACCGAGCGGCCCCCGGGGCCGGTCACGGGGAAGACCCGGAAACCGCAGTCGAAGACGGTGCCGTCCTGGTGCAGGGCGGGCAGCCGGCCGCGCCAGTAGCCGAGGGTCCGTCCTCGTTCGACCAGGCGGTCGGCGGCGTCCGCGGCGTACCCGGGCGGGTCGGGGAACAGGACGGAGCCCGGCCTGGACAGGACGGCCCGCGGATCGTGCCCGAAGAGCTCCTGGGCGCCGGGGCCCCAGTAACGGATCCGGTTGTCGTCGTCGAAGCCGAAGACGGCCAGGGCGACGTGCTGCAGCAGAGTCCCCGGCTCGGACCAGAGGGGGCCGTGAGCCTGCTCGCCCCCCGACCCGTCCGATGGCACCAGATGTTCCCTTCCGCCCACGGCGGACGCAGTGGGCCGCGTGTGCCCGAGGGGGGCGGGAGCGCGGCTCCCGCGCCTCGGCGCTGCCACCCATTGTGCGTGACCTCGCCGTCCAACGGCCGCCCGGACACATCTCGACGGATCCGCCCGGGGGTCGGTTCACGCCCTTCCGGTGCCCGGCGGACTGCTTGGCATAGACCTGACATATGTCAACGCGCTAGGCTTCGTCCGCTCGCGATGAGAGCGCTCTCAGAACCATGCCGCACCCCCACCCCTCCCACCGAGGACGAATGGAAAGGTTCTGCCCGTGAGACGCACCTCCGCATTACACGCCCCCGCCCTGCGCACGGCCCTGGCCGCCGCCCTGCTGCTCGCCGGAGGCCTGGCGGGCACCGCCGTCGGCACCCAGCCGGCGTCCGCCGCGCCGCCGGCCGCGCACGCGGCCGCTCCCGCCTCCACCGGCCTGCTCGAAGCGATGGAACGCGACTTCGGCCTGACCAGGGGGCAGGCCGAGGAGCGGCTGCGTGCCGAGAAGGCCGCGGTGACCGTGGAGAAGAAGGCACGGGACCTCGCGGGCCCGTCCTACGCCGGCTCCTGGTTCGACGCCGCGGACGGCAGGCTGAAGGTCGCCCTCACCAGCCGGGACAAGGCCGCCGAGGTCGAGGCCGCGGGCGCCGACGTCCGCGTGGTCCGCTACAGCGCGGAGCGGCTCGACCGCGTCAAGGAGCGCATCGACACCCTGTCCGCCCCGCCCGGGGTCAGCAGCTGGTACGTCGATCCGCAGCTCAACCGGGTCGTCATCAAGGTGGTGGACGCAGACCGCGAGAAGAAGGCGGTCCGCGCATTCGTCGAGCGTGCGAGCGCGGCCGGCCCCGTCTCCGTGGCCCGGACCGCGCAGGCCCCCGCCCCATACGCCGCGGGCACCGTGGGCGGCGACCCCTACTACACCGGCAACGTCCGGTGTTCCATCGGCTTCTCGGTGCACGGCGGCTTCGTCACGGCGGGGCACTGCGGCCGCGCGGGCGCCGCGGTGCGCGGCTGGGACGGCTCGGCCATGGGCACCTTCCAGGGCTCCTCGTTCCCGGGTGACGACTACGCGTACGTGAGCATCCACAGCGGCTGGTGGACGGTTCCCGTCGTCCTGGGCTGGGGCACCATACCCGACCGGCTGGTGCGGGGCTCGGCCGAGGCGCCCGTCGGCGCGTCCATCTGCCGCTCCGGTTCCACGACCCACTGGCACTGCGGCAACGTCCTGGCGAAGAACGAGACCGTCAACTACAGCCAGGGCGCGGTCCACCAGATGACGAAGACGAGCGTCTGCGCCGAGGGCGGCGACTCGGGCGGCTCCTTCATCAGCGGCGACCAGGCCCAGGGTGTGACGTCCGGGGGCTGGGGCAACTGCAGCGGCGGCGGGGAGACCTGGTTCCAGCCGGTCAACGAGATCCTGGGACGCTACGGCCTCACCCTGCACACCGCCTGACCGGACCTGGGCACGTCCCGTCCGGCCGCACGCGCGCGCTGAGAGAGGCGGGGAAACCCGGTGACCGGAATTGCCTCACGCATTCCGGTCACCTCGGGCATCGGCTGTACCGCCACCCCGCCCCTCCTTAGCATGTTCGTCTCACAACCTGATTTCCCATGACGCGGGTGAGGACTGGATGCGACGCGAGTCGTGGCGCCCTGACGCCATCGACACGAAGGTGCCCAGCGTGGCACGCATGTACGACTACTTCCTTGGGGGCGACGACAACTACCAGTCGGACCGCGACGCGTGCGAGGAGCTGCTGAAGCAGGTCCCGAGCACCATGACGCTGGCCGTCAACAACCGGCACTTCCTGCGGCGTGTGGTGCGCCTGCTGGCGTCCGAGTACGGCATCAGGCAGTTCATCGACCACGGTTCGGGCCTGCCCACGCAGGACAACGTCCATCAGGTCGCACAGGCTGTCGATCCCGAGGCCCGGGTGGTCTACGTCGACAACGATCCGATCGTGCTGGCGCACGGTCGTGCCCTGCTGGAGGAGAACGATCGCACCGCGGTCATCCAGGCCGATATGCGCGACACCGACGGCATCTTCGGCCATGAGGAGACGAAAAGGCTGATCGATTTCAGCCAGCCCGTCGCCGCCCTTTTCGTATCGGTTCTGCACTGCATTCCGGACGCGGACGATCCCGCCGGTCTGGTCCGGCGCGTCGCCGAGCGGCTGGCGCCGGGGAGTTTCCTCGTCGTCTGCCAGCTCGTCAGCGACCGCCCGGAGATCCGTACGTTCGTCACCGACTTCATGGCGGAGGCCACCGGGGGACAGTGGGGCCGGGTACGTGAGGAGGGCGAGGTCACCGCCTACTTCGACGGCCTGGAGATCCTGGAACCGGGATTGGTGGAGGTGTCGACCTGGCGGCCGGACACGCAGCTCGCGCCCATGCAGCTCACCGACGAGTGGATCGAGTGGGGCGGCGTCGCGCGGCTCGGTCACGAGGGTCTCGCGCCGTAGCGTCTCCTCCGCCGCCCGCGCCGCAACGCGTCGTACCCGTCGGGCCGCCCGGCCCTGCCCCTTCGCCGGGCAGGCCGGGCACGGCGGGCAGGCGCGGCTGCGGCGGGCCCGAGCACGCGACGGCACCGCGTCGACGCGCCAGGCTCCGTCCCGTACGGGGCCGGCCCCGGCCATGTGCCGGACTCGCCAAGCCGGGACGAACGCGACGGCGTGGATCGCTCCCCGGAGGTGCGGCCCGGATGAGGCAGCCGTTCGACCGGGGCCCCGGCCCGTGTCGCGGCGGGGCGACCGTCACGGGCGGCACGACGGCCGGCACCTCTGGCCGCGTGCGGCCGGTGGCGGCCGAGACCTGCCGGGGTCCGCTCTGCCGGGGCCCGTTCAGAGAGCCGACAGACGCTCGTGGAGGGCGGCGAGCGAATCGTTCGGGGTGAGGGCGCAGGCTCCGAGCCGGTCCAGCATGTCGCGGTACTGCTCCACGACCTGCGGCTTCTGGCTGAACGTGCTGTCCGTCAGGTGCTCGATGTAGACGGCGTCCTTCAAGTCGCCCAGGGCGAACCGCAGATAGGTCACACCCGTGCCGACGCCCACCGCGGCCGTCACGTCGAGCGGGGCGATCTGCAGGGTCACACGCGGGCGCTCCATCATCGCGATGAGGTGTTCGAGCTGGGCGCGCATCACCTGCGGCCCGCCGACCGTCCGCATCAGTACGGACTCGTCGATCACCGCCCACAGCCGAGGCGCCTCGGGCTGGTCGAGCTGCCGCTGCCTCTCCTGGCGCAGGTCCACCCGGCGCTGCACGTCGTGCGTGAGGAGGTGCCCCGGCCCCGACTGGATGACGGCTCGCGTATAGGCGGGAGTCTGCAGCAGGCCCGGCACGTAGAACGGTTCGTACGTGCGTATGGTCGCGGCCGCTCCTTCGAGGGCGACCAGCGGAGTGAAGAAGTCCGACAGGACGTCGCTGAACGAACGCCACCAGTCGGACTGGCGGGACTGCTGGACCAGCCGCAGGAACTCGGCGACCTGGTCCGCCTCCGTCACCCCGTACAGATCCAGCAGGGCCTGGGCGTCGGCCGGCTTGCAGCCGTGACGGCCCAGTTCGATGCGGCTGGTCTTGGACCGGGAGAAGCCCAGCTTGGTGTCGACGTCCGAGGGGTCGAGCCCCGAACTCAGCCGCAGTTCGCGCAGCTTGCCACCGAGAATGACCCTCAGCGCGGTCGGGTTGTTCTCGACCGCCCCCAGCGGCCGTACGAACAAGGACGGGCTCGGTTCGGCTGCAGCCATGACGCGCGCTCCTGCGGAGTATGGGAGAACGACTTTATCGGGCGTGCACCCGTGCGAGCCAGGGCTCCTCCGTCCCGTTGTGACGGCTTTCAGCCGATCATGCGGTCGAAGTCGCCGTCCCGCGCCCCCGCGACGAACGCGGCGACCTCGTCGCGCGTATAGACGAGTGCCGGTCCTTCGGGGTCCCGGCTGTTGCGTATCGCCACCTGCCCCCCGGGGAGTTCGGCCATTTCCACACAGTTCCCCGTGGCATTGCTATGACTGCTCTTGGTCCACGTCACCGAGGTCAGCGCGCTGGCCTGCATGCCGTTGAACAACTCCACTCCCACAAGCACCTCCAAAGTTCGTACGTCTGTTCCCCTGGATCCAGTCAGTGCAATTTCAGATGCAATTGCACTTCTGAGGTGCGCTCGACAATACTCGTCCCGCACCGGCTGCCGCAGCATCGAACACCGAAGCATGCAGGGAGACATGACCAGTGACGATCAGCATGTCGGCCTTATCGAGCGCAGACACCGGGCAGGGCGGTCGTTCCTTGCTCGTCGACCCGGACATCAGCCCCGGAGGGTTCGCCGCGTGCGGGCTGGACGGCCGGCTCCAGAACGCCTCGCAGGCGCGGGGGTTCGTCGCCGACACCCTCGACCAGTGGGCCCTGCGCCCCTTGATCATGGACATGAAGCTCGTCGTCAGTGAGCTCGTGACCAACGCCGTCCAGCACGCCGTGCTGCCCTGTCCGGACGACACCGCCGGCTACCCCGTCTGGCTCGGTCTCTTCCGCCACCCCGACCACCTCGTCTGCGCCGTGGCGGACCCGAGCCCCGAACCGCCCCGCCCGCGCGTCGTCGGCACATCGGCCACCGGCGGCAGGGGGCTCGCCCTGATCGGCTCACTGAGCGACAGCTGGTCCTGGTCCCCGACACCGCCGCGCGGGAAGACCGTGTGGGCGGCCCTGCCCCTGCCGGCGCACCGCGCCTGAACCGCCGCGCAGGGCCTGCGGAGTCCACAGCCCGCGGTCCGCGCCACCGCATGACGTACCGCGTGCGGGGGACAGCGGCGTCCAGGGCCGGGGCTCCCAGCGGCCCACCGCCACGGGGCGGTCGCCCTCGCCCCCGTGCGACGAGCGCTCTTGTGGCACGAGGGAGCCCGGGCCAAGGTGGTGACGTCCCTCCCGCCCGTCCCCTCCCGATCGGAGCGCGCGTGGCCCCCTTCGTCCTGCCCCATCATCTGCTCGGCGACGGATCCCATCGGGTCCTCGCCGTCCACGGCTGGTTCGCCGACCGCGACGCCTACGCGCCCGTGTCCCAGGACCTCGACCGCACCCGCTTCAGCTACGCCTTCGTGGACCTGCGCGGCTACGGAGAGGCGAAGGACGCCCCCGGGGCGTACACCACCGGCCAGGCCGCCCTCGACCTGCTCGACCTCGCCGACCGGCTCGGCTGGGACCGCTTCTCGATCGTCGGCCACTCCATGGGCGGCAGCGTCGCCCAGCGCGTCCTCGCCGCCGCTCCCGGGCGGGTCCGCAGACTCGTCGGGATCTCCCCGGTCCCCGCCTCCGGGCTTCCCCTGCCGCCGGGCCAGTGGGAACTGTTCGCCGGGGCAGCCGAACGCCCCGAGAACCGCCGCGCCATCATCGACATCACCACCGGCGGGGAGCGCCCCGCCGCCTGGCTCGACCGCATGGTGCGCCGCTCCCTCGACCGCAGCGACCCCGAGGCCTTCCGCGCCTGGCTCGACTCATGGGCGGGGGAGGACTTCCACATCGAGGTCACCGGTAACGACGTGCCCGCCCTGGCGGTGACGGGCGCCCTCGACCCGGCCCTCACCACCGACCTGCTGCGCCGGACCTGGCTCTCCTGCTACCCGCGTGGACGGCTCGTCGAACTGCCGGGCGCGGGGCACTACGCCATGGACGAGGTCCCGCTCGAACTACTGCGCACCGTCGAGGACTTCCTGCGCGCGGACGGTCCCGAGTGACCGCGACGACTGACGTCTTCGACCCCCGGCTGTACGCCCGCGGGATCCCGCACGACACCTACCGGGAACTGCGCGACCACGAGCCGGTGGCCTGGCAGGAGGAGTACGGCGTGCTGGGGTGGCCCGCCGGACCGGGCTTCTGGGCGGTGACCCGGCACCAGGACGTCGTCCGGGTCCTCAAGGACGCCCGCTCCTTCTCCTCGTGCCTGGGAGCCACCCAGATCCGCGACCCCGATCCGGCCGACCTGCCCTTCATCCGCCGCATGATGCTCAACCAGGACCCGCCGGACCACGGACGGCTGCGCCGCCTGGTGAGCCGCGCGTTCACACCGGGCCGGACCGGGCGCTTCGGGACGGACATCCGCCGACGGGCCCGGGACCTCCTCGCCTCGGCGTACGCCACGGCCCGTGACGGCGACGGGACCGTTGACCTCGTCCGGGCCGTCACCGACGAGTACGCCCTGCTCAACCTCGCCGACCTGCTCGGGGTGGACAGGAGCGACCGGACGCTGCTCCACGCCTGGACGGAGCGGGTCATCGGCTACCAGGACCCGGACGAACCGCCGGTGCTCGACCCGGAGGGACGGCCCGTCGACCCGCGCTCGCCCGCCCTGCTCCAGGAGATGTTCACCTACGCCCGACGGCTCGCGGCGCACAAGCGCCGGCACCCCGGCGACGACGTGATGACCTCCCTCGCCCACGCCGGGCTCCGCGAGGGCGAGCTGGAGATGTTCTTCTTCCTGCTGACCGTCGCGGGCAACGACACCGTCCGCAGCGCGGCGCCGGGCGGCCTGCTCGCGCTCGCCGCACACCCCGACGAGCAGCGCAGACTGCGCGCGGGGGAGGCCGGCCCGGAGACCGCGGTCGACGAACTGCTGCGCGTCCACCCGCCGGTGCTCACCTTCCGCCGTACGGCGGCGCAGGACTGCGAACTGGCCGGCCGGCACATCCGGCGGGGCGACAAGGTCGTCGTCTTCCACGCCTCCGCCAACCACGACGAGCGCGTCTTCCGCGAGCCGCACCGCCTGGACCTGGCCCGCTCGCCCAACCCGCACGTCTCCTTCGGCCACGGCCCGCACGTCTGCCTGGGCGCGCACTTCGCCCGCCTGCAACTGCGCGTCCTGCACGAGGAGGTCCTGCGGACGCTTCCGGAGTACACCCTGGCGGGTCCGCCCCGCAGGCTGGTCTCCAACTTCATCAACGGCCTGAAAACACTGCCCCTGCGGCTCGGCCGGCCGGAGACCCCGGCGGGCCCGCCGATGGACCGGTGAGCAGGGGTTCCGGCACGGCCGCCGGGGGAGGGCGGCCGTGCCGGAGGCTCACACGGCGCGCCCGACGACGAACGGCATCAGCGCGAGGAGCTCCGCGGCCGGGCCCGGCTCCAGCGGGACGCTGCGCAGACTCCTCCTGGCCAGTACCAGGCGGCGGCGCGCCTCGTCCGTGGCCGCCTCGCGACCGCCCGCCTCCTCGACCAGCAGGGCGGCCCGCCGCAGGCCGTCGGCGTCCAGCTCGCCCGGCGCCTCCAGCAGGGCGGCCAGCCGTCCCGACGCCGGTGAACCCGCCGCCAGCGCCGCCAGTACGGGCAGCGTCTTCTTGCGCCGGCGCAGGTCACCGAGGACCGGCTTGCCCGTGGTGGCGGGGTCGCCCCACAGGCCCAGCACGTCGTCCACGGCCTGGAAGGCCACGCCGAGCTGGCGCCCCGCCGTGGACAGGGCCCGCACGGTGGGCGCGGGCGCGCCGGCCAGCAGGGCCCCGAGCGCCGCGGCGCAGCCCAGCAGCGCGCCGGTCTTCTGCTCGGCCATCCGCAGGTAGGCGTCGACGGGGACCGCCTCGGGGCCCGTCCACGGGCGGCGCTCGAAGAGGAGGTCGTCGGACTGGCCGGCGACAAGGTCCCGAAGGTCCGCCGAGAGCCTGCGTACCGCCTCGGCGCCGTGCGGGCCGGGCGAGCCGGCCAGGACCTCGTAGGCCAGGGCGAACAGGGCGTCCCCGGCCAGTACCGCGGGGCCCGTCCCGTACGCCTTCCAGACGGCGGGGCGCCGTCTGCGGGTCTCGTCGCCGTCCATGATGTCGTCGTGCAGCAGGGAGAAGGCGTGGACGAGTTCGACGGCGACGGCTCCGTCCACGGCGGTCCCGCCCGAAGCACCCGCCGCCTCCGCGCACAGGACGGCCAGCGCCTGGCGCACGCCCTTGCCGCCGGAGCCGGCCGAGCGGGCCTCGCCCGGGCCCGTGCCGTCACCGGCCTCGTGCCATCCGAACGCGTATCCGGCCATCTCCGCGGGCCAGGCGTGGAGCCGGCCGACACGGTCTCGCAGGGCGGGCTCCACCAGGGCCCGGCAACGGCTCAGCGACTCCGCGGCCGAGGGAGCGGTGGCCACCGGAGAGGTCATCGCGCCGCCCCCGGTGCGGCGGCGCCGGCGTCCTCCCCGCCGGTGCCGGCGGCTGTGTCCGTCTCCGTGTCGTCGGTGGGGAGCAGCCCGAACTCGGCCCGGGCCTTGTCGACCATGGCGCGCGCGTGGCGCAGCCCTATTCGGTCCAGCACCCCGCCCAGTTCGGTGAGTTCGGCGGCCGTCCTGGAGCGGTCCTCCCCGAGACGGGCGCGCGCCTTGACCGCGCCCAGCCGGGACAGCGCCTCGCCGCGCGGCTCGTCCATCTCCCGGAACTCGGCGAGTGCCTGCTCGTACATCTCATGCGCCTGCGCGTACCGGCCGGCCCGGTAGAGCACATTGGCCCGCATCTTGTGGTTGTAGGCGAGGGCGCTCGACAGGTTCATCTCACGGCAGCCCGATTCGGCCCGGTCCAGCAGGGCGAGGGCCCCCTCGGTGTCCCCGTCGCGGACGGAGACGATGTCGGCGAGCCCGCGCAGGGCCCAGGCGTGGCCGCGCCGGTCGTCCGCCTTGGCCGCGATCCCGGCCGCCTCCTCGAAGAGGTCGTACGCCGTGTCGTACCGTCCGCTGTTGCGGTGCATCTGCGCGATGCCCTCGAGGGCCCACACGGTGTGCCGGGCCTCGCCCCGCTTGCGCGCCTCGGCGAGCAGTTCGTCGTGCAGTGCGCCGACCGCCTGGTAGTCGCCCTGGATCCGGCCGGTCTCCGCCAGCCCCGCGAGCGAGTAGCCGTGCGCGACGACGTCTCCGCCCCGTTTGCCCATGTCGGCGGCGTGACGCAGCAGACGGAAGGCGAGGGCGAGCGATCCGCGCTGCCGGGCGAGGGTGCCCCCGCTCCACAGCGCCCAGGCCATCGCCGACCGGTCCCCGACGGAACGGGCCGTGCGATAGCCGGCCTTCCAGGCCCGGTCCGCGGCGCGGACATGACCGAGTCTGCGGTTCGCCTCGGCGACCGCGAGCGCGGCGCGCGCCGTCTCGTGGGCGTCACCGTCCCGCTCGGCGGCTGTCAACTGCTCGGTGGCCGCGGCGAGGACATCGCTGAGCGAGGAGTTCACCGACAGGGCGCTGAGAGCACCTTGGTACTCCGGCGCGAGTGCTTTGCTGAACATCGGTGCCTTTCCGCCAGGGGCGACCACGGTCCGTACGGCGAAGGGACCTTCACCGCGGTGCCCCCTTCTTGTTCGTCTCTACAGCTGGCTGCGCGCGCTTCGGGAGAGAAGAGGATCAAGGAGGCGAGGAGGTTCCACTTCTTCGCGACGGCTTCCCGGACGGATTCCGCGGACGGCTTCCCGCAGGACCTTCCGCGGCTTCGGCACGGCTGCCGCGAACATGCGCGGAGGGCCCGCCGGGAGGGGGTGTCGGCCGCGGCGCGGTGTCGTCCCGCACGGTGCGGGGCGCCCTTATGCCGGACCGGATGCGTCCCGGCCCGGTGATGCCGCGACACGCAGCCGCACCGGCGCGGTCCGCACGGGCTCCGGCAGGTGAAATCCCCGGTCGCCGGGCGTGAGGGAGCCCAGGACGCTCGGGTGCCGGGCGCCCGTGCACGTCGGCAGCGTCCCGGGCAGGCCGTGCGCGGTCAGGAAGCCGAGCACCGCGAAGGCGTACGCCTCCTTTGCCGCCGACGGCAGCCCCAGCTCGTCCGAGCCGCGCAGGGGAACCCCGCGAAGTTCCGTACGCAGCATGGACATCAGCACCGGATTGCGGGTGCCGCCGCCCGAGGCGATGACCTCGGTCGCGTGCACGGACCGGGCCGCGTCCGCCACCGTCAGCGCCGTCAGCCGGGTGAGGGTGGCGACCACGTCCTCCACGCACGGCCGGCCGTGGGAGGAAGGGGAGCCGTCCAGCAGCGACAGCAGATAGGGCAGGTGGAACAGCTCCTTTCCGGTCGTCTTCGGCGGCGGCGCCGAGTAGTACGGCTCCGCCGCCAGCCGCCGGAGCAACGCGTCGTCGACCGTGCCGCGCGAGGCGAGCGCGCCGTTCTCGTCGTAGGCGAGCGCCCCGCCGGTGAGGTGGTGCACCGCCGCGTCGATCAGCGCGTTCGCCGGGCCCGTGTCGAAGGCGACCGGGTCGCACGCCTCCGCGGCCACCGTGATGTTGGCGATGCCGCCGAGGTTCAGGGCGACGGGCACACCCGGCCGCCCGCGCAGCCACATGACGTCCACGACGCTCACCAGCGGAGCCCCCTGACCGCCGGCGGCGACGTCCCGGGTCCGCAGGCCGGAGACGACGGGGCGGCCCGTGGCCTCGGCGATCCAGGCCGGGGCGCCGATCTGGAGGGTCCCCCGCACCCGGCCGTGCTCGGTCCAGTGATGGACGGTCTGGCCGTGCGACACCACCAGGTCGGCGCTTCCGCCGCACAGTTCCCGGTCGGCCCGCACGGCGAGTGAGGCGAACGTCTGGCCGATGAGGGTGTCGAGCAGACACACCTCCCGCATCGTGGTCGCCGCCGGGGGCAGTGCGGCGACCAGGGCGGTGCGCAGCTCCTCGGGGTAGGGC
Organism: Streptomyces sp. SP18CS02; assembly: GCF_036322365.1. Taxonomy (NCBI): domain Bacteria; kingdom Bacillati; phylum Actinomycetota; class Actinomycetes; order Kitasatosporales; family Streptomycetaceae; genus Streptomyces; species Streptomyces sp. SP18CS02. The sequence continues at coordinate 301,799 of NZ_JAQYXC010000288.1, forward strand.
TCACCGACCATGCCCAGCGGAGTGAGGAACAGGGTGTCCCCGTCGATCACCAGATCCGCCGCCGCGGCGTCGACCGCGTCGTGGGAGGTGCCCGACATCAGTCCGATGACCCGCACGGCTGCCTCCTCCTCATCGGTCGCGCAACGGACGCCGGTGGTCGTCGCCGCGCAGGGTGGCGAGGGCGAGCGCACTGACCAGAGCCGTCACCACCACGTAGTAGGCGGGGACGTCGACGTCTCCGGTGCGCGCGATGATCCAGGTGATGACGAGCCCCGCGCAGCCGGAGAACACGGCGTTGGACAGCGCGTAGGCGAGACCGAGCCCGGTGTAGCGGACACGGGTGGGGAACATCTCGGAGAGCATCGCCGGGCCGGGACCCGCCAGCAGACCGACGGCGGCACCCGCGGCGAACACCGCCAGACCCTTGGCGAGGGCCGGGGCGGCGGCGTCCTGCACCGAATTCAGCAGCGGCAATGCCAGGGCTGCGACCAGGACCGCACCCGCCGTCATCACCGAGCGCCTCCCGATCCGGTCGCTCAGCGCCCCGGCAGGCAGGATCGAGGCGGCGAAGCCCGCGTTGGCGAGCACCGTGGCGATCAGGGCCTGCTGGAACGTGGCCCGGAGCGAGGTCTGGAGGTAGGAGGGCAGGACCACCAGGAAGGTGTAGCCGGCCGCCGACCAGCCCATCAGGCGCCCCGCGCCCAGCACGATCGCCACGGCCGCCTCGCGGACGGGGGCGACGGGCCGGCCCTCCCCGCCCGTCGTCGCGTGCCCGCCGGGATCGTTCGCGAGCGCCCGCCCGCGCCGGAACGCGGGCGTCTCCTCCAGGCTCAGCCGCAGCCACAGGGCGGCGAGCCCCAGGGGCAACGTCATCAGGAACGGAACCCGCCAGCCCCACGCGTTCAGTTCCGCCTGGGTCAGCACGGCCGCCAGAAGCGCCGCCGCACCCGCGCCGCCGAGCAGGCCGAGCGCCACGGTGAAGGACTGCCACGCGCCGTACAGCCCCCGCCTGCCCGGTGGGGCGGACTCGGTCATGACGGAGACCGCACCGCCGAACTCACCGCCCGCCGACAGCCCCTGGAGCGCCCGCAGGCATGTGAGCAGCCAGGGCGCGGCGGCGCCGATCGTCGCGTACGTCGGCAGCAGACCGATCAGGGTGGTGGCGCCGGTCATGAGCAGAAGCACCAGGATGAGCGTCGGCCGCCGCCCCAGACGGTCACCGACGCGACCGAAGACCGCAGCGCCGACCGGACGGAAGAAGAAGGCCAGCGCGAAGGAGGCGTACGTCCTGATGAGGGCCTCGGCGTCACCACCGCCCTGCGGGGTGAAGAAGTTGGCGGCGATGACCGTGGCGAAGTAGCCGTAGACGCCGAACTCGTACCACTCGACGAAGTTGCCCACCGACCCCGCGACCAGCGCTCTTCGCGGCCCCGGGGGCGCGCTGTCACTGCTTTTGCCCGGGGCGGCGGGCATGGCGTGGTCCGTCGGAGCGGCGTCCGGCGGGGGATCGGCCGGGTCGTGCACGGAACCGGACATGCGGGGGTGTCCTCTCGGCGCTCGTGCCGGGGGTGCCGTAGCGGGATCCTCGGGAAGCCGGTCACCCGTCGCGGCTCTCCGCCGGCACCACCGACCGCGAACCGGCCGTGCCGAAGACCCGGTCGAGCTGGAGGTCGAGCAGGGCGACCGCCTGCTCCGCGCTGCGCTGTCCCAGGAGCACCCCGGCCCGCAGACCGTGGGCACCGGCCAGCAGGAACGCCGCCTCGGAGCGCGTGTCGACGGCCGGGGACACCGGGTCCGCCGGCCGGCCCCGGCCGATCAGCGCGGCGACCAGCTCTTCGAGCGCGAGAGGTGCGTCGCGGGCCTCCCGGGCGAGGGCGGGATCGCGGAGGAAGCGGAGGAAGTAGGCCGCGTGCACCAGGTGCCGGGTCCTGCGCTCCCGGTCGAGCGGGAGCAGCTCCAGCAGGATGTTCCGCAGGATCGCCCGTGGCCCCGCGTCCGCCCCGAGAGCCGTCACGCGCGCGTGGGCCCGCTGCTCGGCGTCCGCGTCGAGAATCTCCAGCGCGGTCAGCAACAGGCCGTCGCGGGAGCCGAAGTAGTACTGCACCAGTCGCACCGAGACACCGGCCTCGGCAGCCACCTGCCGCAGGGTGACGTCCTCCAGCCCGCCCCGTCCCGCCAGCCGCCACACCGCCTCCGCGATCTGGCGGCGGCGCTGATCGTGATCTGCCTGTCGGGGCATCCGCCCCTCCCTTCGCACCTACGGCGGCGACTCTCCGTCAGCGTCGCGGTTCGATCGTAGACAGACGACGCCCCTGCGTACCCGGTCCGTTGACGGACCTCTTGGGCATGGAAGGTGAAGCACGCACGGGTGCACCGGCGGTGGGGGCGGATCGCCGGCACGGCCCGCCGGTCGTCGGCTTCCTTCGGGGCGGATGGCCGCGGTCACGAGGAGGGAGCCCGCAGGACGAGCACCGCGTGACACGGCGGACGGGGCGGGCGACGGCGAGGAGCGCCGTACACGGCTTCCGCGGGCCGCCGTCGTCACGCGCGCACGTCCGCGCCACGGCGCCCGCCCGGCCGCGGGTCCGTGCCCCCGGCGTCGTCGGCGGGGGCACGGACCCGGGACCGGGCGGGCGGCGGGTTTCCCGAGGGAGGAGAACGGTTCAGGTGCTGTTGGTCGCGTCCGGCTCCCGCTGGCGCAGCACCAGCACCGAGCCCGCGAGGATCGCGCCGCTCGCCGCGACCAGCACCGCCACGGTGCTCGCCCATGCGTAGGCGCCGCCCAGGCTGCTCCTGAGCAGAGGGAGGCCGGAGACGCCCGCCACCCCGTGCAGGGCGATCACACCGACGGCGGTGGCGGCGGCGGCCGCCCAGGCCAGGGCGGTGTCCCGAACGGCCAGCCACAGGCCCAGCATCAGGCAGAGCACCGTGACGGCCACCGACAGCGCGTCCGCGTAGCCGCCGGAACGCAGCAGTGCCAAGTCCGTCGGCAGATGGATGATCCCGCAGGCCAGCAGGGCCGTCGCCGCGGGCCATCGCAGCGGGGAACGGAACGGCCCGGTCGCGGCGTCGCCCGCCCCGCGGGCCAGCGCGCCGATGCCCCCGGGGACACCGCGGGACCCTGCCGGAGACCAGGGGCGGTCGACGGACGGCAGGCCCGGCGGCGGCCCGGCCGGCCCGGTGGGCATGCCGTCGGTAAGCCGGTCGGACGGCTGCGTCTCCCGGCCGGGTACGGACCCCCGCTCGGGTACGGACCCCCGGTCGTTCGCGGCGGATCCGGCTCCCGCGGCGGCCGCGCCGCTCGCGTCGGTGCCCAGGATGTTCACCAGTTGGGCCACGTCCTCGATGGGCCTGCCCACGGCCGCCGCGCGCAGCGTGGTGTCGGCCTCGCCGACCTCGTGCGGCGGCTCGGTGAGCAGGGCCACCAACTGCCGGACCTCGTCGAGCGGGCGGGCCACCGCGGCCGCCCGCAGCGCCTCGTCCCCCGGGTTGCTCACCGCCTTGGTCCGCTTGAGCAGACTCACCAGCGCGGCGACCTCGTCCAGCGGCCGGTAGGTGGCGGCCGTCCAGAGCAGGGTGCGTATGGGCTCGTCGTGCGGGTCCGGGTCGGGGCCCTGCGGATCGGCGGCACACACGGCGGCGTAGGCGGCCGCGTACGCCGCTTGGGCGTCGGGCGGCTGGGCACGGTCCTCGTCGCCGGTGGAGGGGGGAGTGGGGTCGGTTGCCATGGCGCGGCTCCGTTCGCCGAACTGCACGGGTCGGCACACACCGTGTCGCGGTCTCCGCGCGCCGGTAGGGCGCACGCTTCGCTTCATCTAATAGTCGGTTCGGGAGCTTGCGCCATCCGGGAAAGGCATAAGAGGGGCTGCCGGCCCGCCGATCGCGACACGCGCCGCTTCGCGTTCCCCTGGACGAGCCGTTCCACATCCGTCCTTCCACCACTCGTCCTGATGAGGGGACCACGCGTGCTGCCCGTGCGAGGGCGGGGGCCGTGAAGGCTACCGCGCCGTCCAGGAGGCCTGCGCGAGGACCGCGGTGGACCCGGCCGACGGCATCGCACGGCTGCCGCACCTGTGGTCCTGCCCGACGGCCGGGACGGGCTCGCGGTCGTCACCTGGACCCTCGCCGACGGCGTGCCGTGGACGCTGTACGACCTGGCGGAGCGGCTGCGGCTGCGGCTGCGGCTGGCAGGTACCCGCCTACCCGCTGCCCCGCCCGGCACGAGACCGTGGTCCAGCGTGTGGTGGTACGTCACGGGGTAAGCCGCGATCTGTCGCGGCTGCCGCTCGACGACGTGCGGGTCGCACCGACGGGACTGGCCAGCCGGGGCGGCGGTGCCGGGCCCCGCCCCGGCTTCCACCACTGACGTCCCGGCCGGGGCGCCCGGTTCCCGGATGCCGCGGCCGTACCGCCCGGGAGCCGGCGGGAGCGCGGCCGGCCGCTCGGAGAGGGATCCTGAGGGGAGAGCCGTGCCCGCAACGGCCGACCGGGGCCGCCACGGCCGAGGAGGTTCGCCATGACCCGGACACTGGAGTGGAACGTCCGCCTCTACCTCGACGAGGACGACGGCGACACGAGGGCACGCGTGGTCCTGGACACGGGCGTCACCACGCTCACCGGCCGGGGGACCGCCCGTTGCAACCCGGCCGACATCGACGTCCCGCGCATCGGGGACGAACTGGCGGCAGGCCGGGCGATGAACGACCTCGGCCGGCACCTGATGAGGGCGGCCAACCGTGACCTCGGCGAGATGGGCGCCGGGATTCCGGGCGAGCGTGACGAGGAAACGGGCTACGGCTGGTCGGCGGTGGGGGCCTGAGCGGGCCCGTGGTGCGGGCCCGGGGCCGCATGGCTAACGTTGACGTGCAGGGGCTCGACGAAGGAGCGGTGCGGCCATGCCGGGAGACCCGAGGAAGGGGCACGCCGCCCCGGTGCCGGAACACCTGAGGGGCGACATCGGCCGACGTGTGGCCGCGCGCCGGGAGGAGCTGGGGCTCTCCCGCGAGGACGTCGCCCTGCGGGCGGGCTCGGCGCCCGGCTACATCCAGTACCTGGAGGAGCGGACGGCCACGCCGGGCATGGGGTTCATGCTGCGCCTGGCGGACGCCCTGGAGACGACCGTAGCGGCCCTGACCGGCGGGACCGCCGACCTTCCCCCCGGCAGTGGTCACGCCGCCTACCACGCGGAGCTGGTGGACCTCGACCCGGACGCCTGCCGGTCGCTGCTCGGCACGCACGGAGTGGGCCGCGTCGCCGTCACCACCCACGAGGGTCCCGCCATCCTCCCCGTGAACTACATGATCGCCGCCGACGGCGACGTGGTCTTCAGGACGTCGCCGGACTCCGTACCCGCCAGGGCGGCCGGCGGTGAGATCGCCTTCGAGGTGGACCACATCGACGACGCGCTGAGCCAGGGGTGGAGCGTTCTGGTCGTCGGCACGGCACGCGCGGTGACGGACCCGGAGTCGGTGCGCGACCTGGAGGCCCAGGCGTACAGCACACCGTGGGCGGGCGGGGACAGGGAACACTGGATCGCCGTGACACCGGTCCGCGTCACCGGGCGCCGCATCCTCGTCCACGACACCCACAAGCCGTTCCCGCCCGCCTGACCGGGGCGTACCTCCCCAGCGGTGTGGACATGCCGTGGAGACGGCGGATCGCGAGGGAGCCCTCCGGCCCCGCCGTCACATGGAGAGGGTCAGCCGGGGGTGCGTCCCGTTCAGGTAGTGGTCGCCGATGTCGCGGAGCCGGTGGGCGGGGGAGACCTGGGCGGTCAGCACCCGGGCGTTGCGCCAGAACCGGTCGAAGCCCGTGGCGCCGTGGGACGTGCCGGAGCCGTCGGTGAGTTCCAGGATGCGGGTGGTGACGTGCACGGCGGACCGGCTGGTGACGGCCTCGGCCGCGGCGACGAGTACGGCGATGTCGGCCCGCTCGTCGACGGTGAGCGCGGCTCCCGCGAGCAGCCCCCTCGCCAGTGCCTCCGTCGCGCGCTCCACGACCGCCGAGGCGGCGTGGGCCGAGGTCGCCAGCTCCCCGTAGGCGAGCAGCAGGTAGGGGTCGCCATTGGGGCGGGCCGTGTAGGGGCCGTATCCGTCGTCGGTCTCGCGGTCGCCGTACGCGTCGCTCCCGTACAGCCCGGCCGCACCGTCCGGGGAAGGCCAGGCGGCCAGGGTGGCGCGGCTGACGTCCCGAGCCTCGGCCAGTGCGCCCTCGGCGATTCCGAGGCCGACGTGCACCAGGGTGAGCCTCAGTGCCAGCGGGGCCAGGGCCGTGAACGGTGAGACGGCGTGCTCGTCACGCGGAACGGCCCCCAGAACCTGGTCGGCGGACACCGGTACGTTGTCGAAACTCACGCTGCCGGCCCCCGTCAGCCGCTGGCCGAGCCGTTCGTCCGCCATGTCGGCGATGACACCGGGATGCGCCGGATCCACCAGAGCGATCAGCGACTCACCGGTGTCGGCACACGGCGCGCCGAGGACGAGCCGGTCGGCGACGGCGAGGCCGGCGGCCAGATCCCGCCGCCCGTTGAGGACGTAACCGTTCCCGATCGGTGTGAGGGTGAGCTGCTGGTCCTGCTCCGGGTCGGCGGGCTCGATGCCGCCGGCGAGCAGCCACTGCTCCTGCGCGCAGCGGCGCTCGATCCGGGCGGCGGCTTCGGTCTCGCCGAAGAACCGGGCGCTCCACGCCAACACGTAGTGTCGCCCCAGGAGTTCGGCTATCGAGCTGTCCGCCGCCGCGACCTCCCGCAGGACTCCGCAGGCCAGGCGCCAGTCGGCGCCCTCGTGCGGGGCGGGGCCGGGCGGCGTGAGCAGCGACAGCAGACCGGCCTCCCTCAGCCGCGCGACCTCGTCGAACGGGGGTTTGCCCGCCCGGTCGCGGGCCGGGGCGTCGAAGGCCAGGTCGTCGGCGAGTTCGCGGGTCACACGCGGCCAGAGCTCTTCGTCGGCGGGGCGTTCGGCCCGTGAGGGGGCCGGACGCACCACGGATTTCTTCGGCTTTCCGCCGCTCACCGGTCACCTCGTAACCCTAGTATTCCCACTGGATTACTAGGGATGGTGGCAGAGGATGTCCCGCCGCCCAAGCGGGTGTTCAAGGAGTGGACACCTGTGTTCCGCCCACCGAGACGGCGGGGACGGTGGACGACAGGCACGGGCGGCCCGGTGGCGGCGCCCCACCGACCCGTGGGCACCGTCAGGGATTCGTCCAGGCCTCCGGGTCCTCCGCCAGGGCGGACACCCTGCCGGGCAGCGCGGCGGAGGTGACGTCGGCCAGCGTCACACCGTCGAGGATCTCCCGCACGTTGGCCCGCAGCGCGATCCACAGGGGCAGCAGCGACTCGGCCGCCCCCGTGTAGGACAGCTCCGGCGGGCGCACCCCGCGAACGGAGACGAGAGGCCCCTCCACCGTGCGGATGACGTCCGCGATCGAGATGGAGTCCGCGGCCCTGGCCAGTCGGTAGCCGCCGTTGCCGCCGCGCTGGCTGAGCACCAGGCCGCCCCGCCGCATGTCGTTGAGGATGCTTTCCAGGAACTTGTGCGGAATGCTCTGCGCGCCGGCGATGGCCTCAGCCTTCAGCGGCCCCTCGTCCTGGCAGGCCGCGAGGTGCAGCGCGGCTCGTACCGCGTAGTCGGCCCTGGCTGAAATCCGCATGCTCGCAGTATCCCGCACGGCGTACCGGCGGCGACGCCGGTGACCCCGCGGCGCCGGGCCACCGGCCGGAGCGCCGTCGTGCACACCCTTGACGCCGACCGGCGGCGCGCCGACACTCAAGGCGGGCAGTCGAGTGAACGGACAGGACATGATGGGGCTTTCGGCGGTGGGCGCGGGCAGTGCCGTCCGGCGTCGGCTTGCCCTGACCTCCCGTCGCCACATCGACCTGCTGCGCGTCTGCAGCGCGGCGAGTCCCCTCCACCGCTGAACGAGGCGGTACGCGGCCGTCTCCGCGGCCATTCTTCCCGCCGTCCCCGGGGCTTGCCCGTCTGCCGCCCCGGGGCGTACCGGATCCCGCACCGGGCCCCTCGGCCCGCCCCGTCCCGTACCCGAGCACGTCTCGTATTCGAGCACTTCCTTCACCCGCGTACGCCTCGTGCCGGGCCCGCGCCACCACCGCCGCGTGCCGTCGCCGCCGCACGCGTCCATGACCGAGCACACACCGGGAGACGCATGTCCGCCACACCCTCGACCCCAGTGCCGGCCTTCCGCGGAAGGATCGGCCGCGACGCGCGCAGCGGCCACTACGCCGTGCCGCACCGGTACCGGCTCCATCTGTCGCTGTCCTGTCCCAGTTCGCTGCGGATCGCCGTCACCCACCACCTGCTCGGGCTGGCGGACGTCCTCCCCGTGACGCTGCTGCCCGCCGCGCCGGACGCGGCGGACGGCGGGTACACCGCGCTGCGCCCGCTGTACGACGCCAGCGCCCACCAGTACCCCGGTCCCGCCTCGGTGCCCGTGCTGAGCGACGGCTGGACCGGCCGGATCGTCAGCACCCACGCCCCCGACATCCTGCGCGACCTGGCGCTGCGCTTCGGCGAGGGCGGGCCCGAACTGTACCCGCGCGAGCTGGGCGCCGAGATCGACGAGGTCGCCCGGCTCTGCGAGACGAGCATCCACGAGGCCGCCCAGCACGCCGGGGAACTGGGCATCGAAGGGGACGGCCACGAAGCGCCGCTGGGCGTTCTGCTCGGCGCGCTGGACTCGTTGGAGCGCGGGCTCACCGGGAGGCGGTACATCGCGGGCGACCGGCTCACCGCGGCCGATGTGCACCTCTGGGTGACCCTGGTGCAGCTGGACACCGTGCACCGCTGGCACCTCGACGCCGGCGCCGTGCACCAGGTGGCCGACCACCCCCGCCTGTGGGCGTACGCCCAGCGGCTCACCGCCCACCCCGCCTTCGCCGCCCACCTCGACGCCGACGGCATCGCCCGCAGGCATCACGCGCGATGCCGCGGACGGGAGGCGGCCGGAGCCGCGATGCCGATCGTGGACTGGGAAGCGGCCCGCTGTGCCCCGGCGGAGACCCGGCCGGCCGCGAGGCAGCCCCGGACCCCCGCCGCCACGGAGGCCCGTACGGCACGCCCGTGACGGGCCGCGTGCTTCCGTCCCGGGCGTGAAGAGGGCCCGCCGGTCACGGCGTGACGATGTGGTGTGCTCCCGCACCACGGCCAGGGGGCGGCCCGGCTCGACGCGCCGGGCCGCCCCCACCGTCATGAACCCTCCCGCGTCCTCATGACGTCCTCGGCAGCCCCACGGGGTTGAGCTCGGACGAGGTCACCGCCTCGTCGGGCAGGCCCCACCGCTTGAGCACCCGCGCGTAGCTGCCGTCCTTGATGAGGTGCTGGATCGCCTGGTGCAGCGCCTGCACCAGGCCGTTGTCCTTCTTGGTCGTCGCGGCGATCTTGCCCTGGATCTTGTCGCCCGCTCCCGAGAAGGCGCCGATGATTTCGGTCTCCCCGGTGGTGACGGCGTGGTAGGCGGCGACCGGGTTGGGCCCGAGGTAGGCGTCGATACGGCCGGACCCGAGTGCCAGGTAGTAGTCACTGGTGTTCTGGAAGTACTTGATGTCGGTCGCCTTGCGCCCCTCGCGGACGTTCTGCGCACTCCAGTCGACCAGCAGCTTCTCCTGGTTGGTGCCCGAGGAGACCCCGATGGTGCGGCCCGCGACGTCGGCCGGTCCCTTCACCTTCCAGTCCCGGTCCTTCTTCGCCTCGAAGGCGATGTTGTCGAGCCGGTAGGTGGCGAAGTCGTACTTCTCCTTGCGCTCCTCGGTGACGGTGATGTTGCTGAACCCGGCGTCGTACTTGCCGCTGTCCAGGCCGACGAAGATGTTCGCCCAGTCGACGGTGTGGGAGCGCACCTTCAGCCCCAGCACATCGGCCACCAGGGCGGCGATGTCGGGCTCGACGCCGATGACGGTCTTGTCGTCGGTGGCGTAGAACGCCAGCGGGGGCGCCGTGTTGGCCGCGTTGGCCACCTCCAGGGTTCCGCGCTCCCGGATGTTCCGCGGGACCAGTGCGGCGATCGCGTCGACCTTCTGCGCGGTGACGCGCTTCTGGTCCGGGCTCAGGTCGATCTCGGTGCCCTTGGCGTCGGACCTGGCCCTGGTGGAGTCCGTGCCGTCGCCGGCGGTGGAGCCGCACGCCGTGCCGGTGAGGGCCAGGGCGGAGGCGAGCGCCAGGGCGAGTGCGGTGCGTCGGCGGACGGCGGTGCGGATGGGCACGGTGGAGCTCCTCGTGATCGTGGACGTCGGTGCGGTCGGGAAGGTCATCCGGTCGCCCGGGTGGGGCGGGCGGTCAGATCGCGCAGGAAGGTCCGGGCGCGTCGCAGCGGGCTGGGCGGGGGAGTGCGGTCGCTGCCGCGGGCGTAGTGACGTTCGACGTAGTACTGGGCGATCGACAGCACCGTGGTGAGGACGACGTACCAGGCGGTGGCGACCATCAGCAGCGGCACCACCCGCCCGTTGCGCCCGTAGATGACCTGCACCTGGTAGAAGAGCTCGCCGATCGCCATCACCGAGACGATCGACGTGCCCTTGAAGAGCGAGATGATCTCGTTCGCGGCGTTCGGCAGGGCGGAACGCATCGCCTGCGGCAGGATGATCCGCCGCAACTGCCGCACGCGGGGGATGCCCAGCGCCGCGGCCGCCTCCAGCTGGCCCGGGTCGACCGACAGGAACCCGCCCCTGACGATCTCCGCGGCGTAGGCGGCCTGGTGCAGCGCCAGACCGATCACCGCGGCCGACATCGCCCCGACCAGGTTCATCGTGCCGAAGCTCCACAGCACGGGGCCGAAGGGAACGCCGATCCCGAGTTCCTCGTACAGGTAGGCGAGGTTGAACCAGAACAGCAGCTGGACGATGAGCGGGATGGAGCGGAACGCCCACACGTACACATAGGCGACGGTGGCCAGCAGGGCACTGCCGGAGAGCCGCATCAGTGCCAGCACCAGCCCGAGGGCGAAGCCCAGCACCGTGCCGTACACCGTCAGCTGGAGCGTCACCCACACGGCCCGCAGCACGCTCTCGGCCGTCAGATAGCGGAAGAAGACGTCCCACTCCCAGCCCGGGTTGGTGACGAGGCCGTGCGTGAACTGTGCCACCACCACCAGAACGGCGGCCGCGGCCACCCACCGCCAGTAGTGGCGCACGGGCACGACCACCGGCCCGGCGCCGCCGGAGCCGGGCGGGGACGCGGCCTTCGCGAGCCCGGCGGGCTCCGGACCGGCGGGCTTCGGGCCGGCTGTTGCGGCGTCGGCGGACTCCGGGCCGGCCGTGCCGGTGTTGGCCGTCGGGGGACTCTGGGCCGTCATGGCTGCTCCGTGAGGTGCTTCTCGAAGGCGAGCGGACCGATGGACTCCGGATCGGCCGCGGTGTCGAACAGCGGGGTGTAACCCGTGACCAGGTACAGCCCGCGGGCCTCCGGTTGGCGCGGTCCGGTGGTCAGGTAGATCCGCTGGTAGCCGTACGCGGCGACCTCCCGCTCCAGCTCGGCGACCACCCGCCGGGCCAGGCCGCGCCGGCGGTGGGCGGAGTGCGTCCAGATGCGCTTCAGCTCCGCCGTCGCGGGGGTGTCGTGCCGCCGGAAGGCGCCGCCGGCGACCGCGACACCGTCCTCCAGCAGAAGCAGCAGCGCTCCGTGCGGCGGGGCGAACTCGGCGGCCGGATAGCGGACCATCTCCTGGTGGGCCTGCGGCCCGTAACGGCTGGAGTACTCGTAGGTGAGCTCCCGCAGCATCGGCTGCACCAGGGGCTCGTCGACCGTGGCGCGCACCACGGTGAGCCCGGCGGGACCGGGCCCGGCGACCGACGTCATGCGGACACCGCCGCGAGCCGTTCCAGGGCCTCGGGGCCGCGCGCGGCGCCTTCCCGGTCCCGCTTGGCGACCTCCTCGCGGACGATCGGGATGACGTGCCGGCCGAAGTCGATGGCGTCACCGAGCAGGTCGTAACCCCGGGCGGAGAGGATGTCCACGCCCAGGTCGTAGTAGTCCAGCAGGGCCTGGGCGACCGTCTCCGGAGTGCCGACCAGCGCGGTGGAGTTGCCCGCGCCCCTCGTCGCGGCGGCCGTGGAGGTCCACAGGGCCCGGTCGTAGCGCTCGCCCTTCTCCGCGAGGGCCACGAGACGCTGGGACCCGCTGTTCTCCGGGGCGCCGGCCGGACGGCGGTTGGAGACCGAGTGGCCGTGCGCGCCCCGCTCGCGGATGACGCCCACCGTACGCCGCGCCTTCTCCCAGGCGAGCTCCTCGGTCGGAGCGATGATCGGGCGGAACGCCACCTGGATGCGCGGGCTGTCGGCGCGGCCCGCGGCCCGCGCCGCCTCCCGCACCGAGGCGATCTGCTGGGCCGTCTCGGCCAGCGGCTCGCCCCACAGGCCGTACACGTCCGCCTCGGCACCGCCCACCGCGTAGGCGGCGGGCGACGATCCGCCGAAGGAGACGCCCGGACGGGGCTGCTGCACCGGGAAGACGTCGCTCACGTAGTCGCTGAAGCCGTAGTGCTCGCCCTGGTGGTCGAAGGGCTCGTGCCGCGTCCAGACCTTCTTGACGATCTGGATGTACTCCCGGGTGCGGGCGTACCTGTCGTCCTTGCCCAGCGTGTCGCCCTCCCGCCGCTGCTCGTGGTCGTTGCCGCCGGTGATGAAGTGGACGGCCAGCCGTCCGTCGCTGATCTGGTCGAGGGTGGCGAAGGTGCGGGCGGCGTAGGTCGGGTACGACACGTTCGGCCGGTGTGCGAGCAGGATCCCGAGCTTCTCCACCTTCGCGGCCAGGTACGCCGCGGCCGGCGCGGGGATCGGCGAGCCGGAGCTGTACGCGAACAGCACCCGGTCCCAGCCGTGGTCCTCGTGGGCGCGGGCGAGCCTGAGCGTGTACTCCTTGTCGAAGGCGGCGCCGGACCTCGGAGCGGTCTCCGAGCCGTCGTTGGTGGCGGCGATGCCGAGGAACTCGACAGGCATGGTGGGGCCTTTCGTGGGCGGGACGGTGAGCGGGGGGCCATACCTGAGGGCATGGCGGGGCGGAGGGGCGACGACGTACGTGTGGAGACGTCGGAGAACGCCTCGCGGGGGAGGGGCGTTGCGGCGCCGGTGGCGCGGGCGGGCCGAGGGCCGGGCCGCGCGCGGGTCGCCGGGTGGGGCGGCGGTGCGCGCCGTGACGAGCGGCCCGGGGCCGGAGGGCGAACGGACCGTTCAGGTGACCTGCCGTCGCGTCAGGAGCGACGACACGACGCCGACCACACACGACCGAAGTCGATGTGATCGCGGGAGACCAGCGGCGGCTCTGGAGGCATGCCGTCAGTTGAGCACCGGACTTTCGGGCGCGTCAACAGTCCTTCGGGCGGATGGGGGGCACTGCCACACGCCGTTCACACAGCCGGTGACGCCGGGCCGCCCACAGGGGCCTCGCCCCCCCTTCGGCCGGACGGAGATGCCGTCCCGATCCGTGGGACGGGAACCCGTGCGGGTGGGCGGCGGGACGGGCCTCGGTGGTCAAGTGGCCCTCGGGGCAAGCGGGTTCGGCGGCGAGCCGGGAGCGCACGAGCCGTACGTCGGCCGTGACGGTGGCGTCGACGCGGGTTGTGCCCGTGTGGGCGCGGTCGATCGCGGGCCTTGTCCGCCGGGCGACGCAGTCGATGGGGGGTGCGCCGGCCGGCAGGGCCGGCAGCAGCCGTGGTGCTCCGTTCCGTCCGGGCCGTGCCCGCGGCGGCGCACGAGCCCGCCGGGCGCAAGCCGGCCTCGGCGCGGCGCCGCGTGGCGCCCGGGCCGGCCGCGAGCGGGACCGCTCACGATCCGGTGGAAGCGGTGGCCGGCGACCGGGCGCAGGGCCGGTGCCCGCACCGGTGTCCGCCGCGTCCATGGACGGCACGCCAGGGCCGGTCCCCGACGGCAGGACCGGGGTGCGGAGGACCGGGTGTTTCGGCCTCACCCCCGGATCCTGTCGCCGGCCGGTGCAGGGCGCGCGGGCCGGGCGACCCGGAATAGCTCATGTGTTCGGTTTCTGGTTACGCTGGAACCATGTCAGCGCATCTTCAGGGCTCGCTCTTCGACCAGACCGACCACATCGGCCTCGGTCCGCTCACGGGCGTCCGCCGGACCGAGCTCGGCGAAGGCGCCTGGATCGACCTGCTTCCCGCGTGGCTGAGCGGTGCGGACGCGCTGTTCGGCGAGCTCGCCTCCGGTGTGCCGTGGCGGGCCGAGCGGCGCAGGATGTACGACAACGAGGTGGCCGTGCCCCGGCTGCTCTCGTTCTACGGCAGCGAGGACCGCCTTCCTCATCCCGTGCTCGACGAGGCCCGCGCCGCGCTGAGCGCGCACTACCGGCCCGAGCTCGGCGAGCCCTTCGTCACGGCGGGTCTGTGCTACTACCGGGACGGCCGGGACAGCGTGGCCTGGCACGGGGACAGGGTCGGCCGGGGCTCGCGGTTCGACACCATGGTCGCCATCCTCTCGGTCGGCGAACCGCGCGATCTGGCCCTGCGGCCCCGCCACGGCGGAGCGGCACGGCGCGTCCCGCTGGGGCACGGCGACCTGATCGTCATGGGCGGCTCGTGTCAGCGCACCTGGGAGCACGCCGTCCCCAAGACCGCCCGCGGCGTCGGGCCCCGGATCAGCGTCCAGTTCCGCCCGCGGGGCGTCGGATGACGGACGCGGCTCCGCGGGCCGGCCCGCCCGCCAGGATCAGTGGTCGTAAGGCATCGGGTACCGCTCGCTCACGTACGTCCAGCGGGCCGCGCCGAGCACCACGAAGGCGGCGGAAGGGGTCAGCCACCACGGGCTGAGCGCCCGGCGTCGGACGGGGAGCGCCACGGTGAGCAGCACCGCGCCCCCCAGCAGGATCAGGAGGAAACAGCCGGTCTCGATGGCCGTCAGGCCGTTCTCGTCCCATGCGCCCTGGGGCGGCAGGAGCGCCCAGAAGGCCACGTAGCCGCAGAACAGGTTCACCGCGACCAGCATCGCGGTCGCGGCGCCCCGCAGGAAGGCGATCACCTCAGGGCGTCCCTCGCGCTTTCCGGACGGTTCCGGTACGGAACATGACGGGCGGCTCTCGGCCTGGAGCCGCCGGTCAACCTACAACACCGGTACGGACGTCCGTACCGGTCCCGTCGCGGGCGCGGGCGCGACGGGACGGGACCGGTGGTCAGTGCACGGGGTGGACGAGCTGGGAGCCGAGTTCGTATCGGGCGCCGACGATGGCGAGCGCCCCGGCGTCCACCTTGGCGGCCAGGTCGGGTTCGGCGGCGAGCCGGGAGCGCACGAGCCGTACGTTGGCCGTGACGGTGGCGTCGACGCGGGCCGTGCCCGTGTGGGCGCGGTCGATCGCGGGCCGTATCTGCCGGGCGACGTAGTCGATGTGGGCGGGCAGCTCCTCGCCCGTCTCGTCCGCGCGCACAGCGGCCGACACGGCGCCGCAGGACTGGTGCCCGAGCACCATGATCAGCGGGATTCCGAGTTCCAGGGCACCGTACGCGACGCTGCCCAGCACCGCCTCGTCCAGTACCTCGCCCGCCGAGCGGACGATCATGAGATCCCCCAGCCCCTGGTCGAACGCCAGCTCCGGGGGGACCCGGGAGTCGATGCAGCCGAGGACGAGGGCGAACGGGTGCTGACCGGAGACGGCGGCCACCCGGTCCGCCGCGCTCTCGTGGGGGTGGGTCTGGTGCCGGGCGTGCCAGCGCAGGTTGCCCCGGTACAGCTCGCGCAGGGCCGCCTCCGGGGTCACGGGTCTCGGAACGGGTCTCGCCGGGCGCGCGCCGGCGGTCGCGGGGGCCGCCACGGCCGCCGACGACCCCGGCGCGGCGAGACCCGCGCCGATGGCCGCCGTCCCGGCGAGGGCGGCGCGCAGCAGTGCCCGCCGGCCCGTCGGAGAGGAGGCCGGGACACGCGTCCCCGGGGCGGCGGGCGGGGCCTCGGGCGGGACGGCGGTCGGGAGGGCCGGGGAGGCGGACGCGACGGGCGTCGCGGCCGCCTCGCCGCCCGCGAAACGCGCCTTGTCGGCCGGTGGACGCCCGTGTGAGGACCCGGCGGGCGCCATGGGCGGGCCGGGTACCGGGGAACCGTCGGGGAGCGGGGAGAGGGACCGTGAGCGGGGCGCCGGTATGTTCTCGGGGTTCGCTGTCACGCCCGAAAGGTACGACCGGGCGGGCGTGGGCTGTTCGATTTGGGCTTTCGTTGGCCGGGCGTTGGACAAATCCTGGGGAGGCCCGGCCCGACGGCCGGCGGTGAGCCGCCGCCGTGCCGCTGTGTGCCCGAGCGGGAACCCGCGGTCACCCATGGTCCCCGGCGGGCCTGCGGTGTTAACAATTGAGCGTGGTCAACTTTCTCGGCCGATTCCGCGATGCCTCGGTCCGGTCGCTGACCGACAGGCGTCCTCGCAGCGTCGCCGGGCAGGTCTTCGTCCTGCAGGTGGCGCTCGTTCTGCTGCTGGTGCTCGGTGCGATGCTCGCGCTGCTGCTCCAGTCCCGCCACGACAGCGACCGGGAGGCGCAGAACCGGTCGGTCGCGGTCGCGGAGTCCTTCGCGCATTCGCCGGGGCTGGACGAGGCCCTCGCGTCCCCCGATCCCTCCGCGGAGCTCCAGCCGCTCACCGAGAAGGCCCGCATGAAGACCGGCGTGGACTTCATCGTCGTCATGGACACCAACGGCATCCGGTACACGCACCCGCAGCCGGATCTGATCGGCGAACGGTTCGTCGGCACCATCGAACCGTCACTGGCGGGCGAGGTGTACATCGAGCACGTCGACGGTCCGCTCGGCGAGGAGGTGCAGGCCGTGGTGCCCGTGACCGACGCCGACGGTCAGGTGACGGCCCTGGTCTCGGCCGGCCTTAAGGTGCGGAACGTGACCAGTGTGGTCGTCCGGCAACTGCCCGTCATCCTCGTCACGAGCGCCGTCGGACTGGGCCTCGCCACGGCGGGGTCGGCGCTGGTCGCCCGTCGGCTGCGACGGCAGACCCACGGGCTCGGGCCCGCCGAGATGACCCGTGTGTACGAACACCACGACGCCGTGCTCCACTCGGTCCGCGAAGGGGTCGTCATCGTCGCCGGGGACGGCCGGCTCCTGCTGGCCAACGACGAGGCGCAGCGGCTGCTCCAGCTCCCAGCCGGCGCGGAGGGACGGAACGTCAACGACCTGCCCGGGCTCGACCCCGCCATGGCGCAGCTGCTGTGTTCCGGCCGGGTGGCCACGGACGAGGTCGTACTCGCCGCGGAGCGGCTGCTCGCCGTGAACCAGCGGCCCACCGACCGCGACGGCGGTCCGGCAGGCACCGTCGCCACCATCCGGGACACCACCGAGCTCCGCGCGCTGACCGGCCGGGCGGAGGGCGCCCGCAACCGCCTGAACCTCCTGTACGACGCCGGCGTCGGCATCGGCACCACCCTGGACGTGGTGCGTACGGCCGAGGAGCTGGCCGAGGTGGCCGTCCCCCGGTTCGCCGACTACGTGACCGTCGATCTGGCCGACCCGGTGCTGCGCGGAGAGGAGCCCACCGGCAACGGCGCGGACATGCGCCGCACCGCCGTCAACGGCATCCACGCGGACCACCCGCTGTACCCGCGCGGCCGGATGATCGACTTCCTGCCCTCCACACCGCAGGCCCGCGGGTTCGGCAGCGGCCGCCCCGAGGTGGTGACCGATCTGTCGCAGGCCTTCGGCTGGCAGGCCCAGGATCCCCAGCGTGCGGCCAGGATCGTCGCCTACGGCATCCACTCGCTCATCACGGTGCCTCTGAAGGCGAGGGGCGTCGTCCTCGGCATGGCCAACTTCTGGCGGTCTGAGAAGCCCGAACCGTTCGACGACGAGGACCTCGCGCTCGCGGAGGAGCTGGTCACCCGAGCCGCCGTCTGCATCGACAACGCGCGCCGCTACACCCGTGAGCACGCCATGGCCGTGACACTGCAGCGCAGCCTCCTGCCGCGCGCCCTGCCCGAGCAGAGCGCGCTCGACGTGGCACACCGGTACCTGCCCGCCCAGTCGGGCGTGGGCGGGGACTGGTTCGACGTCATCCCGTTGCCGGGCAGCCGTGTGGCGCTCGTCGTCGGGGACGTCGTCGGCCACGGCCTGCACGCGGCCGCCACCATGGGACGCCTGCGTACGGCGGTGCACAACTTCTCCACCCTCGACCTGCCGCCCGACGAGATCCTCGGCCGTCTCGACGACCTCGTCGGGCGCATCGACCTGGACGAGGGCGACGACGGGACGAGCTCCGGGATGACCGGCGCCACCTGCCTCTACGCGGTCTACGACCCGGTCTCCCTGCGGTGCCTCATGGCGCGGGCGGGCCATCCACTGCCCGCGGTGGTCCACCCCGGGGGCCGGGTGGAGTTCCCCGACCTCCCGGCCGGGCCGCCGCTGGGCCTGGGCGGCATACCGTTCGAGACCACCGAGCTGGAACTGGCGGAGGGCAGCCAGATCGTCTTCTACACCGACGGACTGGTCGAGGACCGTACCCGGGACATCGACGTCGGCCTGGAACTGCTGCGCGAAGCGCTCGCCCGGCCCGACCGCAGCCCCGAGGAGAGCTGCAAGGCCGTGCTGGACGCGCTCCTGCCCGCCCATCCCAAGGACGACGTGGCGCTCCTCGTCGCGCGCACCCGGGCGCTGGAACGCGAGCGCATCGCCGAATGGGACGTTCCGTTCCACCCGGGCGCCGTCGCCGGGATCAGGGCCGCCGCCTCGGCGCGGTTGCGTGCATGGGGGCTGGACGATTTGACGTTCACCACCGAGCTGATCCTCAGCGAGCTGATCACCAACGCCATCCGTTACGGCGCCGCCCCGGTCCGGGTCCGGCTCCTGCACGACCGCGGCCTGACCTGCGAGGTGGCCGACAACAGCAGCACCGCGCCACATCTGCGCTACGCGGCGACCACGGACGAGGGCGGGCGCGGGCTGTTCCTCGTCGCCCAGCTCTCCGAGCGCTGGGGAACCCGGTACACACCCCAGGGGAAGGTGATCTGGGCGGAACAGCCGCCGCCCGGGGCCGGGGACGCGCAGGAGGCCGTCCCGGAGGGGCTGCTGGAGTTCGACGTCCTCGACATCGAGCCGCTGTGAGCCCCGTTCCCGGGGGTCGGCCGGGTCCGCAGCGGGCCTGGCGACAGTCCGGCGCGGCCACCCTCCCGCGCCTGCGCGGTGAGCCCATGCCGGGTGCGGGAACGCCCCTGGCCGGTACGGTGACCCGCTTGCGAAGCCACGGCCCGTGGTGGAGCGTTCGGCCGCGCCGTCGAGCGCGACCGCAGGCGGGAGACAGCCGCTCGATCCGGAGAACTCCCGGAAACGTTTCCAGCTCAACTTCCGTCGGGGCGGCCGCCAGCGCCGGTCGGAACCCCGACGACCAGCTCCTGTCACCCGTTTGACCTCACGCTCGATCAGCGGCTCAGGCGTGGGTGCCTTCCGGTGCGAAGGCTGCCGTCGGCCGGGACGCGGTCGCCGGCCGTCGGAGCACCGGTCCGCCCGGTGACGCACTCACCAGGTCCGCCGTGGCCGAGCAGCCCGGACGGCGGTGGCCCTCCGAAGTGATGGGATCCGCCGTCCGTCACAGGACGGGGCAAGGGCCGGGGTCCCGGAGCCCTTCGTCGGCCGACTGGAAGGTGCCCGCGCGTGGGTGCGGTGTGAGGGGGGCCAGGATCTCGGCCAGCCATGGCCTCCGCACAGCCGGGAGCCGGGCCAGGGTGTGCCAGAACACGTGCTGGTCGATCCGGAACACGTCATGGACAGCCGGTGCGGGCGGGTCGTCGCGGAGGACGTCCTCGGGCATGAGACGCGACGCGGGGACGGGCAGCTCCGGCTCGGGGAAGACAAGCCGGAGCCACACCCCGAACGGCAGCGGCACCGGGTACGCCGAGGCGGCCGGGGTCCGGGCGTCCCCGGTCCGCGGAGCCCAGACCTCCCCGGTCCGCGGATGGGAGGGCACGAGGAGGATGCGGGCGTCCGCGTCGGGGGCGGACAGCCCGGGTCCGGCGAAGACGGCACGCCGCGCCGGCGGGCCGGCCGGCAGCAGGGCGTCGAGGTCGCGCCGGAACATCTCCGAGGCCAGGCCGTCCGGGACGGCCACCGCCCGGCCTTCCGAAGCCGCCAGGAGGTGTGCGAGCGCTTGCCCGGCCGCCGCCACCCACTGCGGGCTCCAATGCCACCGGTCGCTCGCCCCGAAAAGCGATGCCCACGAGGTGATCGGCTCGAAGGGGGGCACGCCCTTCCCCTCCGCCATCAGTTCCGCCCAGGAGAGCGGGCCGGCGTCGTCGGCTTCGACGGGGAGGGGGCGCACGGCGCCCGGAGCGAGCCACACGGCCTGCCAGAGCGAGCAGTCGTCGATCCGGCTCGCCACCGGCAGACCGCACGCCGCACAGGCCATGTTGGGGCCGTCGCCCCCGGCGAGGCCGCAGCAGGCACCGCCGCGCTTCTCCGGGATCAGCACGGCGCCACGGGTGTCCCCGGGTGCGATGACGATCGGGCCGGGCACGCCGCCGGACAGAGCGTGGACCGGCCCGTGGACGCCATGGGCCGCCGCTTCGTCCGGACCGGTCTCCTCCGGCCTCCGCCACGGCGGCCCCCAGGGTTCCGGTTCCACGGCGAACGTCCCCGGTTCCATGAGCACCGGGAGCTGTAGCCCGTTGCCGTACTGCTGGTGGGCATGGACCGGCAGGGCGACCTGGGACAACGGGGCGGTCAGCTCGGCGTCGCACCCCGCGCACACGAAAACGAACAAGAATCCTCCGCTCGGGAAACGGGGGCATCGTCCCAGCCCGGTGGCGGCCGGCCAACCTGGTTTCCGTCCGCCCGGAGCGCAGCCACAGCGTGAAGCACGCGCTCCGGCCGTACGGGTGGCGCCTGTCCGAGGCGGCCGTCGCCGCACCCTCCGGCTCCCGGACGTGGCCGACGAGCCGGCCGTACAGGATGCGCCGTGGAACCGCACGCCCTTCCCGCCCTCGTCCGGCGGTCCGACGGGGCACCCCGCTGACGGGTCCTGATGGCCTGCCGGTGGTGACCGGCGAGGTGCCGGGTAATTTTGGGCGGACCGCCGATCAGCCAGGAGAAACGTGTCTTCTGCCCAGCTCCAGCCCGTGTCCGCATCCGCATCCGCATCCGCATCCGCGTCCGCATCCGCGTCCCGCCCGTCCCGGCCGGGGGGCCGTCCCCGGATCCTGTACGTCACCGACCTGTCCTACCAGGCCCGGGGCCGGCGCTACTGCGACGAGGACATCCAGCTCTCGTCCCGGCTGCGCGAGGACTTCGACATCGCCCTGTGCCACCCGCTGGACGCGGCGGCCCTGATGCACGGCTTCGACGCCGTCGTCGTCCGCAACAGCGGCCCGGTGCTGCACTACCAGGACCGGTACGACGACTTCCGCGCCCGCGCGCTGGCCGACGGCGTACGCGTCTTCAACCAGCTGACCGGCAAGGCCGACATGGCCGGCAAGCAGTACCTCGTGGACCTGAGCGCCGCCGGGTACCCCGTCATCCCCACCGTCGACCGCCCGCAGGACCTCGGCCGGCTGCCGGTCGTCGAGGAGTACGTGGCCAAGCCCAAGCTCGGCGCCGACTCCATCGGGCTGGAGTTCCTGACCCGGGAGGATCTGCCGGCCCGGATGTCGGGCGGCACCCTCGTCCAGCCGCGCGTCGACTTCCGCTACGAGGTCTCGTTCTACTTCGTCGACCGTGCCTTCCAGTACGCGCTCCACGCGCCGAGGACGGACCGGCGGTGGGCCCTGGAACACTACGAGCCCACCGAAGCCGACCTGGCCTTCGCGCAGCGCTTCGTGGACTGGAACGACATCGACCACGGCATACAGCGGGTCGACGCCTGCCGCGCCCCCGACGGGGAACTGCTGCTGGTCGAGCTGGAGGACCTGAACCCCTACCTCTCCCTGGAGCTGCTCACCGAAGCGGTGCGGGAGTCCTTCGTCGCCCGGGTGAAGGCATCCCTGCACGCGCTCCTCGCCCGGTAGCGGCACCGCGCCCCCCGGCCACCACCGGCCTGGTGCCGCGGCCGCCCCCTTGCCGTGCCGGTCCTCCCGCGTCCTTTTCCCGCCGCCCCCCCGCGGGGCGGCTTCCTCCCGTCGGCAGCCGCCATCGGGGCGGTGACCGGCGCGTCGCCGGGAGGGCCGGGGCGCCGATTCGCGAATCTGAAGCGACGGACGCACAACGAACCGGGGCTGAATCACCTCTTGAGTGTTCGGACCAGTAGTTCTCCGAGAGGCAGTGAAAAGAGAATGGCCGTCGGCGCATCGAGTGTCACGACCCCGCAGGAGCCGGACGACGGCCCGGACCCGGGACGAGGGAAGGACGGCGACGACCCGCGCCGGTCATGGACGACGACCTGGACATCGGCCCTCGCCCTGCTGCCGCTCGGACTGCTGGCGGTGGCCTCGTGGTTCGGCCGCCACGTGCGCCCCAGCGCGGACGAGTGGTGCTTCCTGCCCGTCGTGCGCGACCGGGGCGTCTGGGGGCTGGTCGACACGTTCTACTTCACCGACAACGGACGGGTCGCCAACGGCCTCCTCGTCGGCCTGTACGCCAAGTTCCCCCTCGCCGGCCACCAGTGGTTCGGTCTGATCAGCGGGGTCCTGATGCTGGGCCTGCTGTGGGCGCTGACCGTCCACGTACTGCGCAGGGCGGAGCGAACGGTGCCGCGTGGGGTTCCCCTGCTCGTCGCGTCCATGATCACGGCGGTGTTCCTGTTCGCCACCCCCAACACCTACAAGACCTTCTACTGGCCGGCGGCTTCGGTGTCGCACACGGTCGCTCCGGTGCTGGCCGTCGCGGCGGCCGTTCCGCTGCTGCGGGCCCGCAGCAGGCGTGGCCGGATCGCCGCGGCGGCCGTCGTCCTGGTCGCGGGAATCTTCATGGGCACGCTGTCCGAAGAGGCGTCGGTCGTCGCCCTGGTGGTGCTGTCCGGCGCCATCCTGCTCGGCCGCTGGGTCTTCATCGAGCGGGTCCGCGGCTTCGTCCGCGTCTGGTCCCTGATCGGCATGGCCGGCATCGGCATCGGCACGCTCGTGCTGGTCACCTCACCCGGTTCGCGCAACCGGCGCGAGCGCTACGGGGCGGACACCGCGTCCATGCTCAGCCCCGACACGCTGATCGCCTCGTTCGGCGCCTATCTGCGGATCCTGGGGACCATCCTCACCACCTGGCAGTACGTCGGGGCGGTGGCCGCGGGTGTGCTGATCGGTCTGCTGGCCAGGCGGAGCGGGCGCCCGACGGTGCTGCTCCCCTGCCGGCCGCTGCTGCTGAGCGGGTTCGGCGTACTCGCGTTCCTGGTCTGCGGGTACCTGTGCACCGTCATCACGTACCCCATCTTCGGCGCGCGGGTCGTGACGACGGAGCGCACCTGGAACGACTACCTGCTGCTCTTCGTCCTGCTCCTGGTCGCCCTCGGCGCCTTCGCGGGCCGCGCGCTGCGCGCCGACGGGGCGCCGGCCGCCGCCCGGCGCACGGGCGTCGCGACGGCCGCGGCCGCGGCCGTCTGTGCCGCCGCCGTCCTCGGGCTGGTGGCCCCGCTGTACGACCTGGGCCACGACATGGAGGTCCGCGCCCGCACGTGGGACCGTCAGGACCAGTGGCTGCGGACCCAGTCGGCGAACGGCGCCGACGTCCTGCCGTACAGGCCGGTGTCGGTCCGGGGGATGCTGGAGCCCTTCGGGGACCAGGGGCGCAAGCCCTGGCCGGCCGCGTGCGTCGCCGACTACTACCACCTCGACCGGGTCACTTACGGGAAGCGTCTTCCGTGACCTGACCGTGGGGCGGCCGCCGTCCGGCCCGGCCGGTGGCGGCCGCCCCCGAGGTGATGGCCCATCGGGCCAGCAGGAACGACAGCGGTGTGACGAGGACACCGGCGGCGATCGCCGAGAGGTTCTCGTCCAGGCCCAGCCCGCTGACGGCGATGGCCAGCAGGATCCCGCTGCCCACGACGTTGACCGCGCCCGACAGCGGGTAGCGGGCGAAGGCCCGCCAGGTGGGGCGGGTACGGACGGTGAGGTACGAGTTGAGCAGGAACGACCCCACGACGCTCACCGCGTAGCCCGCCAGATGCGCCGCCAGGTAGGGCCACCAGACGTTCAGCGTGGCGTAGACGGCCCAGTAGACCGCCGTGTTGGCCACCCCGATCGCGGCGAAGGTGAGGAACTGCCGGACGCCGGTGGCGTTCACCGCTCGGGCCGCGCGGGCCCGGCCGGCTCCAGGGTGGGGCCGGGGGTGCTGACGGCCGCCGACTCGCTGGTCTCCCGCACCACGTAGTGGGGCCGGCGCTTGGACTCGTGGTAGATGCGGCCCACATACTCGCCGATGACCCCGAGCGTGGCGAGCTGGATCCCGCTGAGCGCGACGATGGCGGTGATCAGCGTCGCGTAACCGGGGGTGTCGACGCCGTTCAGCAGGGCGTTGGCGATGATCCAGAGGGCATAGACGAACGCGGACAGGAACAGCCACAGGCCCGTGTGGATCGCCATCCGAAGGGGACGGCTGTTGAAGGACAGCAGCCCGTCGATGCCGTAGTTGAGCAGTCGCCGCCCTCCCCACTTGGACTGCCCGGCGGCCCGCTGGACGTTCTCGTACATGAAACTGACCGTGTCGAAGCCGATCCACGAGAAGAGCCCCTTGGAGAAACGGTTGCTCTCCGGCAGCGACAGGATGGAGTCGACCGCACGGCGCGACAGCAGACGGAAGTCGCCCGCGCCGTCGACGATCTCCACGTCCATGAAGCGGCGCACCAGCCGGTAGTAGGCACGGCTGAGCGCGGTGCGCACGGCGCCCTCGCCCGCCCGGTCGCGTTGGGCGATGACCTGGTCGTAGCCCTGACGGTGCAGTTCCAGCATGCGGGGAACGAGCTCGGGCGGGTGCTGGAGGTCTGCGTCCATCAGGACGACCGCCGCACCCCTGGACATGCGCATCCCGGCGAGTATCGCGGACTCCTTGCCGAAGTTGCGGCTGAAGGAGGTGTAGCGCACCGCGGGATGGACCGCCGCGATCCGCCGCAGCCGCTCCACGGTCGCGTCGCTGCTGCCGTCGTCGACGTAGCAGATCTCGAAGGTCGCTCCGATCGGTTCGAGAGCGGTGACCAGGGCGGTGTGAAAGGCATCGATCACCTCACTCTCGTTGAAACACGGAACGACCACCGAAACCTGGACCATTGCCTTCTCACTCCATGCACTGGGCGTGCGGGGCGGCGAAGCCGCACGTTCTGATCCGCCGCACATAGAGGATGGCCGACGGGCCATCCGGGTTGCCTCCCCCGGGGAACGAAACCGAACGAACGGGCGCGGGGGAACGAAGGGGCACCGACGAACGCACGGACACCGGGAACGAACGGGTGCTGGGCCCACGGACCGACGCCTGCCGCGGACTTGACGGACCGGAACGGAACAGAACGGACCGGACCGGGTCGCGGGGGTGGCCGGGGCGCGAGGAGCGGACCGCCCGTCACAGCGGCGGGCGGTTCCCGCGCCGTCAGCCGTCAGCCGTCAGCCGTCAGCCGTCAGCCGTCAGCCGTCAGCGGCGAGCGGTCCGTGCGCCACGCGGCTCACGGCCCGGTCGACCGCGGCGGGCCGGGAGCGAGCCCATGGTCGGGGCGGAGTCGTACGTCCCGCCGGTCGCATCCGTGGCGGGCCCGTGGTGTACTCCTCGGCGCCGGGCGACCCCGCCCTCCCCGGTCCGGGCGGACCGCTCCGGGAACGGCCCATGCCTCCCCGGACCTTGGGCGGGTCGTGGGGCGGGCCGGCGCGTTCGACGATCATGGACCGATGGCTACCCCGGCCGCCGTGGCGCGGACACCGGCCGCCGGGCATGTCACATCAATGGAGCAAGCACACGCGGGCTCGCCTGCTGAGCAAATTCGTCACGGTTGAATCACACTGTCGTGTGGGGGCCGGAGAGCGCGGGCACATCCTGTGCGGGGAGGGCGTGCCGGTCCGAAGACCGGGCGTGCCGCCCGGCCCCGGGGTGCCGGCGTCGGCATCCTCTCTCTGTGCTTTGTGGCGTGGAAAGGCAGGTACGTTCATGCTGTTGGCGCATCCCGCAGTGCTCCGCGAGCTCGTCGCTCGCTACGAATCCCTTTGCACTGCTTCTCAGGGGCTGGCTCTCGCCCCCGACCTCAAACGCCGGCTCGAAGACGTGACGTACACGCTGTGCGTGACCACGGGCACCCGCCATGTGGACCAGGCGCTGGCCGCCGCTCGCGCCCGACTCGCCTCGACGGGCGCCGGGAGCGCGACCGTCACCGCCGTGGGGGCGGCCGTGGGGACCGTGGCCGCGGCCGCCATGGGAACCGCGGGCGCGGCCGTGACCGCCGCCGCGACCTGATCCGGACCGGACCGGTCCACGCGGAAGAGGATTGAGGCGGCCCCGGCCCAGGGGTTGACCGGGGCCGCCTCGGACGTCCGCGGGAGGCGGACGTCCGGTGGAACACCACGGGGCGACGCGAGGAGGAGGGACGTCGTCACTGAGTGTTCTGTTCTGAGCCTTCGAGAAGGCCTGTGGGGTGCGCCCCCGGGCGCTGCGCGCCGGGGGTGTCCGAGCAGTAAATATATATACCGTCGAGTAATCAAGAGCATGAAAAATTTCATGCGGGCCGATGGCGTGAAAAAAGCCCTCCCCGGAGCCCGGGAACCCGTCCTCCAGGCCCCCGGGACCTCAGTCCTCCAGGAAGAAGTCGTGCTGCTCGGCCGCCTGCTCGTACCGGTCGAGCCGGAGCTGCGTACGCTCCGGCTGGGCGTCGGCCATGGCCTGGAGCACCGACGCGGACAGCACACCGGGCGCCGCGTACGAATCGAAGACGAGGCGTGATCCCGTCGCCGCCGTCAACGTCACATCGGCCTCGTCGACCAGCGGTCCCAGCGTCAGATCGGTGATCAGCGCGACCCGCAGTCCGGTCCGGCGGGCCGTCCGCATCGCGGAGAGGGTCTCGTTGGCGTGCCGGGGCATCGCGAAGGCCAGGACCCAGGTACCGCCGGCCTCCCGGGACTGCAGGAGCGCGTCGTAGGCCACGCTCCCGCCGCGCGTCACGAGCCGCACATCGGGATGGATCCGGCGCGCCGCGTACGCGAAGTACTCCGCGAGCGACACCGAGATCCGCAGGCCCAGCACCGTCAGCGGCACGGATGACGCCAGTTCCCGGCCCATGTCCAGGATCTGTCCCGGGTCGGCCACCAGGCGGCGCAGGCTTTCCAGGTTCTCGATCTCGGCGTCGATGGCGGCCTGGAGCTCGTTGCGGCGGATCTCCTCACGGGTGTCCGGCGAGCCGGCCACCGCGCTCAGCGCGATCGGCTGCAGGGCCTCGCGGAGCGCCGGGAACCCGCTGAACCCGAGCGAGGTGGCGAATCGGGTCACCGAGGGCTGGCTGACGCCGACACGCTCCGCGAGGTCCGTGATCGACAGGAACGCGGCCTCGGTGAGATGGTCGATCATGTACTGGGCGATGCGCCGCTGCGCGGGAGACAGCCGGTGGCCGCCGAAGAGCGCCAGGACCCGGTCCGTGGGGGCCGCGTCCGCTTCCGGAAAGCCGCGTCCGGGGGTGATCGCGGCTGCCTGCGCGCGTGCCTGCTGCCCTGATGGCACCGGTGCGCCTCCTTCTTGTCCCACTTGTGCTCAACATAGCCCACCCGCCGCGTCGTCCAGGCAGAACCCTCGGAGCGGGACCGGCGCCCGCACCGACGTGCGCGATCCCGCCGCACAGGCGCATCCTGGCTGTGTGTCCTGGTACGGCGGCGCTGCCGGCCGTGCCCCGGGGAGCGAGGCGGGTACGGTGCCGGGCAGACCGCGTGACGACGGCCGGGTGCCGCCCGGACTGGCCCTGGTACTGGCCCGGGCCACGGTGAGCGCGATCGAATCCGTGGGCGGATACGCCGGCGGTGTCTACCTGCCCTCCGGGACCCGGGGCCTGCTGAGGCTGGCGGTACTCGCCGGGCTGCCCGGCCCCGTCTTCCGCCCGTGGTGGCGCATGCACGTCAATCGCCCGTTCCCGGTGGCGGAGGCCTACCGCTCGGGCCGTCCTGTCCTCCTCGCCGACGCGGAGGACGCCATGCGACGGTTCCCGCAGCTCATGGCGGGACTGCCGTTTCCCTTCGGCTCGCTGTACATGCCCGTCGACACCGGCCGCGAACGGTTCGGCGTCCTGGTGGTGCTGCGCGCCGCCACACCGGGCCGGCCCGTCGACGAAGGGGACCGGCGCAGGCTGCGGAAGGCGGCCGGGCGCCTCGCCGCCGATCTGACGGAGCTCGCCGCGAACGGCGTGTCCGTCGAGTGGGACGGCGAACCGGCCTCCGTGCAGCTCCCCACCGCCACGACACCGCCGGTGCGGCTGGGCCGCTTCGAGTGGGACGTCGAAAGCGGGGCCGTCTCGATCGACGACGAACTGCGCGCGATCGTCGCGGCGGGCCGGGCCGACGTCCCCGGCACCATCGACGGCCTGACACAGCTGCTCGCCCCGGCCGACGCCTACGGCCTGTTGACCGTCGCCCAGCAGGCCGCCGAAGCGGAACGGCCGACCACCCGCAGGATCTGGTTGCAGGGCCCCGACGCCCGCCCCTATCTGCTCGAACTCTCCCGCCGCCCTACGGACCCCTCCCGCAACGGCGGTTCCGCGCGGGTGACGGGCTTCGTGGTGGACCCCGGCACCGGGCCGATCGTCGCCGCGGCGGCCGACCGGCTGCCGAGCGGCATCTGCTCCATCGACCGGCTCGGCCGCATCACGTTCGTCAGCCGCAGCGCCGAGACCCTGCTCGGGCACGCCAGGACCGAACTCCTCGGACGGATCCTGTGGGACGCCCTGCCATGGTTCGAACACCCCGCCTACGAGGACCACCTGCGGGCCGCGCTGGTCTCCGACGGGGCCGTCCGCTTCCTGGCCCGGCGCGCCCCCGCGAAGTGGCTCTCGGTGTCCCTCCACCCGGGCCACGACGGAGTGACCATCGTGCTCGCGGACGCGCAACGCCCCGATGCCACCGCGGGCGCCACCGCCCCGCCGGACGACGCCCCCGGGACCCCCGCCGACCGCGCCACCCCGCTCTACCGACCGGTCGCCCTGGCCATCGCGCTCACCGAGGCCGTCACCGCCCGCCAGGTCTCCGCCGTGGTCACGGAGGAGCTCCTGCCCGCATTCGGCGGCCGGCAACTGGCCATCTACCTCCTCCACGAGCGGCACCTCCAGCTGGCCTGGGAGACCGGGTTCCCGAAGGGGTTCCTCAACCGCTTCGACGGGGTCGGGCTCGACGCCCGGCTGCCCGGCGTCGAGACGCTCACCTCCGGCCGCCCCATCTTCTTCGAATCCATGCAGCGCCTGGCCGCCGCCTATCCCGGGATCCCACTGGACGCCCACGTCGGCGCCCGTGCCTTCCTGCCGCTCATCGCCTCCGGGCGTCCCGTCGGTTCCTGCATCCTCGGCTTCGACCAGCCCCGCGGATTCTCCGCCGAGGAACGCACGGTCCTCACCGCCCTCGCCGGCCTCATCGCACAGTCCCTCCAGCGGGCCCAGCGCTACGACACGGAGGCCGCCCTCGCGCGCGGCCTGCAGAGCGCCCTGCTGCCGCACCGGCTGCCCCGCCTCCGGCACGTCGACACCGTCGGCCGCTACCTCCCCGGCACCCAGGGCATGGATGTCGGAGGCGACTGGTACGACGTCGTGGAGACGGCCGGGGGAGTGGCGCTCGTCATCGGGGACGTCCAGGGGCACGGCGTGTCCGCCGCCGCCACCATGGGGCAGCTGCGCAGCGCCGTACGCGCCTTCGCCCTCAGCAACCTCGACCCCCAGGAGGTGATGAGCGGCACCAACCGGCTGCTCATCGACCTCGATCCCGGCCAGTTCGCGAGCTGCTGCTACGTCGTCCTGGACCCGGCGACCGGCGCCACCCGCGCCGTACGGGCCGGGCACCCGCAGCCGCTGCTGCGCCACGCCGACGGCAGCGCGGAGGTCCTCGACCTCTCCGGCGGTGTCGTACTCGGGATCGACCCCGACGCGACCTACCCCGTCACCGCACTGCGGCTGGAGCCCGGAGCCCTGCTCGCCCTCTTCACCGACGGCCTGGTGGAGCAGCCGGGCGTCGACATCGACCTCGGCGTCGAGCGTCTGCGCGCCACCCTGGCCGGGCTGGGCTCGGGCTCCCTCGACCGTACGGCCGACCGCCTGATCCGGGAGGCCAGGAGAGCCGCCGACCGGCCCGACGACATCGCGCTCCTGCTGGCCGCCCGCTGGGCGGACGGCGTCCCGTCGCGAGACGGCCATGCGCGCTGAACCGCGGTTGTGCCGCCCCAGCGGCTGGCCGATCATGAGGAGACGGACCAGGGTGTGTCTTCCGGACCGGGCCGGAGCCCCGGACCTCGCCGACTCCGCCCCCCGGGTGGACGACGCCCCTGTGCGGACACTCCTGAGGCAGGTGCCATGAGCGCGGTGAACGCGGTGGAGGGTGCTGACTTCCGCGGCCCCCTCGACGTCACACGGGCGGCGACGGCCGTGCTCGACGCCGAAGGGATCATCGTCGGCTGGGGACCCGCCGCGCAGGCGCTGCTGGGCTACCCGCCGCACGAGGCGGTCGGGCACCCCATCGGCTCCTTCGTCGTGGACCGCCCCGGCGCCTACCAGGCGCCCACCGACCTGCCAGGAGCGTCACGGGCGCGCCGCCAGGTGCTCCACATGCGTCACCGGGACGGCCGAATCGTCCGGGTGACGTCGGCGACGCTCACCCTCTTCCCCACCGGGGCCGAGGGCCCTGCCCGGCTCCTGGCCGTCGCCGACGCGGAGGAGACGGAACGGTGGGAGGCCCTCCAGGCGATGCTGCGGGGACTGGCCACCCAGTCGCCCGTGGGACTCGCCATCTACGACACCGAGCGGCGCGTCGTGTGGACCAACCACGCGCTCTACCAGGAGATGGGCACCTCGCAGTACGCGGGGCTGGGTCCGGACGACATGGTGACCGACGGCGAGGTCCTGTCCGTGGGGTATCCCCCCACCCTGGACGAGACGATGCGGCAGGTGCTCGGCACCGGCGAGCCCGTCATCGAGCTCCACTACCGGGGCCGTCCGCCCGTGGACCCCGAACGCGACCACGTCTGGTCCTGCTCCTACTACCGCCTCCAGTCGCCCGACGGCAGCACGCTCGGCGTCTGCGAGGAGACGGTGGACATCACCGAGCGCTATCTCGCCCAGCAACGACTGGACCTCCTGGTCCGGGCCGGCGCACGGGTGGGCACCACCCTGGACATGGTCCGCACCGCGCAGGAACTCTCCGCGGTCACCGTGCCGCAGTTCGCCGACGCGGTCACCATCGACCTCATCGACACCGTCCTCGAAGGGGACCAGCCCGCACCCGGCACCGAGCCCGCCCGGAGCATGGTGCGGGTGTGGGACGAGTCGTTCAACGGCGGCCCGCCCGGCACGGCCCCGCCGGACGATCCGCGGGCGCCCGGCCCGCCCAAGCCGGTCGACTACGCACCGGGATCCGCGCAGGCACGCTGTCTGGTCTCGGGCCGGCCCGTGCTGGAGCGCTTCCCGGAGACGGACGGCATCGCCGGCCGCCCCCGGGCGAACTCCCGGCTCTCCGTCCCCCTGCGCACCGAAGGCGTCTCGCTCGGCGTCGTCACCTTCACCCGGGACCGGCACCCCGACCCGTTCGGCGCGGGCGACCTGCCCGTCGCCGACGAGCTCGTCGCACGCGCCGCCATCTGCGTCGACAACGCCCGCCGCTACACGCGCGAACACACCGCCGCGCTGGTGCTGCAGCGCAGCCTGCTGCCCCGCAACCTGCCGAGTCTGACCGGGGTGGAGATCGCCCACCGCTATCTGCCCGCCGACAACAGGGCCGGCGTCGGCGGCGACTGGTTCGACGTCATCGCCCTGCCCGGCACCCGCGTCGGCATGGTCGTCGGAGACGTCGTCGGCCACGGTCTGCGCGCGGCCGCGACCATGGGGCGGCTGCGCACCAGCGTCCGGGTCCTCGCCGCGCTGGACCTCGCCCCGGACGAACTCCTCTCCCGGCTCGACGACCTGACCGCCCAGGGAGCCCACGAGCAGCAGGACGGGAACTCCCTCGACGAACGGGACACACCCGACGCGGCAGTCGGGGTGACCTGCCTGTACGCCGTGTACGACCCGGTGACGGGGCGGTGCGTCATGGCGCGCGCCGGCCACCCGCCGCCCGCCGTCGTCGATCCCGCGACCGGAACCGTCCGCTACCCCGACCTCCCCGCGGGGCAGCCCATCGGCTTCGGCGGCCTTCCCTTCGAGAGCGCCGAGCTGACCCTGCCGGAAGGCAGCCTCCTCGCCCTTTTCACCGACGGCCTCATCGAGGGCCGAGGCCGGGACCGGGACGCCGAGCTCGATGCGTTGCGCACCGTGCTGGCCGATCACCGGCGCCCCCTGGAGGAGCTGTGCGACCAGGCGGTCGCCACCATGCTGCCCGGCCCCGTCGACGACGACGCCGCACTGCTGCTCGTGCGTACCAGGGTGCTGGACCGTGACGAGGTGGCCGTGTGGGATCTGGAGGCCGACCCCGAGGGGGTGAGCCGCGCCCGTGCCCTGGCCGCCGGTCAGGTACGGGCCTGGGGGCTCGACGAGGAGCTGGTCTTCACCACGGAGGTGGTCGTCAGCGAACTGGTCACCAACGCGATCCGGTACGCCTCCGGACCGATCCAGCTACGGCTCATCCGGGACCGCACACTGATCTGCGAGGTGTCCGACACCGGCCACACCTCACCGCACCTGCGCCGCGCCGCCATCGACGACGAGGGCGGCCGTGGACTCTTCCTCATCGCCCAGATGACCCAGCAGTGGGGAACCCGCTACACGCCCACCGGGAAGACGATCTGGGCGGAACAGCCCCTGCCGTGAACCGACTCGGCGACGGGCGGCGAGGAGGCGCGGCGGGGCGGGCAGGGGAAGCACGCGCATCACGCGCCACGGCCGGGGAACACGCGGTTCACGTACGCACACCGGCAGGCATCCGGAGGACAGGGAGGCGGCGTTGCGCCTTTACCACAGCCGGCCCAGCGAGCCGGGGTACCGGCGCAAGCGCCACGGGCGCGGCTTCCGCTACCTCGACGTGACCGGCGGCGCGCTGCGCGACCCGGCCGAGCTCGCCCGGGTCAAGGCCCTGGTCATCCCGCCCGCCTGGACCGACGTGTGGATCTGCGCCCGGCCCTCCGGCCACCTCCAGGCCGTGGGCACCGACGCGGCGGGACGGCGCCAGTACCTGTACCACCCGCAGTTCCGGGCCGAACAGGAGCTGAGCAAACACGCCCATGTCCTGGACGTCGCCGAGACGCTTCCCGATGTGCGCGAGGCCGTCGAGGGACATCTCGGGGACCGGGGCATGACAAGGCGGCGGGCGCTCGCGACCGCGGTCCGCATGCTCGACCTCGGGTTCCTCCGCATCGGCAGCGACCGCTACACCGACCTCAACAACTCGTACGGCCTCACCACACTCCTCCGCGACCACTCCTGCCTCCGGGGCGGCGAGTTCGTGCTGACCTACCCCGGCAAGCACGGCAGGGAGCAGATCCAGACCGTCATGGACCCGGCGACCTGCCGCAGCCTCACCGCGCTGCTGCGCCGACGGGGCGGGGGCGAGCGGCTCCTGGCCTACTGGGAGCGCCCGCGCTGGCGCGACGTGACCGGCGCCGACGTCAACGAGTACCTCAAGGAGCTGGCCGGCCTGGAGGTCACCGCGAAGGACTTCCGCACCTGGCACGCCACCGTCATGGCGGCCGTCGCCCTGGCGGTCTCCCAGTCCGTGGCGCAGAGCGAGACCGCCCGCCGCCGCGCCATCGCCCGGGCGGCCAAGGAGGTCGCCGGATACCTCGGCAACACACCCGCCGTGTGCCGTGCGTCCTACATCAACCCTCGCGTCATCGAGCTCTACGAGGAAGGGGTCACCGTCGCCGGCGCGCTGCCAAGCCTCGGGGACGAGGGCACCTACGGCACCCCGGCGACCCAGGGACCCGCCGAACGGGCCGTGCTGCGCACCGGACAGCCGCCCGACGGCGCCTGAGCCGCGAGCCCGGCCCGATCGGCGAGACACCCCCCAAGGGCGAGCGGGCCCGGCCCGGACACGGCACCACCGCGCGAGCGCACCACCGCGGCCCGTCCCGGGCCCGGCCGCGTCACGGCCAGGACGGCTCCTTGCGCGGCACCACCACCAGCTCGGCCGCGACACTGCTGTCCGGGACCGACAGGGCGTACAGCACCGTGTCGGCGACGACGTCCGGGTTCTGGAGCATCGAGACGTCCGTGTCCGGGAAACGCTCCATGATGAACGGCGTCTCCATGCCCCCGGCGAGGATCCCCGTGACGCCGATGCCCGGGCAGTCCCGCTGCGCCTCCTTGAACAGGGTGTGGGTGAACGCGCGCAGCCCGGACTTGCCCGCCGAGTAGGGACCGGCCTCCGTCCACGTACGGTTCGCCGCCGTGGAGAGGATGTTCACGATGTGACCGCCGCCACGCGCGACCATACGGCGGTAGGTCTCCAGGCACAGGTACATCGGCCCCAGCAGATTGGTCGTGATGACCCGCGTCACCTCGTCGGCCGTCAGGTGCTCGATCGGCTTGGAGACGTCCACGGCCGCGTTGTTGACGAGCACGTCCACCCACTGGCCGGCCTTCTCCAGCTCCCGGAAGACGTCCGCGACCGCCTTCGCGTCCCGTACGTCCATCTCGACGAAACGCGCTTCGCAGCCGTCCTGCCCCAGCTGGGCGCACAGCTCCCGTGCCTGCTCCTTGCGCACGTCCGCGACCAGCACCGAAGCCCCCGCCCGGGCCAGTTTCCGGGAGATCGAGGCGCCGAGGCCCCGGGCTCCTCCGGTCACCAGCGCCTGCCTGCCGTGAAGATCGACCAGTGCTTCGCCGCCCATGCCCTCCGCCTTCCGCCGTGAACCGCCCGCAGTGCCTCCCACTGTGGCCCGCGCCACTACGAAGGGCATGCCGGACGGTCACTGTGAGCAAGCACACCAGAAGTTCCCGATCCCTGTCGTGCCAAGGGAATCCGGCCACCGGGGCGGCCGTGTGCCGCGCTCGGCGCCGCAGGGGCCGATGCCCGTCTGCCACGATGGTCGACGCTGTGGACCGCCCCTCGGGAGCGGCGCAGCGCCTGACAGATCCGGTGGTTCGGCCGTGCAGCGCAGCCGGTTCTCCGAGTTTCCGCCGTATTCCGCCATCCGGGTCCACCCGGCTCGTCAACGAGTACTCAGCCGTGCATTCATCTTCTGCTTCCGCCGGGTCCGCACCCGCCCCCGGCCGCCCGCCCCGCCCTGCCCGCTCCGGTGACCACTCGCCGTGGCGCTCCCTCAAGTACCGCAGCATGCGCTGGTGGTCGGTCGCGAACTTCGTGTCCAACGCCGGTACGTGGATGCAGCTCACCGTGCAGAACCTGCTGGTCCTCCAGATCACCGGGTCCGCCGCCGCGACCGGGCTGTCCCTGTCGGTGCAGGCGGCGCCCGGGCTGCTCATGGGAGTGGCAGGCGGCGCCGCCGTCGACCGCTGGCCCCGCAGGCTGACGGCCGCCGTCAGCCAGGCGCTGCTGGGCGCCGTCGCCTTCGCCACCGCCCTGCTCGTCGCGTTCGACCAGCTCGACCTGGGCATCCTGATGGCGCTGGCCGCTGTCACCGGCCTGATCGCCACGGTCGACGGGCCCGCCTGCGCGCTGCTCGGCAACGACCTGGTGCCCGCCGAGGACGTCCCCTCGGCGATCGGGGTGGGATCCCTGATCCACAACGCCGGACGGCTCGCCGGTGCCGCGCTGGCCGGTGTCACCGTCGGCTTCCTGGGCACTGCCGCCGCTTACGCGGCAAACGGCCTTTCGTTCCTGTTCGTGGCCGCGGTGATCCCGTTCCTGCGCCCGGCGGCCGGCGCCGTGCGGCGGATCACGGGCTCCGCGGCGGACGGCGGGACCCCGGCGGCCCCGCCGGGTGACGGCGCACGGCGGGCCGACGACGACATGACCGTACGGGAGGGACTGGTCTTCTTCGCCCGCCGTCCCCGACTGCTCGCGCTCGCCGGCATCACCGGCATCAGCGCGGTCTTCGGCCGGAACTACGGGCTGACCCTCGCGGTGCTCGTCACCGGCCCTCTCGCGGGGGGTGCCGGAGCGTTCGGCACGGTCTCCACCGTGCTGGCCGTCGGCGGCATCGTGGGCGCGGTCCTGGGCGCCCGGCTGCGCAAGCCCTCGGTACGGCTCGTCGGCGTCATGGCCGCCGCCGGGGCCCTGCTCCAGGTGGTGGCGGGACTGTCCCCGTCGCTCGCCGTGCTCCTCGTCATGGTCCTGCCCATGGCGGTCGTCGAGTCGATCTCCGACACGGCCGGGACCACCGTCCTGCAGACCGACCCTCCCGCGCACCTGCGCGGCCGGATCCTGGGCGTCTGGGGCAGCATCAAGACGGTCTGGGGCCTCGGCGGCCCGCCGTTGCTCGGCCTGCTCATGGAACTCGCCGGAGCGCGCGGCGCCCTGGTGACGGGCGGGCTGCTCATCGCCGGCGCGATCGGCGCGGGTTTCCTGCTCCGCGACCGCCGTACGACGGCCCCCGTGCTCGTGCGCACCGGGACCCCGGCCGTCACCAAACGACCCGCGCTCGGCACCGCCGCCTGAGCCGCACCCCCGGGAGCGACGGGCACCGCCCGGGGCACGTGTCCCCGCCCGCACCACGCTCGGGGCGGGGGACGCGAGCCCGGCGGGCGAGCCGAGCCGGTCTCAGCCTCCCGGCGGACGGACCGGGACCGCGGCCAGGGCGGCCCTGCGGGCCAGCAGGGTGGTGGAGCGGCCGTCGAGGTAGGGCAGCACCACCGCCTGGCCGCCCCAGGAGCGCAGTACGCCCGCCTCGGGCAGCTCCTCGGCGGTGTAGTCGCCGCCCTTCACCCACACGTCCGGCCGCAGGCGGGTCAGCAGCTCCGCGGGCGTGTCCCCGTCGAAGACGGCGACGGCGTCCACACTGCCGAGCCCCGCCAGGACCCGGACCCGGTCCGCCTCGTGGTTCAGCGGCCGTCCCGGGCCCTTGAGCCGACCGACCGATTCGTCCGAGTTCACGCACACGATCAGGCAGTCGCCGATCCGCCGGGCGCTTTCCAGCAGACCGACGTGACCGGCGTGCAGCAGGTCGAAACAGCCACCCGTGGCCACCACCGTGCCGCCCCGGGACCGCACGATCTCCGCCAGCGCGAACGGATCGGTCTCCGGCGCCCGGGCCGGCGAGGCGTCGGACGGGGCCCGCCACAGCGCCGGGTTGCCCGCGCCCCCCGACGCCACGAACGCCGCAGCCTCGGCCACCGCCCGCTCCACCGCCTCCTCGGGCAGGGCACCGTCCGCCAGCGCTGCGGCCGTCGCGGCCGCGAAGCAGTCACCCGCGCCGCACGCATCGCCCTCCGCCCGGTACGGGGCGGGGACGAGCATCGGGGTCCCGCCGCCCGGCCGGGTGAGCAGCACCCCCCGCTCGCCCAGCGTCACGGCGACGGCGGCCGCCCGCCAGCGCTCCGCCAGCTCGGCGCCCCGTTCGGCGTAGGCGCGCAGCGACTCGTCGCCCGCCGGACCGTCGCCGGGACGCAGGGCGCGGGTCTCGGCCGCGTTCGGTGTGACGATACGGGCGCCCGCCACCGGGACACCGCCCCTGGGGTGCGGGTCCCACACGACGGGGACCTTCGGCGCCACGGCCGCCAGGTGCTCCCGTACCGCGTCGGCCGTGTGCCGCCCGTAGTCCGCGACCAGCACGGCCTGCGCATGGGCCAGGGTGTCCCGGACCACGTCGTCGGGTTCGCCGGGCGCGCCGCCCCCGCGGTCGATCCGCACCAGGGGCCGTCCCCCGGCCAGCACCCGTGTCTTCACCGGCAGTGTGCCGTTCAGCGGGAGCTCGACCAGCCGCACCCGGCCCGGCAGCGCACGGCGTACCGCCTCACTGGCGGGGTCCTCGCCCAGCGCCGTCACCAGCACCACGTCCCGGCCGCCGCGTGTCGCCAGCGCGGCCGCCAGCCCGGCGCCACCGGGGCGGTGCCGGTCGCCGGTGACGTCCACGACCGGGGCGGGGGCATCGGGGGCCAGCCGGCTGGAGACGCCCTCGATGTCCTCGTCCAGCAGGGCGTCGCCGACGACCACCAGCGGCTGACGGGTACTCATGACATCCTCCGGTGCGCCGCCAGGGCCCGTGCCGCGCCCGCCGCCCGCGACGGCCCCCCGGTCACCGTCGCCGCGTCGAAGAACTCGCAGAGCAGATGCACGGCTACCAGGTGCGCCTCCTGCACGGTCGCCGTCGAGCCGGCGTCGACGCACAACGCCTCGTCGGCGGCCTCGGCCAGCGGGTTCGGCCCCGGCCCGGTCATCGCCCAGACGCTGAGTCCGGCCGCCCGGCCGGTCACCGCGGCGGCGATCAGATTGGCGCTGCGGCCGGAGGTGGACAGCAGGACCAGCACATCGCCCGGGCGGCCGTGCGCGGAGACCTGGCGCGCGTACACCTGGTCGAACCCGTAGTCGTTGCCGATGGCGGTCACGCTGGAGGTCTCGGCGTGCAGGGAGATCGCCGAGCAGGCGGGCCGTTCGCGCTGGTAGCGGCCGACGAGCTCGGCCGTGAGGTGCTGGGCCTGGGCGGCGCTGCCGCCGTTGCCCGCCGCCAGCAGCCTGCCGCCCGCGGGCAGCACGCCGGCGAGGTGGCCGCCCCAGCGGGCGACCTGGTCGAGGCCCCGGTGACGAAAGCGGCCGAGCGCGTCCTGAAGGGACTGGCAGTGCCGGTGCCCGGCGTCGAGCGCGGGAGGGACAAGGTGATCGGTCATGGGCGTTCGGGGGCGTACCGCGTCCGGCGGACGGCGGCCGCGCCCCGCACCTCCTTCGGGCGTCGGTGACATGGCGGGTACGGGCGACTGGACGGGGCCGGCGACGGGTCCGGGACGGTGGCCCACCGCCCACCGCCCACCGCCCACCGGCCGCGGTGCCGCACCGGGGTGCGGCACCGGCGACGGGCGTCGTGCGGCGGCCTTCGGTCACCCGGCGACCCGGGGGAGGCCGGTCAGGGCGGGCCGCGCGGCGAGCACCGCGCCGTACACCGCTTCGGTGGCCTCCGCTATGCCGGCCCAGCCGTATCGGCTCAGGACCCGGCGACGGCCCGCCGCGCCGCACGAGGCCCGCCGCTCGGGGTCGGCGAGCAGTTCACCGACCGCGCGGGCCAGCGCCTCCGGGTCCCGTGGGGGCACCAGGCGCCCGGTGGCGGGGTCGGAGACGGTGTCCAGCTGTCCGCCCACCGCGCTGGCGACCACGGGCCTGCCGCACGCCATCGCCTCCAGGGGCACGATGCCGAACGGCTCGTAGTCCCCGGGGCACAGCACCACGTCGGCACTGCGCAGCAGCGGCGGCACCTCGTCGACGGGCACACCGCCCAGGAACCGCACCCGGTCCCCGACGCCCGCCAGCCGCGCCACCTCGCGCAGCCGCCGGACCTCGGGGTCGTCGTCGAGCCGGCCGGCCGGGGGGCCGCCGACGATCAGGAGCTCGGTGCCGGGCAGCCGCCGCAGGGCGGCCACGGAGACGGCGGCCCCCTTGCGGGGCACGAGCCGTCCCAGCTGGATCAGCCGGTGCAGCCGGGGATCGCGCTCGGCGGTGGGGCCCTGCGGGCAGAACAACCGGGTGTCGACACCGCACGGCACGACGGTGACCTTGTCGGTCGGTATGTACATCCTGCTCAGTTCGAACACCTCGTCGTGGCAGGTGGCGATCACGTGAGCACACCCCAGCCCCACCTCCCGCTCACAGGTGACGCGTTCGGGCGGGCTCGTGTCGCGGTGCCGCTGGTGGCGCCGCTTCACCGTGCCCAGCGCGTGGTACGTGTGCAGGAGCGGCAGGCGCAGTTCACGTGTCGCCCACAGCGAGGCCACGCCCGACATCCAGAAGTGCGAGTGCACGACGTCGGGGGTGCGGATACGCCACTCCTCGGCCAGCCGGCGGCCGAACGCCGGCATCCACGAGAGCAGCTCGTCCTTCGGGATGGGCTCCGCGGGCCCGGCGGGAACGTGGAACACGTCGACGCCGGGGCGCAGCGGCACCACGTCCGGCAGGAGCCGCCCGTCGCGGCGGGTGTAGACGGTGACGTGGTGGCCCCGGTCGGCGAGGGCGCCCGCAAGGCGCGCGACATGGACGTTCTGCCCGCCCGCGTCCACGGAGCCCAGGGTGGCGAGGGGGCTGGCGTGCTCCGAGACGAGCGCGATCGACAGACGGCCGACCGGTCCTGCGGAAGCGCCGCGGCGGCCGGCGGAGGCCCGGCCGGCCCGGTGCAGGGCGCTGCCCGCGCCCTCGCGGTCACGTGAGCCCGTACCGGGGCCGTGACCCGGTCCGGTGCCGGCTCCGGTACGGAGGTCGAGCGGGTCGAGGGATGTCATGAGCGCACCTCCGTCATCACGCGCTCCCAGTCGCCCAGGAAGCGCTTGAGCCCGTAGCGTTCGAGTGCCGCCTGACGTGCCCGGGCGCCGTCCTCCGCCGCCGCCTCGGGCTCCGCCAGGTACCGCCGGGCGGCACGCGCCAGCACGTCGGGCCGGGTGGAGAGCGTTCCGGTGCCGCGCGGCACCGCCTCGACCGCCTCCGTGGTGGCCAGCGCCACCACCGGCATCCCCAGATGCATGGCTTCCAGCAACGACAGGCCGAGGGACGTCCAGCGCACCGGGTGCAGGTAGAGCCGGCGCTCGGCCAGGGCCGCGTGCAGCCCGCTCTGGGGGAGGTCGGCCGGACGGCACCGGTCCTCGGGTACGCCCAGATGCCGGGCGAGCCCCTCGGTGCGCATCCCGAAGACGTCCAGCGGCGTCGCCTCGCACAGTGCGGGAAGCAGGTCCGTCCCGGTGTGGCGCCCCCGGCGGATCGGGTCGTTGACGACCACGGCGGCACGGGGGATCCGGCCGGTGTACTGGTGGCCCGGATCGACGATCCCGTGCTCAACCACCTCGGTGCGCGTGCTCCCGTTGTCCCAGAACAGCCGGTTGAAGTGGGTGACATGCACCAGCAGCAGGTCGTCGCGGTCGGCGAACGGGTGCCGGGTGTCCGGTACGTTCCCGTCGGGCGCGTTGTGCTCCAGGTACACCGCCGGCACGTCCCGGCCGGGCCGGCGCCCGCCCAGCCAGCGCTCGGCGAGCGCCATCTCGTGGGGCCGCTGGAGGACGACCAGGTCCACCGGCGTCTCCGGCAGCTCCTCGGGGGTCACCTCCCGCACGGAATCGGGCCAGTGGAACGTCCGGGCCCGGCCCAGGCCGTCCGGGTCGCGGCCCGGGGTGACCGGGACGAGATAGGTGTGGGGACCCTGGACGAAGGCCGTGGTCCAGGAACCGTGCACATGCCAGAGCAGGATGTTCACGCTTCACCCCTCCCGTCGGACGCCGGCGTCGCGGGCGGCGTCGCCGGAGCGGAAGAAGTCCCCGCGCCGGATGGCGTACGGGCCGATGGCCAGCAGGTCGACGGGGGAGGACCCGAAGCACTCCAGTGCGTCGCGCGGGTCGTCCACCATGGGCCGCCCCGCGGTGTTGAGGCTGGTGTTGACCACCACGGGCAGCCCGGTGAGCCGCTCGAACTCGGTCAGCATGCGCGCGACCAGGGGCTCGGCCGCCCGGTCGACGGTCTGGATGCGCGCGGTGCCGTCGACGTGCACCACCGCCGGAATGCGCTCCCGCCACTGCGGCGCCACGTCATGGACGAAGAGCATGTACGGGCTGGGCAGCCGCCCGTCGAAGATCTCCTTGGCGCGGTCGGCCAGCACCATCGGCGCCACGGGCCGGAACTGCTCACGGCCCTTCACGTCGTTGAGCCGCTCCAGGTTGCCCGCGTGACCCGGGTGGGCCAGCAGCGAGCGGTGCCCGAGCGCCCGCGGACCGTACTCCGAACGCCCCTGGAACCAGGCGACGACGGCGTTGTCCGCCAGGGCCTGGGCCACGGTCGTGGCGATGTCGGCGGGCCGCTCGAAGGGCACGGCGGCCGTCTTCAGCCAGGCCCCCAGCTCCGCGTCCGACCAGTCGCGGCCCAGATCGGCGCCGGCCATGGGTTCCGGCTGGTCGCCGCCCCGGGCCGCCAGCAGCAGGGCGCCGCCCAGGGCGGTGCCCGCGTCCCCGGCCGCCGGCTGCACCCAGACGTGGGAGAAAGGTCCCTCCCGCGCGATCCGCGAGTTGGCCACACAGTTGAGCGCGACGCCCCCGGCGAGGGTCAGCAGGCTGTCGTGGGTCCGGCCGTGCAGCCACCGCACCAGATCCAGCATGGTCTCCTCCAGGACCGCCTGGGCGCTGGCGGCGACATCGGCGTGGTCCTGGGACCACGCCTCCTCGGGTCCGCGGGGGGCGCACAGTTCGTGCCAGGGCACTCCGGCGGCGTGGAACCCGCCGTCACCCGTCGGATACACATGGCGGCGCAGCTCCGCCAGCATGCGGGGCGTGCCGTGCGAGGCGAGCGCCATCACCTTGAACTCGTCCGACGAGCGCAGGAACCCGAGGTGGGCGGTGAGGTCCTCGTAGACCAGCCCCAGCGAGTGCGGCAGCTCCTGCGCGTACAGCGCCTCCAGCCGGTCGTGCACCCGGCGCGCCGCCAGGTGCGAGGCCCGCTCGCCGCGGCCGTCCAGGACGAGTGCCGAGGAGGTGTCGGCGCCTTCGGCCGCGAACGCGCTCGACGCGGCGTGCGCCATGTGGTGCGGTACGAAGCGGACGACGTCCGGGTCCAGGCCCTCCAGCGCCGAGGCGAGGAACCCCGGCGCCTGACGGGCGTAGGTCAGCCGGAGGTGGTCCCAGGGGTCGTCCAGGCCCATCTCGTCGGCGGGCCGGGCGAGCGCGGGATCGAAGGAGTACGCCACGGCGTCCAGGTCCTGCGGGCGCAGCCCCGCTCGCTTCAGACACCAGGCGGCGGCCTGTTCGGGGAGTTCCCAGGCGGAGAACGGCACCGGCCGCTTCCCGTGCTTGCGCCGGGAGAAACGTTCCTCCTCCGCGGCGGCCACGGTCCGGCCGTCGATGATCAGAGCGGCGGCGGGGTCATGGAAGAGCGCGTTGATTCCGAGTATGCGCATGGGCGTTCCAGCCCTCTCACGAATCGGGGCGGCGGGGCCCGCGGGGCCGCGCCGGCCGGCGGACGACCGGGGGAGTCAGGAACCGTGGGCGGCGGAGCCGCGCGGGCGGGCGCGGAACCAGTCGATGGTGCGGCGCAGCCCCTCCTCGGCCGCGATCCCCGGTTCCCACTGGAGCTTGTCCCGCGCGAGCGTGATGTCCGGACAGCGCACCGCCGGGTCGTCCGTCGGGCGTTCGACGAAGCGGATCTCGGAGGAGGAACCGGAGAGTTCGATGACGAGCCGCGCCAGCTCCAGCATGGTGATCTCGGTCGGGTTGCCGATGTTCACCGGACCGCGCAGACCGTGGGCCGCAGCGGCGAGGATGCCGCGCACGGTGTCGTCGACGAAGCACAGCGACCGGGTCTGGAGGCCGTCCCCGGTGACGGTGAGGGGCTCGCCCGCCAACGCCTGCCGTACGAAGGTGGGCACGGCCCGGCCGTCGTAGCCGCGCATCCGCGGCCCGTAGGTGTTGAACAGCCTCACGATGCAGGTGTCGGTGCCCAGCGCGTCGGCGTGGGCGGTCGTCAGCGCCTCACCGAACCGCTTGGCCTCGTCGTACACACTGCGCGGACCGACCGGATTGACGTTGCCCCAGTACCGCTCGTTCTGCGGATGCTGCTGGGGGTCGCCGTACACCTCCGAGGTGGAGGCGAGCAGGAAGCGCGCACCGGCCCGGTGCGCCAGCGCCAGCACATGGCGCGTGCCGAGACTGCCGGTCTCCAGCGTGTGCAACGGCAGACGCAGATAGTCGGCGGGGGACGCCGGCGACGCGAAGTGCAGCACCAGGTCGGGAGTCCGGTCGACGGTGAACGGCTGCGCCACGTCGGCCTCGACGAACGAGAATCCCGGGCGGCCGGTCAGTATGGATATGTTCTCCGGCAGCCCGGTGCTGAAGTCGTCGACACAGGTGACCGCGGCACCCGAGTCCAGCAGGGCGGCGCACAGATGCGAACCGACGAATCCTGCGCCACCGGTGACGACGGCGTGCTCCCATTTCCGAGGGAAAGCGGTGTTCATTCGATTTCCTCCGTACGTCGAACGGATGCCCCATGCCTGCGACCAGGCTCAGCCGAACGGGCGTCGGAGGCACGGCGGTGTGAGCCGTTCGAGTGGTGACGCGGTGTCACGGCGGGCCCGGGCCGGCCCGGGGGAGGGCACGGCACCCCGGTCCCGTCCACGGCCCGGGCTTCGCCGACGGAGCCACCGTGCGGTTCGGGGCAACCGCCGGGGATCGGCTCGACGCCGTCCCCCCGACCGTGATCACGGCGAGGGGTGCCACGCCGACCGCTCGACGATCCGGAAGCCGTGGACGTCACCGTGTCGCTCGGCGCG
Organism: Streptomyces sp. SP18CS02; assembly: GCF_036322365.1. Taxonomy (NCBI): domain Bacteria; kingdom Bacillati; phylum Actinomycetota; class Actinomycetes; order Kitasatosporales; family Streptomycetaceae; genus Streptomyces; species Streptomyces sp. SP18CS02. The sequence goes on from NZ_JAQYXC010000288.1 coordinate 346,122, forward strand.
GTCACCTCGCCCACCGGGCCGGCCGCCGGATCCACCCACCCGAGCCGAGTCCGCTGTCACGGCGGGGCGGGGCCCCCCGGTGCGCGGCCCGACGAGCCACGGTCGCCGGCTCGCGGTCCGGGGACTCGCGCGTCCACCCGCCGGCCGGGCAGCGGGGGCCGCACCCGTCCAGCCCGGTGGCCGGACGCCCCTACGGCGCTACCGTCTCGCTGAAGAGCAGACCCGCGAGACCCGTCAGGCCGCCCTCGGCGAGGGCCCTGCGCTGCTGGTCCGCCGGGGTGCCCTCCTGGAGGAGCCGGTGGACCAGGGCGGCCACCTCCCGGTCGTCGCCCGTCTCGTCGAGGGCCGGCGTGATGGAGTCGATCAGCCGGGCGAGGACGTCGCCCGCGCTGCGGCGCCGCCCCTCGGGGTCGAGCAGCTGACCGGTCAGCCCGTGGCGGGCGGCGTGCCAGTTGGAGGCCAGCAGCAGTTCCTGCGGGCAGTCGGGGACCGGTAGGCCGTCCTCCTCGTTCCGGATGGCGGTGGCCACCATGGCGCGGATGATGCCGGCGAACATCACGGCGCTGTCGGCCCGCAACTGCACGTCCGTGCAGCGCACCTCGATGGTCGGGTACTTGTCGGAGAGCCGGGCCTGCCAGTACAGCTGACCGGTGTCGGAGATGACCCCGGAGTCCAGCAGCGCCCGGACCCGCCTCTCGTGGTCGTCGTGGTCCTCGAAGCGCGGCGGGGGCCCGCTGACCGCCCAGCGGCCGAAGATCAACGTGCGCCAGCTGGCGAAACCCGTGTCCGTCCCGTCCCACAGCGGCGAGTTCGCCGACATGGCCACAAGGGTCGGCAGCCAGACGCGCAGACGGTTCAGCACCGCGAGCCCGGTCGCCCGGTCCGGGACCGCGACGTGCACGTGCATCCCGTTGACCAGCTGCTCGGCGACCAGCTGGGGGGCCTGCGAACGCATGGCGAGGTAACGGGCCTTCTGGGTGACCGGTACGGGCGCCGCCTCCCGGTACGGCGCGGTACCGCACGCCGCGATCCGGCAGCCGTTCTTCTCCGCGGCCGTGCCGATGGCGTGCCGTAGGCGCAGCAGATGCCCGCCGACCTCCTCCAGGTCCGTGCAGACCGGCGTCGCGACCTCGACCTGGACCTGGAGGAGCTCCGACTGGACCTCCTGGTCCTCCACGATCGGTCCGAGACCGGCCGCGGCGCGCACCTGCTCCGCCAGCGGCACCGGCATGCAGGTGAGCGGATCGAGCAGCAGGTACTCTTCCTCGACCCCAACGGTGATCATGAGGCGACCCCAACGGTGATCATATGGCGCCGAGTACCCGTGAAGGACCGGCTGAACCGGGATGTCCCGACCGCTCCGGTGCCACCCGCGACGGTCACGGGCCGGGCACCTCGGGATGGCCGGACAGGGCCTTGAGCACGTCGTCCGGCTGGATGCGCAGCAGCTGCGGATCGGGCTCCTCGCCGTGCGGATCGCCGGGCGGGCCCGGATGCCACAGCGCCACGTGCCGCGTACCCGGCGGCGGCCCCCACAGGCGGGGCGACACCGGGCCGAACAGCGTGACCGAGGGAGTGCCGTACGCGACGGCCAGATGGGCCATGCCGGTGTCGCCGCTGACCACGGCCGCGGCCCCGGCGAACAACGCGGAGAGCCGCTCGAACGGCAGCCCGCCGCCGAAGACGTCCCCGTCCCTCGGCGCCACCCGCTCCAGCAGCTCGTCCTCACCGGGCCCCCCGGTCAGCACGACCCGGTGCCCGCGCCGGCGCAGGGCGCGCACGACGACCGCGTACCGCTCGGCGGGCCAGCGCCGGGATCCGCTGTCCGCGCCGGGGTGCACGACGATGGCGCCCGGGGCGGGGGAGGGCGTACGGGGCTCGGCGAGCCGCACGTCGTCCGGGTCGGCCGGGATCCCGTACCACTGCAGCAGGCGGCACCAGCGGGCCCGCTCGTGCTCGTCGTGCCGCCACACGGGCCCCTCGATGTCCGGCGTACCGGTGTGGGCGAACGCGAGGAGCCGTCCCGGGGCGAGCCGCTGGAGCAGCAGGTGGCTGGGCGGCCCGTTGCCGTGCAGGTCGACCGCCACCTCCGGCGGCGGACCCGACCAGCCGAGAGCGCGGGGGACGGCCCTGCCCGGCGCCGACGCCGGCAGCAGGGTGTCGACGGCGCCCGACGCGGCGGCCGGCGCGGCCAGCTGCCCGGGAGCGGCGAGCACCGTCTCGTACCCGGGGAACGCCCGTCGCAGCGCGCGCAGCGCCGGCACACCGGCCAGCAGGTCGCCCAGGCCGAGCGCGCGCAGCACCAGCAGCCGGGGCCGCGCCCCTCCGCCCGTCCCGCCCGTCCCCGGGGGGAGGCCGGAACCCGGGAGTCCTTCCGGGGCGGTCGCGTCCCGGGCGTAAGGACGTCCGTCCGGTCTCCGCGCGCCCCGGTTCACCCCCCGTCCTCCCCGTCCTCCATGGCGTGCCCGTCCTCCTCGTTCTCCTCGTTCTCCTCGTTCTCCTCGTTCTCCAGGAGTTTCCCCACCGCGGCCAGCACGTCCTCCGCCGTCACCTCGTCGAGGCACGGGTGCCCCGGTACGGGGCACTCGCGGGCGCGGCTGCCCTCACAGGCCGCCCGCTGGTCCCCGAGGAGGACGTACGGGACGCCGTACGGGCCCCAGCGCTCGGCGGGGACCACGGGGGAGAACAGGGAGACCACCGGCGTCCCGACGGCCGCCGCGAGGTGGGCCGGCCCCGTATTGCCCGTCACCACGGCGCCGGCCGCCGCGAGCACGGCCGCCAGCTGCGGCGGAGCCGTCCTGCCGCCCAGGTCCGTCCCGGCGCCGCCCGCGACGAAAGCGGTGAGGTCCCGCTCGTCCGGTCCGCCCGTCACGATGACCCGGTGGCCCGCGTTCGACAGCAGCCGCACCGCCTGGGCGCACCGCTCGGGGCTCCACCGGCGGGCCGCGACACTCGCGCCGGGGTGGACCACGACATACGGGCCGCCGCCCGTCAGCTCCGGCGCTCCCGCGGCGTGCCGCACCAGCAGCCGCCCGTCGTCACCCGGCGGGGGCGGGAAGCCGGCCGCCTCGGCCAGGTCCAGCGCGGCCCGCGCCTCGTGCGCGTGCGGCGCCCTGGTGTGGCGCACGTCCAGCAGCGAGCCGGGGGCGTCCACGCTGTCGGCGGCGATCCGGGCCACTCCCGCCATCCGCAGCAACAGCGCGGCCGGCAGCGGGCTCTGGTGGAACGACGTCAGCACCAGCGCCTCGTCCGCCCGGGCCGCCGCGATCCGGTCCACCACCCGCCCGATGTCGGTACGGTCCACCGGCGGTGGGCTGAAACCGGCCCACGGCGCCTCCCACACCAGCACCTCGTCGACGCCCGGCAGCAGCCTCGCGGCGGGAGCCCCGCGCGGCCCGCACAGCAGCGCCACCCGGTCCGCCCGGGCGGCGACCGCCCGCACGGCGGGCCCGGCGAGCAGGACGTCACCGAAACTGTCCAGCCGGACGACCAGCGCCCTCATGACGACCTCCTCGGGAGCGGCGACCCGTCGGGCGCCACGGGCACGTCGCCGAGCACCCGCAGGACGGCGTCGAGCAGGTCCGCGCAGACCAGCGGCGCGGCCGCCACCTCGTCCGGCAGGGTGCGCGCCGTCGGGACCAGCACCCCCCGCGCACCCGCCGCGCGCGCCGCGCCCATGTCCGCGCCGATGTCGCCGACGACCGCGCACCGCTCGGGGCGCACGCCCAGACGGCGTGCCGCTTCGAGGACCAGACCGGGGGCCGGCTTGCGGCACGCGCAGCCGTCCTGCGGCACGTGGGGACAGTGGACCCACACGTCGAGCGGCCCGAGCAGAGCGTCGATCCTGGCGTTGACGCGAGCCACCTGGGCCTCGGTCAGCAGCCCCCGGCCGATGCCCGACTGGTTGGACACCACGCCGACCGCGACGTCATGGGCGCGCAGCAGCCGGACCGCCTCCCGCGCACCCGGCATCAGCCGGACCAGGCCGGGATCGCCGTTGTACGGGACGTCCGCCACGAGCGTGTCGTCCCGGTCGAACAGCACGGCCGCCGGCCGGATCACAGGCCACCGCCGTCCCAGTTCCCGGCGCCGCGGTGGCGCAGCTCCCCGTGCAGCCGGTGCCAGGTGGCGAACGCGGGGATCAGCGCGCTGGTCGCGGCCACCGTCAGGATCTCGTCCCGGGTACACGGCCCGGGAGCGATCCGCGCCCGGGCGAACTCCGCCGTGCCCAGCGCCCAGACCGCCGTCGCGACGCCGGCCGCCCTCCGCCGCCCGGCCGTGGCCAGCAGCACGGCCGCCGCACCCGCCGCGGTGATCACCGCGTGGCGGCGGATCCGTCCGCGCGGGGCCGCGGCCCGCTCCCACCAGTCGGCCCCGTGCAGGCGCACCATCAGGGCGTCGTCGGCGTTGCCCCGCTGTACCCGCACCGACACCCAGCGGTCGGCGGGCCGTACGGGGTGTTCGGTGCGCCGCTCGCCCCGCCCCATGCGCCAGCCGGCGTCCATGATCCGCAGGGCCAGGTCGGCGTCCTCCCGGAAGGCCCTGGGGAACCGCTCGTCGAAGCCGCCCACCGCTTTCAGCGCCTCGGTGCGGTACGCCATGTCGGCGGTCGCCCACAGGGCGTCGGCCAGGCCGGCGGTGTTGCGTTCCCAGTCGGTGGGCTTGCGCCCCGGCGGCAGCGGAACCTCCAGGACACCCTGCACGCCCCCGGTCTCGGGGGACGCCTCGGCGAGGTCCCGGGCCAGTTGCTCGCGCCAGTACGCGCTCACCCGCACGTCGTCGTCGAGGAGGACCGTCCAGGGCTCGTCGACCGCGCGCACCCCCGTGTTGCGGGCGGCCGCCGGACCGCGGCCGCCACTGCGCAACACGACCGCGCGGTCCGCCAGCGCGCCGAGCGACGCCAGCGGCAGGTCGCCGGCCGGCCGGCCCGGGCGGTCGTCGACGAGCACGATCCGGCTCGGCTCGGGACCTTCGCTCGCGGCCAGCGCGGCGAGGCAGTCGGCGAGGCACGGCCGTCCGATGGTCGGGACGACCACGGCGTACGAGGCGAGCGGGGGGATCATGTGTCAGCCCCCTGAACCGTCAGCAGCATCTGCACCTCCAGGTCGAGGTGTCGGTTCCGCGCATCGGTACGGAATGCCGACCTTCGGTCACTTTAGGCACATGTGGCACGGCTTCGCAGGGCTCAGCTCCGCAGGTGGCGCTCCATCCAGTCGGCGGCGGCACGGCGGAACAGCCGCCTGTTCTCGGCACGCAGGAAGTCGTGACCCTCGTCGCGCAGGGTGAGGAGCTCGGCCGCGTGCCCGCGTTCGCGCGCGGCACGCACGAACTGCTCGGACTCTCCCGGCGGCACATTGGTGTCGTGCTCCCCGTGCACCGCCAGCAGCGGCACCCGCAGGTCGTCGACGCGGCTCATGGGGGAGAGGGACCGCAGCAGCGCGGCGTCGTGCTCCGGGTGCCCGTACTTGTGCGAGGCCGACTCCGCGATCCACGGTTCGGTCCCCGCGAAGAACGTCGAGAAGTCCGACATGCCGCAGACCGCCACGCCCGTGCGGAAGACCTCCGGGTGCCATGTCAGGGAGGCGAGGGTCAGGTACCCGCCGTAGGAGCGGCCCATGACCGCGAGGCGCCTCGGGTCGGCGAGTCCGCTCAGCACCGCGTGCGCCGCGCAGTCGGCCACGTCGTCGATCGCGGCGAACCGTCCCGCGCCGAGGTCGGCGTCCGTGAACGAGCGACCGGAGCCGGACGAACCGCGGACATCGGGCGCGAAGACGTCCAGGCCCCGCCCCAGGAGCTCGTGGTACAGCGGATCGAGGACGGGCCGTTCCTGCTCCTCGGGGCCGCCGTGCAGATGGACCACGCACGGCGCGGGGGCCCCGGGCTTCCGGCCGGGCGCCCGGTAGTACCAGCCGGCCAGGGGCAGCCCGTCGCGCGCCTTCAGCCGCAGGCGAGTCGGGCGCACGGGCCGGCGGCCCGGGGGGACGGCGTCCTGGTCCCGTGACGACCAGGAGGTACGCGCCGGGGGAGCCGCGCCGGGCAGCCACCACACGCCCGGTCGCCGCTGGGACCCGGACAACGCCAGGACCGCTCCCCGGGGCCCGGACCGGCCGATCCGCGTGACCACCTCGTGCGGCAGGGGGATCGCGCGCCGCACGGGCGGCCCTGGCGACCCCTCGGTGCCGGTGCCCTCGGCCCCGCGCGCACCGGCACCCGCGCGGGCGGTGCCGGTGGCCGGGGACGGCCGTGGCCGAGTGGCCGGCCCGCCGTCCGCGGGAAGTGCGAGGGTCTCCAGACGGCTCACCCCCTGGACGTTCCAGGCGAGGACGGCCTGCCGGCCGTCCTCGGCGAACGCCAGGAGTTCGAGGTCGCAACCCTCCCGCTCGGCCACCACGGACATGCCGGACCACTGGCCGTGCCGGTCCAGCGCGGCGGCCAGCAGCGCCGCGAACTCGCGCCGGTGGTCGCTGCGCAGCCACACGGTGCGCCCGTCCGGGGAGAACCGGCCGATCCACGGATCGCCGTCGGCGACCGGCACCACACAGCTGGTCCGCAGGTCCGACATGCGCAGCACCACCGCCTCCCGGCGACCGCGCGGCCCCCGGCGCAGCAGCGCCAGACGGCCGTCCCCGCTGACGTCGCACACGCGCAGTGTGGCGGCCCCCCGCTCCAGGGCGATCAGCGTGGGAGAGGCCGGACCATCGAGGTCGATGAGATAGGCGGCCAGCGTGTCGCGGCCGTCGGGCCCCGTACCGTCACGGTGTTCCTCGGGCGAGGGCCCCGGCGTGACGTCCCCCCAACGCGCCCCGCCGAGCAGCGTCGCAGGCCCGTCCCGGCCCGACCAGCCGGGGGGAAGCTCCACGGCGTACGCGTCCGGCCGGGCGAATCCCGGTTCGGCGGCCGTCCCCGTACCGCCCTCGCCCCAGCGCGCGACAGGCGGTCCGGCGACGGTGACGGCCAGGGCAGAGCCGTCCCGCGTCCAGCACCCCAGGTGCGCGGAGCTGCCCGGTTCGGCGCCCGCGAGGATCCGGCGGCGGCTGCCGTCCGGGCGTACGCACAGCACCCGGGTGTGCTCGCCGCCGCCCGGCGCGGTCGTATACGCGATCCAGCGCCCGTCGGGCGACCACGCCACCTCCGTCACCGGGTCCGGGTCCGAGTCCAGCAGGTGCGGCTCACCGCCGGCGGCGGGTCCGGTCCACAGCTGGGGCACTCCGGTCCGGTCACAGATGAAGGCGACGTGCTCACCCGTCGGGTCGGCCGACGGGTACCAGCACCCGTGGGCGATCAGCGGCTGCGGGGCGTCCCTCGGGCCCTGCGCGTCGGCGAGCGGCAGGGGGGTGGGGGCGGCGCACGCGGCGAGGCGGCGGACCGGCCCCGCACCGGAGCCGGTACCGCCCGTCACCGCGGGGCCCGGCGCGCCACCTGCCCCGGCCCCGGCCTCGGCCCCGGTCAGTGGATTCCGTGCGTCTGCAGCCATATCTCCAGCAAGGCGACTTGCCACAGGGCGTTCGCCCCGCGCTTCGTACGGTGGTCGTCGGGGGCGCTCAGCAGTTCCCGGACGTACTCGTCCCGGAAGACACCGCGTGCCCTGGCCTCGGGGGCCGACATGGCCTGCCGGACCCGTTCGAGCACGGGACCGGCCATATGGCGGATGGCCGGCACGGGGAAGTAGCCCTTGGGCCGGTCGACCACCTCACGGGGCAGCACACGGCGCCCGGCGTCCTTGAGGACGCCCTTGCCGCCCTGGGCGAGCTTCAACTCCGGCGGACAGGCGGCCGCCAGCTCCACGAGCTCGTGGTCCAGGAACGGCACCCGTGCCTCCAGGCCCCAGTCCATGGTCATGTTGTCGACACGCTTCACCGGATCGTCCACGAGCATCACCTCGGTGTCCAGGCGCAGCGCCGCGTCCAGGGCGGTCTCGGCGCCCGGGGCGGCCATGTGGTCCCGGACGAACCGGCCCGACACATCCTCGCCGGGCAGCATGTGCGGCTGGAGCACCCGGGCCAGTTCGGCGTGCGTCCGGTCGAAGTACACCTCCGCGTACCGCTGCGGCTCCCGCGCCCGCTCGACCTCCGCCATCGCCGGATACCAGTGATAACCGGCGAACACCTCGTCGGCGCCCTGGCCGCTCTGGACGACGGAGACCTCCTTGGACACCAGCTCGGACAGCAGATGGAAGGCGACCACGTCATGGCTGATCATCGGCTCGCTCATGGCCGCGATCGCCCCCTCCAGGGCGTTCGACACCCGGTCGGAGGGCACCATCAGCTGATGGTGCTCGGTGGCGAACCGCCGCGCGACCAGATCGGAGTACGCGAACTCGTCGCCCTCCTCACCGCCCTCCGCCTCGAAGCCCACACTGAACGTGGCGAGGTCCCGCTGGCCCTGCTCGGCGAGCAGCGCCACGATCAGACTGGAGTCCAGGCCGCCGGAGAGCAGCACTCCCACGGGCACGTCGGCCACCATCCGCCGGCGCACGGCGGTGCGCAGCGCCTCCAGCACGGCGTCCCGCCAGTCGGCGGCGTCCATGCCCGCGTGCTCGGGGCGCCGGGTGTACGACGGCCGCCAGTAACGGTGGTCGCGGTAGGTGCCGTCCGGCTCCACGACCCGTACGGTGGCGGGCGCCAGCCTGCGCACCCCCGTGAGGACGGTACGGGGTGTCGCGACGGTGGCGTGCCAGCTGAGGTACTGGTGCAGGGCCACCGGGTCCAGCGAGGTGTCCACCTCACCGCCCGCCAGAAGGGCGGGCAGCGTCGAGGCGAACCGCAGCCGGCCGGGCGTCTGCGACAGGTACAGGGGCTTGATGCCGAGCCGGTCGCGGGCCAGGACCACCCGGCCCGTGTCGTGCTCCACCAGGGCGAAGGCGAACATCCCGGTGAAGTGGTCGACACAGTCGGTACCCCACTGCCGGTACGCCTTGAGCACCACCTCGGTGTCCGAGGAGGAGAAGAAGCGGTGCCCGAGCCCGCGCAGTTCCTCGCGCAGCTCCTGGTAGTTGTAGACGCACCCGTTGAAGACCCCGGTGAGCCGGGCCTCGTTGTCGGTCATCGGCTGGGCGCCGCGCTCCGACAGGTCGATGATCTTCAGCCGCCGGTGTCCGAGGGCCACCGGGCCCTGTGACCAGATGCCCCGGCCGTCGGGGCCGCGCGGCGCGAGACGATCGGTCATGCGCTCCACCGCGGCCAGATCGGGACGGCGGTCGTCGAAGCGGATTTCCCCGCTCAGCCCGCACATACGGCACCTCCGGCCGTCGGCGCGTCCCCCGCTGCATCCGGGGCGTCGGCCCCCTCCTCGACGAGTGTGGGAAGAACCATTGCTACTCCTCGTGCGTGGGAAGCGGGGGTGCCGCCCGGCCGACCGGCTCGGCGGTGTCCGGCAGCCCGCTCCGATCCGCCGGGTTCCCCGCCGACCGCGGAGTAAGCCCCGGTGATCCGGACGCCCCGGCGCTCCGCCATCGGGACCGCCGGCACGTACCGCGCCGGGCATCCCGGTGACTCCCGTGGCCGTCCGGACCTGGAAGAGCGTCACGGCAGCGGTGCTGGGCACCAGCAGGGCCGACACCGTCCAGCCGCACCGGCCCGAGCACCGCCGCATGCCTCCACGGGCCCTCCCCGTAAGGGCCCGCGGGCACCATTCGGGCTCGCCGCCCCCGCCGAACGGGCACCGTGACGGCCGCACCGAGCCGTCCGGACGCGCCCCACCAGGGAAGATCCACGACCGGAACGGGCACGAACGGGCACAGCCCGAGCGGCGAAGAGCCTGGTCGCGCCGTCGCCCGGGTTGTACAAACGACGCATGAGCCCGAACGGGCGCCCGAGCCGCGGCAGAGCAAGGACATGTGTGGTGGACACCGACGAACGCAGACGAGCCATTCTGGACATCGCCCGCCAGGACGGGTCCGTCGCGGTGAACCGGCTGGCCACGGAACTGGGGGTGGCCAAGGAGACCGTCCGGCGCGATCTGCGGGCACTGGAGGAGCACGGTCTGGTGCGCAGGACGCACGGCGGCGCGCACCCCGTGGAGAGCGCCGGATTCGAGACCAGTCTCGCCTCCCGCACCACCCGGCTGGTGCCGCAGAAGTCCAGGATCGGAGCAGTGGCGGCGGACCTCATCGGTGACGCCGAGACCGTCTTCGTCGACGAGGGCTTCACCCCCCAACTGGTCGCCCAGGCCCTGCCCAGGGACCGGCCGCTGACCGTGATCACCGCCTCGCTGGCGGTCGCCTCCTCGCTCGCCGACGCGGAGAGGACCGCCGTCCTCCTGCTCGGCGGACGGCTGCGCGGCGCGACGATGGCCACGGTCGACCACTGGGCCACCCGGATGCTCGCCGGATTCGTCATCGACCTGGCGTACATCGGGGCGAACGGCATCTCCCGCGAGTACGGCCTGACCACCCCCGACCCCGCGGTCTGCGCGGTGAAGGCCCAGGCCATGCGCAGCGCCCGGCGCCATGTGTTCGTCGGCGTCCACACGAAGTTCGGCGCGGTGAGCTTCTGCCGCTTCGCCGAGGTCGGCGACTTCGAGGCCATCGTCACCGACGGGGGGCTGCCCTCCGCCGAGGCACAGCGCTACTCCCTGCTCGGCCCCCAGGTCCTCCGCGTCTGAGCCCACTCACCGCCCGCCCCCCGTACCCCTCCCGCACGGCTCGTCCAGCGGCCCCCTCCCCCATAACTCCCGCCTCCCGCCGCCCGGGAGGCGGGAGAGCGGGACCGCCGCACCCCCGCACAGGCCGACACCGCGCACCCGCACCCGCCCCGCGACCCCGCCCGCTCCCGCCGCGCCCTCGCCCGCCCCGGCCGGCCCCGTACCACCGCGACCCCTCGCACCCTCGCCCCCGTACCACCGGCCCGCCCCCTCGCACGGCCGGCCGGCCCGCGCACCCGTCACGTCCGCCCGCCGTACCACCCCACCAGGCAGGGGCGGTCCGGCACGGCCGCAACGAACGTCAGGAGACCCCATGCCCATCCAGCCACGAGCACGCGCCGTCAGGGTCCGCGTCCGCGTGGGCGCGGCCGCGGCCGCGACAGCACTCATCGCGTCGGGCTGCGCCGGAGCCGGTGGCACCGCCTTCGGCGGAGGCGACGCGCTGAACGTCCTCATGGTGAACAACCCTCAGATGGTCGCCCTGCAGAAGCTCACCAGGGACCACTTCACCCGGCGGACCGGCATCAAGGTCAACTTCACGGTGCTCCCCGAGAACGACGTCCGGGACAAGATCAGCCAGGACTTCTCCAACCAGGCCGGCCAGTACGACGTCGCCACCATCAGCAACTACGAAGTGCCCTTCTTCGCCGAGAACGGCTGGCTGCACGACCTCGGCCCCTACACCGCCCAGGACCGGGCCTTCGACCAGGACGACATCCTCGACCCCGTCGAGGAGGCGCTCACCGCCGAGGACGGCAAACTCTACGCGGAGCCCTTCTACGGCGAGTCGTCCTTCCTCATGTACCGCAAGGACGTGTTCGCGCAGGCCGGACTGACGATGCCGGCCAGGCCCAGCTGGCAGCAGGTGGCGGAGCTGGCGGCCCGCGCCGACGGAGCCAGGGACGGCATGAAGGGCATCTGCCTGCGCGGCCTGCCCGGCTGGGGCGAGGTCATCGCCCCGCTCACCACCGTCGTCAACACGATGGGCGGCACCTGGTTCACCGACGACTGGCGGGCCCGCCTCACCTCACCCGAGTTCGCCAGGGCGACCCGTTTCTACGTCGACCTCGTACGCCGGCACGGAGAGGCGGGCGCCGCGCAGTCCGGCTACGCCGAGTGCCTCAACAACATGACGCAGGGCAAGACCGCCATGTGGTACGACGCCACGGCCGGCGCCGGCTCCCTGGAAGCGGCGGGTTCCCCGGTCAAGGGCCGCATCGGCTACGTACCGGCGCCGGTGGACCGCACCGCCGCCTCGGGCTGGCTCTACACCTGGGCCTGGGGCATGCAGAAGGCATCCCGCAAGAGCGACCGGGCGTGGAAGTTCATCTCCTGGGCGTCCGGAAAGGAGTACGAGAACCTCGTCGGCGAGGAACTCGGCTGGACCCACGTACCGGCCGGCAAACGCGCCTCGACGTACGAGAACCCCGCCTACCGCCGGGAGGCCGCGGCCTTCGCCGACGTGACCCGGCGGGCCATCGCCACGGCCGCTCCCGGCAACCCCGGCACCCAGCCGCGCCCCGCCCCCGGCATCCAGTTCGTCGGCATCCCCGAATTCACCGACCTCGGCACCAGGGTCTCCCAGGAGATCAGCGCGGCCATCGCCGGCCGGCAATCCGTCGACGAGGCGCTGAGGAAGTCCCAGACCATGGCCGAGAAGGTCGCGAAGGAGTACCGGTGACCACATACGCGGCGCCACCGTCGGCGCCGGCCACGCCGTCCCGCCACCCCGCGCCCCGCCCCCGCGCGGTACGCGCCTGGGCCACCCGGGCACCCCTGCTCCCCGCTCTGGTCTTCCTGATCGCGGTCACCCAACTGCCCTTCGTCGCCACACTGGTGATCTCACTCTTCGACTGGAACTCCCTCGACCCCGAGGACCGGGCGTTCACCGGGCTGTCCAACTACGCGACCGTCGCCACCGACCCCGCCCTGCGCGAATCGGTCCTGACCACCGTGGTGCTCACCGCGACCGTCGTGGTGGTGAGCGTGGTGCTCGGGCTGCTGCTCGCCCTGCTCCTGGACCGGGCGTTCTTCGGCCGGGGCCTGGTCCGCACCCTCCTCATCACACCGTTCCTCATCGTCCCGGTCTCCGCGGCGCTGCTGTGGAAGCACGCCCTCTACAACCCGGAGTACGGACTGCTCAACGGCGCCCTGTCCTGGATCGGAGGGCTGCTCGGCGATCCCGAGCCCGCCCAGCCCGACTGGATCTCCGGCATGCCGCTGATCGCCGTCGAAGCCGCCCTCGTCTGGCAGTGGACGCCGTTCATGATGCTCATCCTGCTCGCGGGGCTCCAGAGCCGGCCGGCCGAGATGATCGAGGCGGCCCGGCTGGACGGCGCCGGGGCCTGGCAGATCTTCCGCCATCTGACCCTCCCGCACCTGCGCCGGTACCTCGAACTGGGCACCCTGCTGGGCTCCGTGTACATCGTGCAGAACTTCGACGCCGTCTTCACGATCACTTCCGGAGGACTGGGCACCGCCAACCTCCCGTACACCGTCTACCAGACCTTCTACCAAGCCCACGAATACGGGCTCGCGTCCGCCGCCGGGGTCGTCGTCGTGCTCGGCACGATCGTCATCGCCGCCTTCGCCCTGCGCGCGGTCTCGTCCCTCTTCCGCGAGGAGGCGACCCGCTGATGGCCGCACTCGACGTCCGCCCCGGCACACGGCGCACCGGGCGCCGTCCCGCCCCGTCCGACGCCCGGCCCGCGGCACGGCGCGCCCGCCGCCGGTCGGCCGCACTCGGCCTGCTCGCCTGGGTGGCGGGCCTCGGATTCTGCCTGCCGGCCATGTGGATGCTGCTCACCTCGTTCCACTCGGAACCGGACGCGGCGACCAACCCGCCCTCGCTCGCCGCGCCGCTGACCCTCGCCGGCTACCGGGAGTTCTTCGGTGCCCGGACCGGTGTCACCCCCTGGCCCGCCCTGATCAACTCCCTCACCGCTTCCGTCTTCTCGACCCTGCTCGTCCTCCTCCTGGCCCTGCCCGCGGCCTACGCGCTGTCCATCCGGCCGGTGCGCAAGTGGACGGACGTGATGTTCTTCTTCCTCTCCACCAAGATGCTGCCGGTCGTCGCCGGTCTGCTGCCGGTGTACCTCTTCGCCAAGAACGCGGGGATGCTGGACAACGTCTGGCTGCTCGTCATCCTGTACACCTCGATGAACCTGCCGATCGCGGTGTGGATGATGCAGTCGTTCCTCGGGGACATCCCCCTCTCCATCATCGAGGCCGCCCAGGTCGACGGCGCCCGGCTGCCGACCGTGCTGGCCCGGGTCGTCGCACCCGTCGCCGCGCCCGGCATCGCCGCCACCGCCCTCATCTGCTTCATCTTCAGCTGGAACGAGTTGCTCTTCGCCCGCGTGCTCACCGGTGTCGTGGCCCAGACCGCGCCCGTGTACCTGACCGGATTCGTCACCAGCCAGGGCCTGTTCCTGGCCCAGCTGTGCGCCGCGTCCGTCGTCGTCTCCCTGCCGGTGCTCGCCGCCGGTTTCGCCGCCCAGGACAAGCTGGTCCAGGGCCTTTCGCTAGGAGCTGTCAAATGAGGGCCGCAATCGTCGAAGCCCCCGGCAAGGTGACCGTCACGACCGTCCCCGACCCGGCCCCAGGCCCCCGGGAGGTCGTCGTCGCCGTCGCCTCGTGCGGTCTGTGCGGCACCGATCTGCACATCCTGCACGGGGAGTTCGCCCCCGCCCTGCCCCTCGTGCCCGGACACGAGTTCGCCGGGGAGATCGTCGGTGTCGGCAAGGACGTCACCGGACTGGCCGTCGGTGACAAGGTCGCCGTCGACCCGTCCCTGCACTGCCACGAGTGCCGCTACTGCCGCTCCGGCCGCGGCAACCTCTGCGACCGGTGGGCGGCGATCGGTGTCACCGAGCCGGGCGGTGCCGCCGAGTACGCCGTCGCACCCGTCGCCAACTGCGTCCGGCTGCCCGACCACGTCGACGTACGGGACGCCGCCCTGATCGAGCCGCTCTCCTGCGCCGTGCGCGGCTACGACGTGCTCAACGGCAGTCTCGGAGCGGAGGTCCTCATCTACGGGTCCGGGACCATGGGCCTGATGATGCTGGAGCTCGCCAAGCGGACAGGGGCCGCGTCCGTCGACGTCCTCGACGTCAACCCGCAGCGGCTGGCCACCGCCGGCGCCCTCGGCTGCTCGCGCGCGGCGGCATCCGCCGACGAACTGGACCGGCCGGAAGGCTGGGACGTCGTGATCGACGCGACGGGCAACGCGGCCGCCATCCAGGACGGCCTCCGCCGGGTCGCCAAGGGCGGCACGTTCCTCCAGTTCGGGGTCGCCGACTACGCGACGACCGCCGTCATCGAGCCGTACCGCATCTACAACCGGGAGATCACCATCACCGGCTCCATGGCGGTGCTGCACAGCTACGAGCGGGCCGCCGCGCTCTTCGCCGCGGGCGTGCTCGATCCTTCGGTGTTCATCAGCGACCGGCTGCCGCTGGAGCAGTACCCGCAGGCCCTGGACCGGTTCGCGGCCGGCCGGGGCCGCAAGATCGTGGTGACGCCGTGACGGGCGTGCTGGTGATGGGCGAAGCGCTCATCGACCTCGTGCCGCTGCAGGGCGGGGAACCGGAGCTCAGGCGCGCCCAGCCCGGTGGCGCTCCGGCCAATGTCGCGGTCGGACTGGCGCGGCTCGGGACGTCGTGCTGGTTCGCCGGTGCGCTGGGCGACGACCGCTTCGCCCGGGCCCTGGAGGAGCGGATGACGCGGGCCGGCGTCCACCTCGACCTGTGCGCGCGGTCACCCTGGCCGACGGCTCTGGCGGTGGCCGACCCGGGCGAGGACCGTGACCATGGCGGGCAGGCCCCTGCGGCCGCCGGAGCGGATGCCGCCGCAGGCCCGGGGGCGCGTGCCGGCAGCGACCGCGAAGGTCCGGGCCACCGGAGACGCGAGGGGACGTCCGGAGGGGCGGCCGACGGCTGCCGTCCCTCCGGCGTGTCCAACGGTTACCGCTTCCACCTGCACGACACGGCCACCTTCCGCATCGCGGACCGCGCCGCGAGCGTCGCCCGCTTCGGCGCGGTGTACGTGGGCGGCCTCGCCGCCGTCGTGCCCCCGGCCGCCGACGCGGTGGCGGCGACCGCGCGAGCGGCCGCGGCCGCTCCCGGCACCGTCCTCGTGGTGGACCCCAATGTGCGCGAGGAGGGAGCCGACGACCCCGTGGAGGGGCTGCGGCGGCTGCGCGAGCTGTGCCTGCTGGCGCGGATCGTCAAGGCCAGCGACGAGGACCTGGTACGGCTCTGGCCGGACCGGCCCGTCGAGGAGACGTGCCGCGCGCTGGCGGGGGAGGGCCGCCTGGTCGTGCTGACCCGCGGAGCACGGGGGAGTACGGCATACCTGCCGGGAACCGGCCGGCCCGGTGCCCCGGAACCCGTGTCGGTGCCCGCCGTCCCGGTGGACGTGGTCAACACCATCGGTGCCGGGGACGCGTTCACGGCGGGCCTGCTGAGCCGGCTGGACGCCCTGGGGATGCTGAACCCGGACGCGTTGGGCGAGCTCGACGCCCGGCAGGCCCGGGACCTGCTCCGCCACGCGGCCGCGATCGCGGCCTCGGTGTGCGCGACGTCCGGCACGGAACCGGCACCGGTGGCCGTCGCCTGAGACGGATCCCGGTCCGGGCGGGTGCGGCCCGTCGGCGGCGGAGTTCAGAAGCCGCTGACGAGCCGCATGTACCGGGTCCAGTCCCACAGCGGGCCGGGATCGGTGTGGGTCGCCCCGGGTACCTCGTCGTGCCCGATGATGCGGGCACGGGTTCTCGGAATGGCGTAACGGTCGCAGATCGCGGCGGTCAGCATGGCGGACCGGAGATACATCACGTCGGTGAACCACTCGGGCCGGTCGACCCACCCCTCGTGCTCGATCCCGATGCTGCGGGTGTTGTAGCTCCAGTTGCCGGCGTGCCAGGCGATGTCCTTCTCCCGGACGAACTGGCCGATGTACCCGTCGCCGGAGGCCACCATGTAGTGGGCGGAGACCTTGCGGGCCGGATCCTTGAAGATCCGCATGGCGTCCTGGAACGTCTCCTGGGTGATGTGGATGACGACGTACTCGACCGGATAGCCGGCGGGGCGCGTCGACACGGTGTAGTTGGACGGGCTGGCCGGTATCCAGTGCGTGGTCGGGTACGAGGCGGCGGACGCCGTGCGGGTGGTGAGAGCCCCCAGCCCGGCGGTGGCGGCGGTGAGCGCCGCGCCTCGCAGCAGTCCTCGGCGTGACGGCAGGGCACGTTCCATGGAGACTCCCGGAGCAGGGGGCGTAGGGGCGTCGGTAGGTGTGTGCATGACAACCTGGCGTCATGATGCGGGCTCGTCCTCCCGTCTGCCAAGGTCTCCCGGCTCCTGCCATTGGGCCGACCAATGACCCCGAACCGCCTGGTCGGAGCAGCTGGACGCATCCGGGCGTGACCGCCGGAGCGACGCCGAGCCCGCTTCCGCGCCGCGTCCCGTCTCCCTCTCCGCCGTGCCTCTCGTCACCGCGCCGGGCGCCCCGTCGCCCACCGCTCCGGCACGGCACGGCTCGTCGAGGCGCACGGAGGGCGGGGCCGGTGCGGAAGGCCGCACCGGCCCCGCGACGTCGGGCGCGGTTTCCCCGCCGACGGACGCACCGCCTCTCCGGTGCCCGTTCTCAGCCCTTGTCCTCCTGCCCTTCCTCGCGCCGCACGGGCCCTGGGCCCGGCTTGGGGACGTTCCTGCGCCGCTGTCCGGTCCCGTCCTCCGTGCCGCGTTCGCCCTCGGCCTGGGACGGGGTCGTACGGGGAACCTCGCGGTGACCGGTGTCACCGGCCCCGCTGCCTCGGCGGTCCCTGCCGGGCTCCCGCCCGCCCTCCGCCTGGGATGGAGTCTGCTCACTCATGTCACGCCTCCCGGGAGTGGTCACCCGCCCGCGGTGCCGGGGCGAGAGCCGACGAGTACCCGGACAGCCTGAGGAGGAACGCCGGCCGTCAGGCCGCCGGAACGGTCCGGGGCACCGCCCGGCGAGCAGACCGGGGAAGCGACCGGCGAAGCGCAGCGGCGGACAGCGGCATGGGGTTCGTCGAGGCCGCCGCGCCGGACGGCAGCAGCCGGGAGGGTCTGCTCGATCGCGGATCATCGCGGATCGCGGACGGCTACGGACCACCTCCGGAAGGGTTCCCGGTCGGAGCCGCGGCTCGGTGGCGACCGGCACGCCGTGGGCGTGGCGCGGTGGGCGGGCCACCGCGGCGGTGCCCTCAGATGTGCCGCGCGGGCGGGAGGCCGGTCCAGCGCAGCTCGGCGGGCAGATGCCGCATGTCGTTGGAGACCAGGACGGACGCCGGCCGATCGGGCGCGTACCGGATGACCGTCAGGGCGGCGTTGCCGTGGTGGAGGCCGAGCCAGCGCCACTTCGGCGCGTACATGGCCTCCCGCACCAGCCACGCGACCAGGAAGTTGTGCGTGACGACCAGTTCGTGCCGGTCCTCCTCCGTGTCCGCCGGCCCGGTGAAGAGGTCCATGGCCCGCTGGGCCAGTACGGGGCCGTTCTCCCGTTCCTCGGGTGTGGCACCGGCGAGGAAGCGGAGGAAGAAGTCCGCCGCATGCGCCGGAAGTTCGTCCCTCGCCGGCATGTGGGGAACGTAGTCACCGGCGGCCTCCGAGAGGTGAAGCGGCACGTTCTCCAGCTGTTCCCCGATCAGTTGTGCGGTCTGTTCCGCCCGGGGGAGCGGGCCGTGATGCACAGCCGCGAGGGGGATGTCCCGCAGGCGCCGGCCGAGCAGTACCGCCTGCCGGCGGCCGTCCTCGGTCAGTCCGCTCTCGTCCGGCGACGCCTCGCCGTGCCGGACGAGATAGGGATAGCGGGTGGCTGTGCCGGTCATTCCCACTCCTTCGAGCCCATTCCTGATCTTGTCTATCGGTGGACGCCGGCCCCTCGGCGCCGGTTCCTCCGCCGCGGTGGACGGCGCGGCGGAGGACCGCGACCCGCCGCACGAGGCGAGGGCCCGCCGGGGGGGGGAGGAGGAGGAGCGATCCTCACGCCGCACGGCCTGACCCCGGGGTCCGCCGGGTTCACCGGCCCCCACGAACGTCGGTCAACTCCCCGCTAGGATGCGGCTCATGGACATCGTGATCCCGCTCTTCGACCGCTTCGAGCCGCTCGACGCGATCGGACCGTACGAGGTCCTGGCCCATGTGCCCGGCGCGACCGTACGTTTCGTCGCCCCCGAGCCGGGCCTGGTGCAGGACGTGCTGGGCGCGCTGCCGGTGCACGTCCCGACCAGGTACTCCGAGGTGGAGCACTGCGACGTCCTGCTGATCCCCGGCGGGGGAGGCGCCTGGACCGTGGCGGACGATCCGGAATTCCTCGACTGGGTCCGCCGCATCCACGCCGGCACCCGCTTCACCACCTCGGTCTGTACCGGAGCCCTGGTCCTCGGGGCGGCCGGTCTGCTGAACGGCCTGACCGCCACCAGCCACTGGGGCGTGATCGCCGAACTGGAGTCTTACGGCGCCGTCTACACTCCCGAACGGGTCGTCCGTCAGGACCGGATCATCACCTCGGCCGGGGTGTCCTCGGGTATCGACATGGCGATCCGGCTGGCCGCCCTGCTCAGCGACGAGACCACCGCCCAGGCGATCCAGCTCTACACCGAGTACGATCCGCAGCCCCCCTTCGACACCGGCTCGGTGGCCAAGGCCCCGGCCGAGGTGCTCGAACGGGCTCGCACCCTGGCCTAGGGAGTGTCTTCAGCGTCCCGTCCGGCCGGGCGACCCCTGGCACGCACGCTCAACGCGTCGTCGTCAGTCGCCCATGCTCCGCAGGGTCTCGTTCCTCCGCCTTGCCATCCCCAGCGCCGGACCCCGCTGACCCATCCGGCCTGATCCAGACGGAAGACCCTGGAGCGTGTCCGGAACCTGGACCCGCGGGCCCGGCCCCGGACCGAGAAGATCCGGGGCCGGGCCCGCGGGCGCTCGGCCGTCGTCCGTCGCTCAGTTGAACGCGGCGGCGAACATGCCGGGCTCGTAGGACCCGCCCTGCAGGCGCACGATCACGGCGAGCCGGTTGGCCGCGTTGATCAGGGCGACCATGATGACCAACGCGGCGACCTGGTCGTCGTCGTAGTGCTTGCGTACCTCGGCCCAGGTCTCGTCGGACACGCCCTGATGGGCGTCGGCGAGCCGGGTGCCTTCTTCGGCGAGCGCCAGCGCGGCCCGCTCGGCCTCGGTGAACACGCTGGACTCGCGCCAGGCGGCGACCAGGTGGAGCCGGTCCGCCGTTTCACCCGCGGCCGTGGCCTCCTTGGTGTGCATGTCGATGCACCATCCGCAGCCGTTGATCTGGCTGGCCCGCAGCGACATCAGCTCCTGCGTGGAGTGCGGCAGCGGCGACTGCTGGAGCACCAGGCCGGCGTTGGCGAACCGCTTGGCGAACTTGGCGCCGATCTCGTTCTCGAACAAGTTGAATCGGGTGTCCATGGCGTCGTCCTCACTCGTGGTGTCGCACTGTCGAACACGAGATGCCGGCGCTCCGCTCCGTGTGACGGGAAGGCGGTGTGAGGTGTGCCACTGATCGTGGGTGTCACACATCCGGGGGCACCGGCGTCTTGTGCGCGTGACACCGTCGACAGCGAACAGGCAGGAGCAGCCGGTGAACAGCAAGCACAGTGAGCCCACGCGCACGAAGGGCACGGCCGGGGAGCTCGTCGGCGGCGGAGGCGCGGACACCGCCACCGAGGCGTTCGTCGCCCACCGCAACCTGTTGTTCACCGTCGCCTACGAGATGCTCGGCTCGGCCGCCGACGCGGAGGACGTGCTGCAGGAGAGCTGGCTGCGCTGGGCGGGTGTGGACCTCGCGACGGTCCGGGACCAGCGCGCGTACCTGGTGCGGATCACCACACGCCAGGCGCTGGGCCGGCTTCGTACGCTCGGCCGGCGCAAGGAGTCCTACGTCGGCACCTGGCTGCCCGAACCGCTGCTCACCGCGCCCGACGTGGCCGAGGACGTCGAGCTGGCCGACAGTGTCTCGATGGCCATGCTGCTGGTCATGGAGACGCTCGCGCCGACCGAGCGTGCGGTCTTCGTGCTGCGCGAGGTGTTCGATCTCGGGTACGAGGAGATCGCCGAGGCCGTCGGCAAGAGTCCGGCCGCCGTCCGCCAGATAGCGCACCGGGCGCGTGCTCACGTCGCGGCGCGCCGGCCGCGCGGGATCGTTTCCCCGGCCGAGACCCGAGAAGCGCTCGACGCGTTCCGGCGAGCTGTCGAGACGGGCGACTTGCAGAGCCTGCTCGACACCCTCGCGCCCGATGTCGTCCTCCTGGGCGACGGCGGCGGAGTCAAGCAGACTGTGCTTCGGCCCATCGTGGGGGCCGACAAGGTGGCCCGGCTGCTGGTCCACGGTCTGGGCAGGGTCACCACGCTGTCGCTGCGACCGGTGCAGGTCAATGCCCGCCCGGCGCTGGTGATCCGGCTCGACGGCGAGATCGACACCGTCATGGCGGTTCGCATCGACGACGGCCTCATCACCGGCCTCTACGCCGTGCGCAACCCCGAGAAGCTGTCGCACATGCAGCGCGAGACCACCCTGCGCCGCTGAACCGCTGAACCGGTGTGAACCGGTGGCCGCACGGAGGCGGACGGGGCCCGGCGTGAACGGGCCCCGCGCACCGCTGGAGGCGCGGACGCCGTCCCGTGCGACGGGTGGCGTGCGGGGCCCGCCCTCGGGCGATGGGCAGGGCGGGCCCGGAGTGCCCGGCACCGGGCCCAGGTCAGCGTGCTCGCCGGTCGATGAGTGCGGCCAGGCCGTCCAGGATGCGCTGCAGCCCGAACTCCCACGCCTGATCCTGCCCCTCGGTGTGGAGCGCGGACGCGAGGGCCGCCGTGAGCGCGGGAAAGGGCTCCCCGTGTTCCCGCAAGAGGTCTCCGAGGACGGCGCCCAGGTGCGCCTCGGGGTTGCCCGCGGGTCCCGCGGCCTGCGCCTGCTGGGTGATGCCGCGCATGTGACCGATCAGCAGGACGGCCGCGTCCATCCGTTCGGCGCCGTTCAGCCCTGTGCCGTCCAGCGCGGAGACGGCACGCTCCAGCCAGGACAGTTCCCCCGGCCCCGGGACACGCGGCCCGACGGTGGCGGCCAGCACCCAGGGGTGCTGGTGGAAGACGGTGATCAAACGGCGGGCCCACTCCTCCAACTGCTCCCGCCAGCCACCGGGCCGCGTCGGCGCGGGGCAGGGGCCGATCGCGGCGTCCACCATCAGGGCGACCAGCTCGGCCTTGCCCGGCACGTACCGGTACAGGGCCATCTTCGTCACGCCCAGCTGTGCGGCGACCCGCTGCATGGACACATCGGCCAGCCCGGCCGCGTCGGCGATCTCGATCCCGGCCCGTGCGATGCGGTGCAGATCGAGTGTCGGCCTCGGTCCGCGCGTCGGCTTGGGGTGAGGACCCCACAGCAGTCGTACCACTTCGGCGCCGGCGCCATCCATGTCTGCCGCTCCTTCCGGTCCGGGTCTTGCCCTGCGAACTGTTTCCAGGGTACACAGTCTCTGTCCGTGTCCTTAGGACACAGTTTTTGAGCGGAGGCACCCGTGAGCAGGAACGTCCTCATCTCCGGCGCGAGCATCGCCGGCCCGGCGCTGGCCTACTGGCTGGGACGCCACGGATTCAGACCCACCGTCGTCGAACTGGCCCCGGCCCTGCGCCAGGGAGGCCAGGCGGTCGACTTCCGTGGCGAGACGCACCTGACCGTGCTGGAACGGATGGGACTCGTTCCCGTACTGCGCGCGCTCCAGACCGGCGGGAGCCCGATGCGCTTCGTCGACGAACGCGGCCGGACGCTCTTGCGTCTGCCGTCCGAGTTCGCCGGAGGTGAGCTGGAGGTGCCCCGTGGAGACCTGGCCCGAGTGCTGTACGAACACAGCCTCCCCCACACCGAGTACGTCTTCGGTGACTCGATCACCGGTCTCACCGAGACCTCCTCCGGTGTGCGGGTCGACTTCCGGCACGGGGTCTCACGCGACTTCGACCTGGTCATCGGCGCGGACGGGCTGCACTCCCACGTCCGCGGCCTCGCCTTCGGCCCGGAGGAGCACCATGTGCGCCACCTCGGCTACTACGCCGCCGCCTGGCAGCTGCCCAACGACCTGGGGGTGGAGAAGGGGTCGGTCGGGTACAACGTGCCGGGGCGGCTCGCCGCCGTCGGCGCCGACCACCGGGACCCTGCCCTGGCCGGTGCGTTCTTCGTCTTCGCCGCGCCGGAACTGGCGTACGACCGCCACGATCCCGAACAGCAGAAGCGTCTGATCGGCAGCGCCTTCTCCGGCCTCGGCTGGGAGGTGCCCCGCCTGCTCGCCTCCCTGCACCGGACTCCCGATCTGTACTTCGACTCGATCAGCCGGGCCGATGCGGACACCTGGTCGAAGGGGCGGGTGTGCCTCATCGGTGACGCCGCCTGCGGGGCCACCCTCGGGGGCATGGGCACGGGGGCCGCGCTGGTCGCCGCCTATGTGCTGGCCGGCGAACTCGCGCGGGCGCGGGGCGACCACCGGGCGGCCTTCCTCCGGTACGAAAGCAGGCTCCGCGGGTACGCCAGGAGCTGTCAGACGGGCGGCGGCCGCGCGGGCAAGTTCCTGGCGCCCGGCACAGCCGCCGGCATACGGCTGCGCAACACCCTGCTGTCCCGTCCTCTGTTCCTGAACGCGATGCTCAGGCTGGGGGAGAAGGTCAGCAGCACCCTGGCCCTGCCCGACTACGCGGACGACCCGGGCCACGTCGCTCGGTGACCCGCTTGCGCGAAGCCCTCCCGGCATTCAGGCCCGGCCTCGACGCGCCGTCGCGGCGGGCGCCGGACACCGGGTAAGCGCCGGACACCGGGGCAGGGGCGACCCGCAAGCGAAGCCTCTGCTCCGGTGCCCGAGGCCCGGAAAGGGTCGGACCCCGTCGCGACGGGGGAGACACGACGGGGTCCTGACCCACCTCTTCCCGGAACGTGCACCGTCACACCTTCACCGCCGGGCGGATCGCTCCGAAGGCGGCACGGGCCTCCCGGGACGTCCGGGCGAGGGATCCAGGACGGGGCGGCGGTGCGACCACCCGGCGACCCGCACGAGCGCGCGCCATCCGCTCGGCCGCGGCGCCCGGTGCGCGCGGGTCCACCGCTGGGCGCGGCCGGGCGGTGTACGACGTCACCCGTTCCGGCCGACGGCGGCCTGGTCCGCGATGTGCGCCCTGACCGAGCCGTAGACCGAGGCGTCGAGGGGGAATTCGGTGTGCCCCAGGCAGGTGGTCAGGTTGTTCACCGCGCCGGTGAGGGACACGGTGCTGTCGGGGTTGATGATGATGTCGCAGGGCGACTTCCAGGTGGCGTAGCGGGGAGTGCCGGGCGTCTCGTCACCGGCGTTGAGGGCGTTGAGGAAGGCCGAACCGGGACGCATTTCGGCGCACGCGGCGCCGCCGCACCAGTAGGCGGTGTCGGTGCCGTGGTTGGGGCCCGCCAGCGAGACCCACGCGTCGACCTTGCGGTCTCCTCCGAGGTTCTTGAGGTAGTAACGGGAGGAGAGGCTCCCCAGCGAGTGCGTGACGAGGTCGACCCTGGCCGCGCCGGTGGCCGCCAGGACGCGGTCGATCTCCTGGGCCAACTGGGCGGCCGTCGTGGCGTTTGCCTGGGTGGAGGCGTACGTCCACTGGTACAGGCGGTCGTTCGGCCAGCCGTCGGAGCGGAAGCGGTCGGCCATGGTGTTCCAGGTCGATCCGCTGCTGTTCCAGCCGTGCACGAAGACGATCGGATCGGGGACGGCGGCCGTGGTGGCGGGCGCCTCCGCTGAGACGGCGGGGGCGGCCGCGGCCTCGGAAGGGAGGGCCGCGAAGGCCAGGGCGACGGCGCAAGTGGTGCGCAGCAGAGCAGAGTTCACACACCAGGTTGTAGCGGGACGACAGCACCCGACACCATGAGAACCGGGGTCGGCTCACCCGCCTGGGCGTCGCCCTTCACCGCGGAAACGTTTTGGCGTCGTACTCCCGGAAGGACGGACCGCCGAGGGCGATGAGCGGGGCACCCGGCTCCCCCGACCGCGCCGAGACCGCTGGAAGCGAGCCGGTGCGGACCGCTCCGGGGGCGGGCGGGCGCCGGCTTCCGGGCGGGAACCCGGCAGACGGTGAAGACGTCCCGCAACACGGCCGGCCCGGACGGGACACCCCCTGGGCCCGGAGCGCGGCGGGATCGCGGTGGACGGTCTTCACACCGGCGTAGAACCGCTCGGCCCGCGTCGCAGGGGGACGAACCCCTTCGCCCTCACCGGGCCGACGTCGCCCGGCCCACGACGGAGATCCTTGCGGGCATCCATACGGGCCATCGAGGCGGTCCTTTCCGGTTCACTCCACCGGCCAGGGGTGGACAGGCACCCGTGACGGCGGGAACGTGTGAGGCGAAACCCACGTGATCCCCACACGACCGGCCGGCCCACCGCCCGACGGAGCGGCCGTATCCAGCGACCTCACAGCGGCACCGGGCCGTCGCGGGACGGATACGGGGCCGAACGACGCTCTCCCCGGCGGCACGCCCCCCCCGGCGTCCGCGAACCGGCCACGCGGTCCGGTGGTACGGCCACTGCGAAGGGGCAGGTATGCGAGTCATGTCGGTTCTCACCGTCGACGTCGGCACATCGGTCATCAAGTCGGTCGTGTTCGACGCCCGGGGAAAGGAGATCGCCCTCTCCCGTACCCGTACCGAAGTGCTGCGGCCCCACCCCGGCTGGGCCGAACAGGACATGGACGCGGTGTGGAACGGTGTGGTCCGCACCGTGCGCGGGGCCCTCTCCCGACTCGGCAGGGAGCACGCCCCGGTACGGCTGATGAGCTTTACCGCCCAGGGCGACGGCTGCTGGCTCGTCGACGACGACGGCCGCCCCACCGGCCCCGCGATCCTGTGGTCCGACGGACGCGCCGGCGACCTGCTGACCCGCTGGGCGGCGGAC
Source organism: Streptomyces sp. SP18CS02 (assembly GCF_036322365.1). Lineage (NCBI taxonomy): Bacteria > Bacillati > Actinomycetota > Actinomycetes > Kitasatosporales > Streptomycetaceae > Streptomyces > Streptomyces sp. SP18CS02. The sequence continues at coordinate 371,698 of NZ_JAQYXC010000288.1, forward strand.
GGCGTCCTGGAACGGGCGTACCGCCGCAACGGCTCGCTGACCTGCGGCGGCATGCCGAACGCCGTGATCAGCTGGCTCGCCGCCCATGACCCGGGGCGCCTGGAACGCTCCCGTACGGCGCTCACGGCCGCCGGATGGCTCTTCCTCGCACTCACCGGTGTCGCGGCCATCGACCGGTCCGACGCCTCGGCGCCCTTCCTCGACCACACCACCGGCCGGTACGACCCGGCGATCCTGGACCTGTTCGGGCTCGGCGACCAGCGCAGGCTCCTGCCCGAGGTCCTGGGGGAGGACGAGCGCATCGCGGAGCTCACCCGCCGCGCCGCCGACGAGCTGGGGCTGCCCGCGGGGCTCCCGGTGGTGATGGCCCCCTACGACATCGCGGCCACCGCGTGCGGTGCCGGTGTCGTCAGCCCCGGCCAGGCGTGCGGCATCCTCGGCACGACCCTGTGCACGGAGATCGTGACCCGGCGGGTGGACACCACCGGCGAACCCTGCGGCATCAACATCGCCTACGGCGGCCCGGACCGCGTGCTGCGCGCCTTCCCGACCCTCTCCGGCACGGAGGTCCTGGACTGGGCGGCGCGCACCCTGGGCATCGGGAGCCCCGCGGCCCTCGGCGAGCTCGCGTTCGGCCCCCGCCCGGTCACACCACCGGCGCGACCCGGCGGCGCACCCCTCGCGCCCGACGCCCGGCCGATGGCGCCCGGAGCCGGGGGAGTGGCGTTCCTGCCCTACCTCTCGCCGGCCGGGGAACGGGCCCCCTTCCTCGACCCCCAAGCCCGCGGCGCCTTCTGGGGACTGTCCCTCGACCACTCACGCGCCGACATCGCCCGAGCCGTCTTCGAGGGCCTGTCGATGGTCGTACGGGACTGCCTGCGGGCAGCGGGAACCGAGGTCCGCGAACTGCGTCTGTGCGGCGGCGGATCGGCCAGCGACCACTGGTGCCGGCTGATCGCGGACGTCACCGGCGTCCCCACCGCGCGCAGCGCCGACACCGAACCCGGTGCCAAGGGCGCGTTCCTGACCGGCCTCGTCCACAGCGGCGCCGAACCGGACATGCGCACCGCCGCCGACAAGTACGTCCGCGTGCGCACCACCTGGGAGCCCGACCCGCGGCGGGCCGCCCGGTACGACGAGCTCCACGCGTCGTTCCTCACCTGGCGCGACACCGCCCGGTCCCTCGGCTGGGCCCCCGCACCGGGTCCCGGGCCCGCCCCCGCGCATAACGTACGTCATGCCTGACGACGTCCTCGGCCCCGACGCCGTCCACCTCGGTCTCGACCTCGGCACCCAGAGCGCCCGGGCCGTCGCCGTGGACGGCACCGGCCGGCTGCTGGCCGCAGTCTCCCGCCCCCTGACCGGCCACCGCGACGGGCCACGGCACGAACAGGACCCCGAACAGTGGTGGTCCGCCCTCGCCGCCGCCTGCCGGGAGGCGCTCGCCGGAATCGCCCCCGGGCGCGTACGGGGCCTGGCCGTCGACGGCACGTCCGGCACCGTCCTCCTCGCCGACCGGCACGGCACGCCCTTGACACCCGGCCTCATGTACGACGACGGGCGGGCCGGCGCGTACACCGAACGCGTCAACCGGGTGGGGGAACGCGTATGGCACCAGCTCGGCTACCGCACCATGCAAACGTCCTGGGCCCTGCCGAAACTGCTGTGGCTCCTCGACCGCACCCCCGTGGACGGAGCACGGCTGCTGCACCAGGTCGACCTCGTCACCTGGCGACTGGCCGGACGGCAGACCGCGAGCGACGCCAGCCATGCCCTCAAGACCGGCTACCACCTGATCGACGAGCGCTGGCCCGAATCCGAACTGGCCGCCCTGGGCGTCCCGCCCGGCCTGCTGCCCGACGTGGTACGCCCGGGAGCCCCGCTCGGCACGGTCTGCGCCGCGGCCGCGTCGGTCACCGGCATCCCCGCCGGAACGCCGATCGTGGCGGGGATGACCGACGGCTGCGCCGCAGGGATCGGCGCAGGCGCCCTCACACCCGGGGCGTGGAACTCCGTCCTCGGCACCACCCTGGTCCTCAAGGGCGTCAGTCCCCACCTGGTCAGGGATCCCACCGGGACCGTCTACTGCCACCGGGGCCCCGGCGGCGCCTGGCTGCCCGGAGGGGCGTCCAGCAGCGGGGCCGGAGCGATCGCCCAGTGGTTCCCCGGCGCCGACCTCGACGCGCTCACCGCACGGGCCGCCGCGTCCGGCTCCACCGCCGTCGTCTACCCGCTGGTGGGCGCGGGCGGCGAACGCTTCCCCTTCCGCGCCCCCGACGCCGTGCCCTTCGTCCTCGGTGACCCGTCCGGCGACGGCGCACGGTTCCACGCCTGCCTGCTCGGCGTGGCCTGTGTCGAACGGCTCGCCTTCGACCACCTCGACCACATCGGCGCCCCCGTCGACGGCCCCCTCACCCTCACCGGCGGGGGAGCCCGCAACCGCTACTGGTCACAGCTGCGCGCGGATGTCCTGGGCCGTCCGGTCGCCCTGCCCGAACAGGCCGAGGGCGCCGTCGGCATGGCGGTACTGGCCGCGACCGCCTCCGGCGCCACGCTGGAGGAGGCCGCGGCCGCCATGGTGCGCGTACGGGAGGAGCTGCGTCCCGATCCGGCGCGCACGGCCCGGCTGACCCACGCCTATCTCGGATTCGTCGACGAACTGACCCGGCGCGGCTGGCTGGACCGGTCCGTGGCCGACCACGCGCGCGGAAGGGCCGGGCAGTGACCCACTTCGTCCTCGTACGCCACGGTGAGACCACCTGGCACGCCGACAACCGCTACGCGGGCCGCACCGACGTACCGCTGACCGGTCTCGGCCGGCGGCAGGCCGCGGCGCTCGGCACCTGGGCCGCGGGACAGCGGCTGGACGCCGTGCTCTGCTCACCGCTGTCGCGTGCGCGGCTCACCGCCGAACCGGCCGCCGCCGCCCTGGGCCTCGCGCCGCGCGTGGACGAGCGGCTGTGCGAACTGGACTTCGGACGCGGCGACGGACTCACCCGGGGCGAGATGGCCGAGCGGTTCCCCGCGGAACTGGCCGCGTTCCTCGACGACCCGGTGGCCCATCACCTGCCCGGAGGCGAGGACCCGGCCGCCGCCGCCGAGCGGGCCATCGCCTGCCTGGAGGAGGTGGCGGACGAACTCCCCGACGGGCGCGTGCTCGTCGTCGCCCACTCCACCCTCGTACGCCTTGTCCTGTGCACGCTGCTCGGCATCCGGCTCTCCCTCTACCGACAGGTCTTCCCGGCGCTGGAGAACGGGGCCCTCACCGAGCTGCGGCTGCGGCACGGCAAGGCGTCCCTGCTGCGGCTCAACGTCCCCGCCATCGCCCCCACCTCCTGAGACCACGCCGCCCACGGCACCGACCGCCCCTGACAGACCCCCTCTGGAGCATCCCGTGACCACCACCGTCCTCGCCGCGGGCGACCATTTCGTCCTGCCCCGTCTGTTCACCGAGGAACTGCGTGCCGCGGCACCCGGCGCGGCGCTCGACGTCAGGGAGATCCAGCTGCCCTGGCCGCACACCCCCTTCGGCAAGGTCGCCGAGGTCGACGAGGCCGTCGGCAGCGAGGACGAGATGATCGAGGCCCTGCGGGACGTACGCGTCTGCGTCACCCAGATGGCCCCGCTCACCGCACGTGTCCTGGCCCGCTGCCCGGCCCTGGAGCTCTTCTGCGTCAGCCGGGGCGGCCCGGTCAACGCCAACCTGGAGGCCGCCACCCGTCACGGCGTGGCCGTGAGCCACGCACCCGGCCGCAACGCCGTGGCCGCCGCCGAGCACACCCTCGCGCTGCTGCTCGCCGCGGCCCGCGGCATCGGCGAGGTCCACACCGACCTCACCCACGGCGTCTGGCGCGGGGACTACTACGACTACGACAACTGCGGCATCGAGATCGACGGCTCCGTCGTGGGCCTCGTCGGCTTCGGCGCGATCGGCTCCCGGGTGGCGCGCGCGCTGGTCGCGATGGGCGCCACGGTCCTCGTCCACGACCCGTACGCGAAGCCCGAGGCCGTGGCGGGCATCGCCGAACTGGTCCCCCTCGACCAGCTGCTGTCGCGGTCCAGGATCGTCTCCCTGCACGCTCGGGTGACGGACGAGACCCGGGGCATGATCGGGCGCGAGCAGCTCGCCTCCATGCCGCGCGGGTCGGTCCTCGTCAACTGCGCCCGGGGCGCGCTGCTCGACTACGACGCCGTGTGCGACGCCCTGGAGTCCGGCCGTCTCGCGGGCGCGGGCTTCGACGTATACCCGGCCGAGCCGGTCCCGGCGGGCGCGCGCCTGCTGAGCACGCCGGGTGTGGTCCTCACCCCGCACATCGCCGGGGCGAGCCGGCAGGTCGCCCACAAGGCGGCTCGGATCGTGGCGGGCGAGGTCGGCCGCTTTCTGCGCGGCGAGGGGCTCGCCCACTGCGCCAACCCGGAAGTGCTGGGCCGTTAGGGCCGCGGGAGGGCGCGGGGGCCGCGGGAGGGCGCGGGCGTGCGCGGGGTCGCTCGGCCGGTGGGGACGGAGGCCGTTTCGCCGGTTTGATCATGGGGTACCCGGGCCGGGTGTCTACACCCGGAGGTGGTCCATGAGTGAACTGGGGCATGAGGCGAACGGCACCATCACCACCAAGGTTCCCGCACGGCTGGACCGGTTGCCCTGGTCGCGCTGGCACTGGATGATCGTGATCGGTCTGGGGACCGTGTGGATCCTCGACGGTCTCGAAGTGACCGTCGTCGGCAACATCGCCAGTCGGCTCTCCGAGGACGGCAGCGGACTCTCCATCACGGACGCCCAGGTCACCGGTATCGCCGCCGCGCTGTACGTGGCGGGCGCGTGTTCCGGAGCGCTGTTCTTCGGCTGGCTGACGGACCGTTACGGGCGCAAGAAGCTCTTCCTGATCACCCTGGCCGTCTACCTGGCCGCGACCGCGCTGACCGCCGTGTCCTTCTCGGCCTGGTGGTTCTTCCTCTTCCGGTTCCTCACCGGCTTCGGCATCGGCGGCGAGTACGCGGCCATCAACTCGGCCATCGACGAACTGATCCCCAGCAGGTACCGGGGCCGCGTCGACCTGATCATCAACGGCAGCTTCTGGCTCGGCGCCATGGGTGGCGCCCTGCTGTCCGTGCTCGCCCTGAACACCGACATCTTCCCCAAGGACATCGGCTGGAGGCTGACGTTCGGCCTGGGCGTGGTGCTGGGCCTGGTGATCCTGCTGGTGCGGCGGCACGTCCCGGAGAGCCCGCGCTGGATGTTCATCCACGGGCGCTCGGAGGAGGCCGAGAAGCTGGTCGACGACGTGGAGCGCGAGGTCGAGAGGGAGACGGGGGAGCGGCTGCCCGAGCCGGCCGGATCGATCACGATCAAGCAGCGGCACAGCGTCGGCTTCGTGACGATCGGCAGGACGCTCTTCCGCTCGTACCCCAAACGGGCGGTGCTGGGGCTCTCGCTCTTCGTCGGACAGGCGTTTCTCTACAACGCCATCACCTTCGGGTTCGGTTCGATCCTGGTGAAGTTCTTCGATGTCCCCAGCGGTACGACCGGCTACTTTTTCACCGTGATCGCGTTCGGCAACTTCCTCGGACCGCTGCTGCTCGGCCGTCTCTTCGACACCTGGGGACGACGGCCCATGATCGCCGGAACCTACGTCCTGTCGGGACTGCTGCTCTATGTCACGGCCTGGATGTTCGGCAACGGCTGGCTCACGGCGATCACCATGACGGCGTGCTGGTGCGTGGTCCTCTTCTTCGCCTCGGCCGGCGCCAGCTCCGCGTACCTCACGGTCAGCGAGATCTTCCCGATGGAGACCCGGGCGATGGCCATCGCCTTCTTCTACGCCATCGGCACCGCTGCCGGAGGTATCTCGGGACCGCTGATCTTCGCCGGCCTCACGGAGAGCGGAGTCGTCGGCGACACCGTGCTCGCGTTCTGCATCGGAGCGACGCTGATGGTCCTCGCGGGGGTGGTGGCCGTCTTCTTCGCCGTGGACGCGGAACGCAAGTCGCTGGAGGACATCGCCACCCCGCTGTCGGCGCAGGCCGCCGCCACGACACCGGCCGACGCGAGCTCGGCCGACGCCTCCTCGACACCTCCGCCCACGGGCTCGGCGTCCCCCCGCTGACCGCATCCGCCCACGGGCTCGGCATCCCCTGCTGACCGCCCCCGACCAGGCCGGACAGTGCCGATTGGCATTCCCGGGGAAGGGTGGTTTATCGTTCACCTAAGCGCTTGTGGAGATCCCTTCACAACCGCGCGAGTTGCCCCGGCTGGTTCCCCCGTCCAGCCGGGGCTTCTCCTTTCCCGGGGCCCGCCGCTGTTCCCGGCGGCTCCCTCCCGGCCGGGTGCCGCCCGCCTTCACGTCTTCTCCTCAGCCTTGTCCCGCCCTTGTCCTGCCCTCGGTCCCGCCCTCGGTCCCGCCCCGTCCTGTCCGCGGCCCCGCCGCTCGCGCGCGGTGCCCCCGTCCCCTGACACGACCCCCGGGGGCACGCGAACGGGTGGGTTCATGCCCGGGCACGGCTTCGGGGCCGACCGCCCGGGCATGCGTCCGACGAACCACTGCGGACGAAACCACCCGAGGAGCGATGGGACATGACCGAGTACGAACGTTCCCGCACGATGCCGGCGCCGCCCGAGCAGGTCTTCGACGAGGCCGCCAACGTCGGCCGGCTGAACTCCTGGATGCCGGAGGATCTGCACGTGCGCGCCGAGGAGCTGCCCGCGGTCACCGTGCACGAGGACCACAGCGACCGGGACACCTCCGCGCTGCTGCGCGCGCGCAAGGAGCAGATGCGGCTGGAGTGGGGGACCAGGGACACCGGCGGCTACGCCGGATGGCTCCAGGTCGCGGGGATCGACAGCGGTGCCAGTGAGGTGACGGTGCACCTCTCCTTCTTCGAGAAGGAGCACGACCCCGGCCAGGAGGCTGTCCACACCGCCCTCGACGGGAGCCTTGAGCGCCTTGAGGAGCAGGTACGGCTGAGGGTCGACGGGGCCGCGGGCTGAGGAGGGCGTCCGGTCCGGCCCCGCGGCCGGACCGTGGGTGATCCGCCCCGGCGGGCGGCCCCGCCGGACCGTGCGCGCGCGCTCACGTCTCCACTCCCGGCGGGCGCTGCCGTCCGTCGCCGCGCAGCCGTCGTCCGACGGCGACCAGCCGGGGGTGGCGTTCCTGGAGCTCGGCGGAGTGGCGGTCGAGCTCCTGGGTGAGCCGCTCGGTGCGCTTGAACACGTCCAGTTCGTCGAGGATGCGGTCGATCTCGGCGAGCAGCGCGCCGTGCAGCTGCCACTGCCGGGGGTGCTCCTGCACGTCCTCCAGCAGCAGGTCGGCGACGTGGTCGCGGGTGGTCCGGCTGACGGCCAGCGCGTTCGTCAGCCGGTCCTCGGCCTCCTCGGCGCTGGCCGCGACCGGGGTCGTGACCAGTACCGCGTAGCTCTCGATCGCGTCGGCCATCTGTGCGTACAGCTCCTTGAGGGACGCGGCGACGTCCGGCGGGAACAAGGACTCCTCGGTCCGGAACTTCGCCAGATCGGTCAGCGTGCGGGTGAGGACCCGCAGCACCACGGCACAGATCTCCAGCGTGTCCAGGCCGGTCCGCAGGACGACCCTGGCCATGAGTCCCTGCCGGACGCGCGGGTTCATCATCAGACTCTCCTCCGCCTGCCGCAGCGAGGCGTCGACCTCCACGATGTCGTGGTCCAGCCGGCGTGCCTCGTGCAGCCTGGAGGCGGCGTGCCCGACAGGGATGTGGCCGCGCTCGCCGATCTCCTCGCCCATGGCGCGCAGCATCCTGCCCATCTCGTTGGCCAGTCCGTTGATCGAGGCCCCGGCCGTCTGCACCCACACGGGCGGGGCGAACAGCAGATTGAACAGCAGGCCGACCCCGGCGCCGATCAGGGTCTCCAGGACCCGGTGCCAGGCCACGGACGTGGCCTGCGAGACACCGAGGACCAGCATCGCGCTGATCGCCACCTCCGGTACGAACTCGTCCACCCGCACGAAGCGCCCGATGATGAGCGAGGTGAAGATCGTCAGGCCGAGGCTCCACCAGGTCAGGCCGACCAGGGCGCTGAAGCCGATGGAGATCAGAACCCCGACGACCACCGAGTTGACGCGCCGCACCCCGGTGGTCAGGGTCGAGTAGAGGGTGACCTGCACGACGAGGAGAGCGGTCAGCGGAGCCGTCAGGGGCGCGGGCTGCGGGGGCAGGACCATCAGGGCGACGACATAGGAGATGACGGCGGCAGCGGTGGAGCGCAAGGTCTGCGCCGCGACGGGTTCGGTGGTCCGCCGCACCAGTTTGATCACGGGTGCTGATACTTCCGGCATCCCATTCCAGTGCCCGATCATGAGCAGATCAGCACACTTCCGTCCCAGGAACCCCTCGGACGCTCCTGTTGCCCAAGCGACTCCCATGTCTCTGCCATCACTGCTGCCACAGTGATATCCGGTGTCACTGACGTGCCCGCTGTTCTCCGCCACCACGGTTGTCCGCGCCGGAGCCGGGCGGAGCCGGGCGGAGCTGGGCGAGGCCGTGCGGGGGAGGCGGGCGGAGCCGCGGGCGGGTTTGCGAGGAACCGTCCGTGGTACGGACAGAGGCCCGGACCCTTGTCGAGGAGGAGTGATGGACCTGCCTTCGGACACCCCCGCCGCTTCCCGCACGCCCCGGCCCGCCCGGGTGGCCGTCGTCACCGGATCGGACTCCGGCATCGGCCGTGCCACCGCCGTCCGCCTGGCGAGCCAGGGCATGGACATCGGCATCACCTGGCACACGGACGAGGAAGGCGCGCACCGGACGGCCGAGGAGGTCCGGGCCCATGGGCGGCGGGCGGCCCTGGCCAGGACGGACCTGTCCCGGCTGCCTGACGCCGCCGGCGTGGTCGAGGACCTGGCGCGGGAGCTCGGTCGTATCGACGTCCTCGTGAACAACGCCGGTACAGGGACGGCCACACCCTTCGTGGACATGGAGTACGAGACCGTGCGCGAGGTGATCGACGTCGATCTCATCGGGCCCTTCCTCTGCGGCCAGGTCGCCGCGCGCCGCATGATCCGGCAGGGCGACGGCGGGTGCATCGTCAATGTGACGTCCGTGCACGAGCACCAGCCCCGGGTCGGCGCCGCGCCCTACTGCGCGGCCAAGGGCGGACTGGGTCTCCTCACCCAGGTCATGGCGCTCGAACTGGCCGAGCACGGCATCAGGGTGAACGCCGTGGCCCCCGGGGAGATCGCCACCCCGATGACCGGCCAGGAGGACGAGGACGTGCGCCGCACCTCCCGCCCCGGAGTCCCGCTGGGCCGCCCGGGTGACGCCCGCGAGGTCGCGGCGGTCATCGCGTTCCTCGCGAGCGAGGAGTCCTCCTACGTCACGGGCGCGTCCTGGGCCGTGGACGGCGGCATGCTGCGGATGGGCCCGCAGGCGGGGTCGCACCTGGAGAGCGACGCCTGGCGCCGGCCCTGAAGCCCGGACGCCCACCGGACCCTGCCCGCCGCGCCCCGGGTGGCCACACGGCGGGAACGCGGGGAGGACGGCGGGGCTGAACGCCGGGACGAAGGCCGGCGGGGACGCGGGAACGACGGCGGGGATGGATGCCGGGCCGAAGGTCGGGATGTATGAACGGCGCTCCTCGGGGCAGCCGCCTCATCAGTGATCGTCAACGATCACCGCGAATTCGACGTGATCCCCTGTGATCCGAGTGAGGAGCCCACCGTGCTGCTGGCCCACCCCGCCGTGCTGAAGAACCTCATGGAGCGCTACGAAGCCCTTGCCCTGCTCCAGGCCGGGGACGGCGGGCCGGAGAGCCGCCAGGAGTTCGACGACGTCGGCTACCTGCTCTGTGTGGCGACCGGGACGAGCGACGTCGACGCCGCGCTCGTGGCGGCCCGCTACCGGCTGCCCGGCGCCCGTACCGAGGACGACTCGCTCCTCGGGGCCCAGGACGCCGTCCTGTGACGCGCGTGATCCGTCGCGCCCCCGCCGCGTGGACGTGAACGCCCGCGCGGTCCCGCCCGCGCTCCTCGCATCGCACGGCCGGCGGAGCCGCGCCGACCGAGGGCCCCGCCGCCGGCGGGGCCCTCGGTCGTTCTCCGGTCGGCCGGGTTCAGCGCGCCGTCGGTCGGTTCACCGCGTGACCACACGCCGCTCATTGGGGACGCAGTGGGTCATGGTGAGACCCGAGACGTCGCGGGGCGGGTTCTCCCCGAGGTTCGCCAGCCGCTTGCGGTCCTCCTCGGTGAGGTCCTGGCTGGCGAGCGGCTCCAGCCCGGCGACCTCCCGCGGGGTGATGCCGAGCCCCTCACCGACGCGGACGCCGAGGTCGTTCTCGACGAGCAGGAAGTGCCAGACCATCCGCTCCTGGACCGGCCGGTCGCACTGCTTGAGCAGCGTGATGAAGTTGTTCACCAGGTCGTCGCGCTCCCACTGCTCCATGAGCAGATAGCGCTGGCCGGCCTGCGTGTAGTCGTTGGTCCGGGGGATCCGCTTGCGCGTGAGCCTGCCACGGATCTCCGGACCCTGTTCGTCGTGCGTGGGGAACTGTCCCTCGCGCAGACCGCCGGTGATCGACGGCTCGTAGTTGACGATCGGGTTCTCGCCGCCGCCGTCCACGTGGTAGGTCATCAGGCCGTCGCGCTGATTGGTGCGCACCTCGGCGTTCTTGGCGTGATTGACCGGCAGCTGCAGGTAGTTGGGCCCGACCCGGTAGCGCTGGGTGTCGCTGTACGAGAAGGTACGGCCGACCAGCATCTTGTCGTCGGAGAAGTCCAGACCGTCCACCAGGACGCCGGTGCCGAACGAGATCTGCTCGTTCTCGGCGAAGTAGTTGTCCGGCATCCGGTCGAGCACCATCCTGCCGATGGGCTTCGGCGGGAAGTCCTGCTCGGGCCAGGTCTTGGTGTCGTCCAGCGGATCGAAATCCAGCTCCGGGTGGTCGTGGTCCTCCATCATCTGCACCCGCAGCTCCCACTCGGGGTGGTCGCCGCGCCCCACCGCCTCGTAGAGGTCCTTGGTGGCGTGCCCGAGGTTGTCGGCCTGCACCTGGGCCGCGTCCTCCGCGGTCATGCTGCTGACGCCCTGCTTGGGGATCCAGTGGTACTTGACGAGGACGGTGTCGCCCGCGTCGTTGACCCACTTGTAGGTGTTCACGCCGAACCCCTGCATATGGCGGTAGTCGGCGGGGATGCCACGCGGGCTGAAGAGGTTGACCAGCATGTGCATGCTCTCCGGGGTCTGCGACATGAAGTCGAAGATCCGGCGCGGCTGCTGCTCGAAGGTGACCGGGTCCGGCTTCAGCGCGTGGATCACGTCCGGGAACTTGATCGCGTCGCGGATGAAGAACACGCCCAGGTTGTTGCCGACCAGGTCCCAGTTGCCGTCCTCGGTGTAGAACTTCACCGCGAAGCCGCGCGGGTCGCGCGCCGCCTCGGAGGAGTCCCGGCCGCCGATCACCGTCGAGAAGCGCACGGCGAGGTCGGTCCGCTTGCCGCGCTCCTGGAACAGCTTGGCCCGGGTGAAGCGGCTGATCGGCTCGTCGCCCCAGGCGCCGTACGCCTCGAAGAAGCCGAACGCGGTGACGCCCCGGGCGTGGACCACGCGCTCGGGGATGCGTTCCCGGTCGAAGTGGCTGATCTTCTCCAGGAACTGGTAGTTCTCCAGTGTCGCCGGGCCGCGTGCCCCGACCGTGCGCTGGTTCTGGTTGTCGTAGACCGGGTGGCCCTGCCGGTTGGTGAGCACCTTGCGGTCGTCGCCGGGGGTGGGACCTCGGCTCGATACGTCCGTCACGATCCTCCGCTCCTTCGAGTTGTTCGAGATGTTTTGTCCAATACGTCGCAGTATCCTCCGTCAGCCGCCAGCCGGAAGGGGCCAACCGGTACGGGAGGCGACGGATCGCCGCCCGCCTCCCGTACCGGACCTGCCGCCGTCACCCCGCCGTGGTCGCGTGCGGACGCGGCGTGGGGGCGCCGTCGCCGGCGTCGTCGGCGCTGTCGCGCACGCCCAGGTGGTAGACCGCGAAAGCCTGGCCGATCACCGGCTGCGCCACGTTCCGGACGCGCACCCCGCCGCTGGTCATGCCGTGTTCGACGCCCATGTGCGCATGACCGTGGACCGCGAGGTCCGCCGCAGCCCCGTCCACCGCCTCGGCCAGCAGATAGCTGCCCAGGAAGGGGTAGATCTCCAGCGGCTCGCCCACCAGGGTGTCCGGCACCGGCGCGTAGTGCGTCAGGGCGATCCGTACCGCGCAGTCCTTCCGTTCCAGCACGTCCAGAGCGGTGCGCAGCCCGTCGGCGCACCGCCGGGAGTACTGGATGAACGCCTTCATCTCCGGCTCGCCGAACTCGCCGCCGCTGCGGCCCGCGAAGCCGCCGCCGAACCCCTTGGTCCCGGCCACACCGACCCGGACGCCATTGATGTCCAGGACGGTCCCCTCGCCCTCCAGCACCCGCACGCCCACCGCTTCGAGCGCCGCCGTCACCGCCGCCTGCTGGTCGCTCTGGTAGTCGTGGTTGCCCAGGACCGCGACGACCGGGACGTCCAGCCCGGCCACTTCCCCGGCCACCACCTGCGCCTCCTCGGCCGTGCCGTGGCGGGTCAGGTCACCGGCGAGCAGCAGGACGTCCGCGCACTCGCCGAGGGTGTCGAAGGCCGGCCGCAGCGCTCCCGCGCTGTCCGGGCCCAGGTGGATGTCGCCGACCGCTGCTACTCGGATCACGCCAGCTCCTCGGGGTGGTCGGGGGCGGTCGCTCGGACCACTACCAGGTCCTCGCGCACGGGCAGCCCGGCCAGCTCCTCGCGCGCGATCCGCAGGATCTCGTCCTTGCAGGCGGCGCTGGAGACGGTGCCGTAGAGCATGACCGTCACACCGCGCTGCTCGATCCGGATGCCCAGCTCGGCGATGTCCTCGCCGGCCAGCCGGTCGCGCAGGTGCGCGATGCGGTACTCGGCGGTGTCGGCGGTGTTCATGACCTCACTCCCGTCGGTCGATGACGTTCAGGCGCTCCAGCAGGTAGAGGAACGCCTCGGGCATCGGGACGCCCTCGTTCTCCCGGCGCAGCAGATCCCAGTCGATCTTCTCCCGCAGGGTCCGTGCGATCGGGAGCACCGCCCCGAAGTCGCAGTGGTGCTCCGAGAAGGCGGCCAGCAGGCTGCCCATCAGATCGGTCGGGGCGAGTACCGGCATCTGCACCGAGTCCACCGGCAGGATCTGGGCCCGGGCCAGCAGGTCACGGTTCACCGGGTGGCGGGTCAGCTCGAAGATCAGGTCGATCTCCTCGCCATGGCTGCGGGCCTTGACCAGCCAGTCCTCCGGCGGGATCCGGACCCGGATGCCCGCGCCCTCCAGGTCCCGCGTCACCGCTTCGGCGTCCTCGCGCAGGATGGCGAAGTCGGTGTCGTGCTGGAGGCTGGCCGGTACGCCGTGAGCGTAGGCGGCCACACTTCCGGCCAGCGCGAAGGGATGACCGGCGCCCTTCAGGATGCTCGCCACGTGCTTGGTGGCCTCCAGGATCGCCTGGGTGCGGTCCGGAGGAAGGCGGCTGCCCCCGGACCCGCCGCCCTGGGCGGGACCTGGCGAAGGGGCCGGAGGATCGGCCTCCACGGCCCTGCCGCCCGCCAGCCGCAGCCCGGACGGCTCCGTCGGTGTGCCCGGATGGGTGGCGTCCTGCGAGTGGTTCCTCACGGTTGTCCGTCCTCCTCGTCGGCCTGCGGGGAGCGGTTCGGGTACCCGCCCTGTGCCGAACGACCCATGGGAATGCGCGGCCGTGTGGATCCCGTCGATCAGCGCCGGCGCCGGGCCACGGCCGCCATCACGGTTCCCACGGTCACGAGCAGCGCCGCCACCCCGGCGAGCAGCCACAGCTGGACCCCGGCACCCGTGTCGGCCATTTCGCCGGCCGCCTCCACACGCAGGCGCCGGTCCATGGCGAGCGCCTCCGATTCGGAGGGGGCCGCCTGGCGCGAGACGGGCGACACGAGCGCGCCGGCGGCGGGGGAGGGACCGCCGGCTCCGCTCGCCGCGACGGGCTTGGGGCCGGCCGCCGGACCGCTGCCGGACTGCTGTGCCCCGGCGCCGCCGTCCGTACGGCCGGTGTGTTCGTCGCCCTGGTCCGGGTGGCCGGAGCCCGCCGGTGCCGAGGGCCCCGACTCCGCGCCGCCGGACGCCCCCGGCCCGGAAGGCGACGGTGACGGCGCGGCCGTGGCGCCCTGTCCGCACGACAGCTCGGCGGCGAACGGGACGTGGTGGATCCCGCCCGCGTTCACCGCGCCACCCGAGGAGGCCGGGAGGGTTCCCGCCTCCAGCGAGCGGACCACGACGTCACCCTCGATGCCCGCCGCGCTCAGGTCCTTCAGATGGGCCCGGGGTGCGTGGAGGGAGCCGAACAGCGTGTTTCCGCCCGTCAGGGTGATCCTCGCGGCGTCGGGGAAGGCCCACAGGAGATAGGGCGCCTCCGCGTCGCCGGCACCCGTGAGGGCGGGTGTGCGCCAGGACAGGCCGTCTCCTCCGGTGTCGGTCACCACGACGAGAGGGCCGGTGGCCGTCGGCTTGTTCTCGAAGGTGAGCACCGCGATGTCGCTGAGCTGCTCGCCGGTCAGACGCAGCACGTTGGTCCGGTCCTCGGACAGGCGGACCCGGACGTTCGAGCCGGGCGCGAGGTCGCCGCGGTCCGTCAGCGCCGCCCCTTCGCCGTCCCGCGCCACCACGTCCGCCGAACAGGAGGCCAGCAGATCGGCGCGCCCGCGATGGCCGGCGAAGAGCTCCCCGACGTCCAGCAGACCGGGCGCGGGCCCGACCGAGCCGGGCGGCTGCGGGACCGTGAGCTCGATGCGCGGCGTGGTGTTGTATCCGGTGCCGGAGCCGACGATCCGGGTGTTGACGGCGGCTCCGTTCATGTCGGTGGCCAGAGCGGGGGTGCGGGCGGTGTCGCCGATCTTGACGTATCCGTCGCCCCGCACCCGCAGCACACCTTCGGCGGCGCTGCCCGCGAAGTCCGCCCTGCCCCCGACCAGCAGCGCCGTGGGCCGGGAGTCACCGGGGGCGACGAAGGAGCCGCCGCCCGGCGGCGAGACGGTGAAGCCCGTACCGAACCGCAGGTCCCCGCCGACCGCGACGGCTCCCCGGCTCTCCCCGGCACCCAGCAGGGCGTCCTTCTCGGTGACGACGCCGAATCCGTTGTTCCCCGCCATCGGATTGCCGACGACGGCCGTCGACGTACGGGAGGACCGCTCGGACGCCGGGGGAGCCGGGTCGGCCTGGACGGTCTGCACCGCGATCCCCAGACTCACCGCGCATACCGCGGGCACTACAGCCATTCCAGTCATTCGCATAGCGGGAAAATAGGATCATCGTGCGCGTCTGTGCGTGTGACGCGCCCAGTCGCCCGACCGCCTCACATCAATGGCGGAACGGACGGCCGCCCACCGGCCATCACCCCGCCCCGTCGGCACATCGGCTCGCTCAGGACGCTGCCCCGGGCGCCGGGCCGCCGAGGCCCGCCGGGCCGGGTCAGCCCAGTTCCAGGGTGCTGACCCCGAAGACCCGGTCGGCGGCGAAGGGGCGGACCGGGCCGGTGTACATGCGTGCCGTACGGAACGAGGGGGTCAGGCCGCGGGCCTCGGCCAGACGGACGGCCGCCGGGTGGGCGTCCGGGACGTCGACGGCGATCGTGGCCGCCCCCGAGGCGGCCACGAGGGAGTCGAAGAGCGCCTCGGCATCGGCCGGCGCATCGGCGAACAGCGGTCCGATCCGCGCACCCTCCCGCGCCGGGCGGATCACCCCGTACCCCGTGAGCCGGCCGTCGACGACACGGGCGAGCGCCACGTGTCCCGGCAGCGTCAGCCACCCTTCCAGGAACCGGACGCGCTCGGCCGGATAGCAGGCGCTGTCGTACGCGGCGATGGCGGACAGGCCCACGCTGACGGCCGGCACCACGCCCTCGCCCGGCGGGCGCACGGGCGCCGGCCCGGCGTACCGCGCGGTGCCGTACGCCCAGGCGAAGCCCGAGCGGCGGTAGTTGTCCTGCTGCGCCGGCACCCCGTCCAGTCCCACCGTGCGGTCACCGGCGTGGGCGAGCGCCGCCTTCCACGTGGCCAGCCCGTGCCCGAGGCCGCGCAGGTCCGGACGCACCAGGTAGAAGCCGAGAAAGGCATAACTGTCGCTGTAGTTGACCACCGACACGGACGACACCGGCTCGCCCGCGATCCTGCCCAGGAAGAAACCGTCGGGATCCTGCGCGAAGAAGCCCGCACCGTCGGACAGGCCCGGATTCCAGCCCTCGGCAGCCGCCCACTCCGTCACCAGGCGCCAGTCCTCCGGCGTCGCCCGGGACACCTGCAGGTCCCCATCCGACGGGTACGTCATCACGATCTCCTTCGGGCCGTCACCACGGTTGTCCTCGTACGCTATGCACGCGGCCGGTCACCCACCAGAGGGCGTCATGGGGCGCGCTGCCTGGGCGGCTCCCGCGACCGGCGGTGCCCACGCCGGTCCCGCGACAGGGACCGGCCGCCCGGCCGCCGCCCGGAACCGGGCGGCCGGGGCGCTGGGCGGGGCGACATACGGGGGGCCATGGACGGGCGGTGCACCGCACGCAACCGTGCGGTGCACCGCAGAGCCCCCTCAGCCCGTCGCTCCCGTCAACCCGAGTCCTTGGACATCCCGCTTCCGGGTGGGCCGTCGCTCCCGGGTCGGTCACCGGTCGGTCCACCGGCTTCTTCCGACGGCTGCTCCGCCGCGGCCGGGTCCAGGATGCGGGTCAGGAAGTTCCGCGTCCGCTCGTGCTGCGGATCGCCCACGACCCGTTCGGCCGGGCCCTCCTCGATGATCCGCCCGCCGTCCATGAAGACGACCCGGTCGGCGACCTCCCGGGCGAAGCTCATCTCATGCGTGACGACCATCATCGTCATGCCCTCGGCGGCGAGCCTGCGCATGACGGCCAGCACATCGCCCACCAGCTCCGGGTCGAGCGCCGACGTGGGCTCGTCGAAGAGCATCACCTCCGGCCCCATGGCCAGCGCGCGGGCGATCGCCACCCGCTGCTGCTGACCGCCCGACAACTGCGCGGGGTAGGCGTCCGCCTTGTCCGCCAGCCCCACCCTTGCCAGGTTCTCCCGGGCGACGGCCTCCGCCTCCTCCTTGCCGCGGCGCAGGACCCGTCGCTGGGGGAGCGTCAGGTTCTCGGTCACCGTCACGTGCGGGAAGAGGTTGAACTGCTGGAAGACCATGCCGATCCGGCGGCGGACGGCGTCGATGTCGACATCGAGGTCGGTGACCTCGGTGCCGCCCACGAAGACCTGCCCCCCGCTCGGCTCCTCCAGCAGATTGACGCAGCGCAGCAGCGTCGACTTCCCCGACCCGGAGGGCCCGATGACGCACACCACCTCGCCCGTGGCGATCTCCAGATCGATGCCGCGCAGCACCTCGTTCTCACCGAACGACTTGTGCAGTGCGCGGATCTCGATCTCCGGACGGCCCGGTTCCTTGCGCATCCCGCTCCTCACCTCGCCCTGTCGGCACGGGCTTCGAGGCGGCGCACCACGAAGCTCAGGGGAATCGTCACCAGCAGATAGCAGAGCCCGGCCACGAGGATCGGCGTGGAGTTGGCGGTCTGGCTGGCCAGATCCCGGCCGAACTTGGTCAGTTCCCGTTCCTCCAGGGTCACCCCGAGGAACAGGACCAGCGAGGAGTCCTTGAACAGCAGGACCAGTTCGTTGGTCAGAGGCGGGATGACGATGCGGAACGCCTGCGGGATGATCACCGACACCATGGCCCGGGCGTGCGAGAAGCCGAGCGAACGCGCCGCCTCCATCTGCCCCTTGGGCACCGCCTGGATACCGGCACGGATGGTCTCGGCCATGTACGCGGCGGCCACCAGGCCGAGGCCGAGCGCCACCTTCCCGTACGTACCACCAGGGATTTCCGTCCCCGGGAAGGCCAGCGGCACCGCGACACCGACGAAGATGAAGATGAGCAGGGCCGGGAGACCGCGGAACAGCTCGATGTAGACGCTCGCCACCCACCGGTAGGGCGCCACGGAGGAGAGGCGCATCAGCGCCACGATCAGACCGAGCACCAGGCCGAAGAGGAAGCCGGAGAGCGTGTACACCACCGTGTTGCGCAGTGCGATGGTGATGATGTCGGGAAAGAGCTGGCTCGCGAGGTCCTTCTGCGCGAACTGGTTCTGCAGGCGGTCCCAGTCGGCCTTGACGGCGACCAGGACCACCACCGCCACGAGCACCGCGTACTGGACGCCCTGGGAGACGCGGCGCCGCTGGCGCCTGGACAGCCGAGAGGTCACGACTGTCCCTTGGGCAGCGGGCCGATC
Organism: Streptomyces sp. SP18CS02; assembly: GCF_036322365.1. Lineage (NCBI taxonomy): Bacteria > Bacillati > Actinomycetota > Actinomycetes > Kitasatosporales > Streptomycetaceae > Streptomyces > Streptomyces sp. SP18CS02. Next base: position 389,985 of record NZ_JAQYXC010000288.1, read on the forward strand.
CACTGCTCGTAGAGCTTCTTGTACGTCCCGTCGGCCTTGGCGTCCGTGATGGCCTTGTTGATCGCGGCCAGCAGCTTGTCGTTGCCCTTCTTCACCGAGAAGCCGTACTGCTCGCCCGTCTCGATGTTCTCGCCGAGGGCGAACGCGTCGGCGTTGGCCTTGTCCTTCAGCCAGCCCTGTACGACCGGGTAGTCGATGACGACCGCGTCGACCTGGCCGGTGCGCAGACCGTTCAGCACGGCGTCGGAGCTCTCGAACGCCACCGGGTCGAAGCCCTGCGAGGTGGCGTAGCTCTCCCCGGTGGTCTCCGCCTGCGCCCCGAGCTTGAGCTTCTTCTCCTTGACCTCCGCCAGCGTCGTCACGCCGCTCTTCTTGGTGGCGAGCAGTGCCTGGGTGGCGTCGAAGTAGGGGACGGAGAAGTCCACGTTCTTCTTGCGCTCATCGGTGATGGTCATGCCGGCGGCCGCGAGGTCGCACTCACCGGAGTTCAGGAAGGCGCCCGTCTTGAAGTTCTCGAACGGTGTGTCGAGGATCTCCTGCTTGACGCCGATGTCCTCGGCCACCAGGTCGACGAGCGACACATCGAATCCGACCACCTTCCCGTTCTGCTCGAACTGGAAGGGCGGGTACGGCAGATGGGTGCAGGTGGTCAGCTTCCCCTTCTCGGCCACGGGCACACCCCCCTTGGCCACACCGGGTCCTTCGTCGTCCGACGAGCAGCCCACGGCGAGCAGCAGACCGGCCGCTGTGGCGCAGGCGGTGATGACGGTACGGGAGCGGTGGGCGCGCTTGCCGCCGGCAGTCCTCAGCACGGGTTGACCTCCTTGACACGGGGGCGGCGGGGGTGGGACAGCCGCCGGGCGTGATCGTATGCCACGGAAGGCGTGACGTCGCGGAGATCAGGAATCCCCTCACAGGCGCCGCCCCAGCCCCAGGGCACCCCGTGGCCCCATGAGTCCCAACTCTCATGCGCCGCAGCTCGCCGATCCGGCCGCATCCGGGAGACAAGCCCTAGGGTCGGGGATGTGATCCGACACACGACAAACCCGAAAGTGGCGGTCCTCGGCACCGGAATCATGGGTGCCGCCATGGTCCGTTCCATGCTCCGCTCCGGCCTGTACGTCCACGCCTGGAACCGCACCCGTGAGAAGGCCGACGCACTCGTCGCGGACGGCGCCCGCACGGCATCCACCCCCGCCGAGGCCGTCACCGGAGCCGATGTGGTCCTGACCGCCCTCAACGACGGCCCCCGGGTGCTGCAGGCGATGAAGGACGCGCTGCCCGGTCTCGCCCCCGGGACCGTATGGGCCCAGACCGCCACCGTCGGCGACGCCGCCACCGCGGAGCTGGCCGCCTTCGCCGACGAGCACGGCCTCACGTTCGTCGACGCGCCCGTCCTCGGCACCCGGCAGCCCGCCGAGGCGGGCGAGTTGCTGGTCCTGGCCGCAGGCCCCGAGAGCGCGCGCACCACCCTCGCTCCCGTCTTCGACGCCATCGGCCGACGGACCACCTGGGTCGGCGACGACGGGCGAAGCGCCGCCGCGAGCCGCCTCAAACTGGTCCTCAACAGCTGGGTCGCGGCCCTCACCCACGCCACCGGCGAGGCGCTCGCGCTCGCCCGCGGACTCGACGTCGACCCGCGCCTGTTCCTGGACAGCGTCGAGGGCGGGCCGCTGGACAACGGCTATCTGCGTGCCAAGGCCGCCGCCGTACTCGCCGACGACTACGCGCCGAACTTCACCGTCACCAACGCCCTCAAGGACGCGCGCCTCATCGTCGAGGCCGGCCGGCGCTCCGGCGTCCGGCTGGACCTCGCGGAAGCGGGCGTGGCCCGCTTCGAACGCCTGGAACAGCGGGGCCAGGGCGACCGCGACATGGCGGCCAGCTACCTGGCCGCCTTCGAGCCGTCCGTCCAGGACGGCTGAGGCACGGGGGCCGCGGCGGGAGGAGCCCTGTCCGGGTGCCGACGGACACCCGCCGGGCCGCCCGGCCCCGGAGCCGCCCCGGGCCGCCCGGCCCCGGAGCCGCCCCGGGCCGCCCGGGGCGGCCGTGCGCACCGCCAGGCCATGCACCGGTCCTCCCCGGCCGCTCCTCGCCGCTCCGTCGCGGGCGGACCGGACAGGCCCGTCGGTACGTCGTGCGGATTCCGGGACGCCCGGCACCACCCGGCGGTACGCTGACGGGCCGCCGGCTCACGCGGTGCGGCGGAGCCGGCCACCGAGGTCGTCACACCCATCCGCACGGCATGACCGGGGCTGGAACGGACGAGGTCCCGGCAGCGCCCCGAAGCCAGGAGGGTCCGTTGGACTCGTCAGGTGAGACCCCGCACAGGATGGACCCCGCGGGCGGCTGCCCCCACGCCGACAACGCCCGCCTGCTCGCCCGGGGAGCGGTCGCCCCCGTGCTGCTCCCCGGCGACGTGCCGGGGATGGCCGTGCTCGGCCATGACGCGCTCAAGGAGTTCCTGGCGCGGCCCGACGTCGCCAAGAACGCCCAGCACTTCACGGCGCTGCGCGAGGGGCGCATACCCGACGGCTGGCCGCTGCGGACCTTCGCCACCGTGCGGGGCATGACCACGGCGGACGACGCCGACCATCGCCGGCTGCGCGGTCTGGTCGGCAGGGCGTTCACCACCCGCCGGGTGGAGGAGCTGAGGCCACGGATCGAGGCGCTGACAGCGCAACTCCTCGACCGGCTGGAGGACACGGCCGCGGCGGCCGGTGACGGTGTAGCCGATCTGCGCCGCCACTTCGCCCTCCCGCTGCCGATGGGCGTCATCTGCGAACTCCTCGGCGTGGACCCCGGACACCAGGACCGGCTGCACCATCTGAGCAACCGGGTCGTCGCCACCGACATCGGCCCCGAGGAGGCGATGGCGGCCAACCGGGAGCTCGTCGCCGTACTGACCGCGGTCGCCGCGGCCCGCGCCGCCGACCCCGGCGACGACCTGACCAGCGGACTGATCGCGGCCCATGAGGAGAACGGTGACCGGCTGAGCCGGGAGGAGCTGATCGGCACCCTGCTGCTGATGATCGTCGCCGGGCACGAGACGACGCTCAACCTCATCACCAACGCGGTCCGCGCGCTCTGCGCCCACCGGGACCAGCTCGGCCTGGTGCTCGGCGGCGAAGCGGACTGGGCGGACGTGGTCGAGGAGACCCTCCGCTGGGACAGCCCCGTCGGTTACTTCCCCTTCCGCTATCCCACCCGGGACATCACCCTCGACGGCACCCTCATCCCCAAGGGGACGCCGGTCCTGGCCGGTTACTCCGCGGCCGGCCGGGACACCGCCGCCCACGGCCCGGACGCCGACCGGTTCGACGTCACCCGCACCGCCCGCCACCTCTCCCTGGGGCACGGACCGCATTACTGCCTGGGCGCGCCGCTGGCACGGCTGGAGGCCACGGTCGCCCTGGAACGGCTCTTCACCCGCTTCCCCGAACTGGACCTGGCCGTCCCGCCGTCCCGGCTGCCCCGTCACGCCGGATTCGTGGGCAACAGCGTCCACACGCTCCCCGTGCGCCTGCGACCCGCTACGAAGGACCACGGTCAGCGGCCCTGAGCGCGGCCACCCACCGCATCAACTCGGCCTCGTTGCCGCTCAGCCCGGCGGACCGCAACGCCTCGTCGGCCTCCGCCATCGATGACGACAGATACGCCCCGGCCATCGGCGCCAGCACCGGATCGGTGAGCACCGCTTGCGCGGTCTCCACCAGCCGGATGTAGGCCTGCGCGGCGGCGCGCTCGTGCAGGGTGAGGGTGGTGACCATCTCTGCCTCCCGGTCGATGGGTTGGGACGTCCCACTCTTCCGTACGCCACTGACAATCACCCGGCACGGCCTGCCCCGCGTGTGGCAGGGACCCCTCCGTCACCGGCCGTGCGTCATCCCGCACGCCCCCGGACGTACTCCTCCAGCCGTTCCAGGAACACCTGCTGCCCCGCGACGAGTCGGGGCGCCGCCTCCTCGGGGGCGAACCAGGCCGCCCGGTCGACCTCCGGGAACTCGCGCGACACGCCCGAACCGCGCGGCCACTCCATGGTGAAGGTGCCCGGCACCATCTGTTCCGGATCGAGGTCCGCCTCCACGGCCCACGCCGTGACGATCTTCCCGTTCGCCTGCCGGATGTCACCCAGGGGGATCCTCTCCCCGTCGGGGGCGGGCAGCCCCAGCTCCTCCACGAACTCCCGCCGCGCGGCCGCCTCGGGCGTCTCGTCGGGCTCGTACTCGCCCTTGGGGATCGACCACGCGCCCTCGTCGCGCGCGGCCCAGAAGGGCCCGCCCATGTGGGCGATGAGCACCTCGACACGTCCGTTCGACGTACGGAACAACAGGAGTCCCGCGCTTCGCTTCACCGTCATGCCGGAGAGTTTGCCCCTCGGCGTCCGGGATAGCGTTCCCGGGCAGAACGATCACCCCGAGTGAGGGAGCGTGGGATCCCATGTGCGAAGCGGCCGCCCGGCCAGGCCCGCCGGCGTCCCCCGCTCCTTCCGGCCGGTCCTCGCCGTCCGGCGGGTCCGGTCCTGCCGGGGCGCCGTACCAGCCCGGTTCCGGGGAAGGGCCCGACCGGGCCGGATTCCCGGCCGGCGAAGCGGCCCGGGCGCGCTCCGTCCGCCAGCTCGACGAGCGCGTCACGAGCTGCCGGGCCTGTCCCCGTCTGGTGGCCTGGCGCGAACAGGTGGCCCGGGAGGGCCGCCCTGCCTACGCGGGCTGGGACTACTGGGCCCGGCCCGTCCCCGGCTTCGGCCCCGACGACGCCGCGCTGCTCGTCGTCGGTCTCGCACCGGCCGCCCACGGCGGCAACCGCACGGGCCGGATGTTCACCGGTGACCGTTCCGGCGACGTCCTGTTCGCGGCCCTCCACGAGGTCGGTCTGGCCAGCCAGGCGCGGTCCACCGACGTGGAGGACGGTCTGCGGCTGTACGGAGTGCGGGTCACCGCCCCGGTCCACTGTGCCCCGCCCGCGAACAAGCCGACACCGCGGGAGCGGGACACCTGCCGCCCCTGGCTGTCGGGCGAACTGCGGCTGCTGCGGCCCACCGTCCGCGCGCTCGTCGTCCTCGGCGCCTTCGGCTGGCAGGCGGTCCTGCCCGCGCTGGCCCAGGCGGGCTGGGAGGTGCCCAGGCCGCGCCCCGCCTTCGGACACGGCGCCCGCGTCACACTGACCGCCACCGACGGCGGGCCGGACCTGGAGGTGTTCGGCTGCTATCACGTCAGCCAGCGCAACACCTTCACCGGCCGCCTCACCCCGGCCATGCTGACCGATGTGCTCGGTCGAGCGGCCCGGGCGGCCGGACTGCCGAGGGGGGAGCGGTGAACCGCACCTCATCGGCGTGCGCGACGATCTCGACCTCGTCGCCGAGGGACCACTCGGCGACCCGCGACGCCACGGCCGCGGGCACCACGTCGCTGATGCCCGCTGCCGCCGGGACGTCGTACGTCCCGTGGGCGTCGTGGGGCAGGACCACCCGGTAGCCCCGCTCCAGGGCTTGCCTCGCCGTGGCGGCGACGCACATCTCCGACATCACTCCGCAGACGGCCAGCGACCGCACCCCCGCCCCGGTCAGCACGTCGCCCAGGGCCGTCTCCCGGAAACCGTCGTCGTGCGCCTTGCGGATCACGGTCTCGCCCGGCCCCCGCCGGACGGGCAGATGGAGTTCCCATCCGGGTGTCCCGGGCTCGTCGGACGTCCCCGGCGCACCGTCGTTCTGGAGGTGGACGACGAGCGCGCCGCTCTCCCGCGCGCGTTCCAGCATCGTCCCTGTGCCCACGAGCACCTGCTCGGCCTCCGGCACCGCCTGGTCGCCGGTGAAGAAGGCGGACTGGACATCGACGACGACGAGGGCTTCCACGGGCGGCGATGAATGATCGGTCATATGTTCATCATGCAGGCTTGGATCAGGGGTGGGCGGTGATACGCACAGGTCCGCCGTCGGCGGCGACCCGGCGGGTCCAGTCACCCGCCAGCGTCACCGAACGCGACGGCGCCGCCGTTCCCCACACCCGCCGGCGGTACAGCAGCCGCCCGTCCTGATGCACCGTCAGCAACGGTCGTACGAGGAGGGTGTCCGGGCGCAGCAGGAAACGCCGGGCACCGGGCGGGACGACACGGTTCGGTGTCACCCACCGCAGCGGGGCCTCGACCACCACCGGAACGTGCCTCCCGGGCCAGTGCGCGCCCGGCGTCCCGCCCGTGCCCGAGCCGGTCAGGAAGGCCAGTACCGACTCCGCCGCGTCACGCCCCTCCGCGGCCGCCCGCCCGGCGGTCTCCACCCCGTGCAGCACATTGCCCACCGCGAAGACCCCGGGCTCCGAGGTGCGGAACGCACCATCGACCGCGGGACCGCGCGTACCGGGGTCGAGGACCACCCCGCCGTACCGCGCCAGTTCGCGCTCGGGGATCCAGTCGCCCGTGAACACGACGGTGTCGCAGGCCACGGTCGTGGTCCGGCCGTCCCGGTGGGTCAGCCGCACTCCCGACAGCCGCCCCCGTCCCACCAGTTCGTCCACCGTGGTCGAGCCCAGCACGGGCACCCGGCTCAGGGCACCGGGCCGGGACCAGGGCTCCTCGGTGACCAGCGCCGCCACCTCGACGCCCGCGTGCCGCAGGGCCCGTACCGCGTGGTGGGCGACCGGCTCCGCCCCGACGACCAGGGCGCGGGTCCCGATCCTCCGGCCGTACAGGTACACGGACTGCTGCAGCTCACCCGTGGTCAGCACCCCGTCCGGGCGCGAACCGGGCACCAGGCGTGCGCTGCGGGGCCGTTCACGCGCGCCGGTCGCCAACACCACCGCCCGCGCCCTGATCCGCTCCAGACCGTCCGGGCTCGTCGTCTCCACGGCCAGAGGGCCCGCCCAGCCGGTCGCGGTGACGCCCGTCCGGACCGTCGCGCCCGCCCGTACCGCTTCCTCCGCCATATGGCGCGCGTACGCCGGACCGGTCACCGGCCGGCGCAGCTCCCGCCACCCGAACCCGGTGCGGTGGCAGTGCCGGGGGACGCCTCCGGCCTCCCTCTCCCGTTCCAGCACCTCGACGGCGCCGGCACCGAGGACGGCCAGCCGGGCGGCGGCCGCGAGTCCCGCCGGGCCCGCGCCGACGACCAGGACGTCGACGTGCCGCTCGCTCCTCACCGTCCCGCCTCCTCGAACAGCGCCCGCACGGCCGCCCCGCAGTGGAACCCCTGGCAGCGCCCGGCCCGTGCCCGTGTGCGCCGCCGCAGGCCGTCCGGCGACCGCGGCGGGATCGGGCCGGCCAGCGCGTCCCGGATCTCGCCCCGTGTCACCCGCTCGCAGTGGCACACGATCGCCCCGTACTCCGGATCCGCGGCGATCATCCGCGCGCTGAGGTACGGGCGGGGGAACGCCTCACCGAGATTCGGCGTCCGCGGCGGCGGCAGTTCACCGGGCGCCCCCAGCTCCAGCCCGGCTTCGCCGAGGAGCTCGGTCACGTACACGGCGATCGCCATCGACGCGGTGAGCCCGGTCGACCGGATCCCGCCCACCGTGACGTACCGCTGTCCGGGGTGCGAGGTGATCCGGTAGTCGTCCTCCCCGGTGGCGGCGCGCAGCCCGGCGTAGACCGCCGTGACCTCCTCGTCCAGCAGCCGGGGAAGGATGCGCCGGCCCATGTCCCGCAGGTACGAGAGCCCTTCGGCCGTCGTGCCGGTCGCCGTTCTGGCTCCCGGGGCCAGGTCCTCCGCCGTCGGCCCGAGCAGCACGTTGCCGTACACGGTGGGGGAGACCAGCACCCCCTTGCCCAGCGCCGTCGGTACCGGCAGCAGGATGTGGTTCACCAGCCCCCGGGCGAACTTGTCGAAGACCATCAGCTGACCGCGCCGGGGCGTCACCGTGAAGTCGTCACGCCCCAGCAGCCGGTCGAGCTCATCGGCGTACAACCCCGCGGCATTGACGAGGAACCGGGTCCGCAGCACGCCGCGGCTCGTACCGAGCTCGTGCACCGCGCCCTCGCGGACCGTCTCGACCCGGCAGTCCAGACGCAGGTCCACCCCGCCGTGGACGGCCTGCGTCGCGTAGGCCAGCGTCGTCGACCAGGGACAGATCACGCTCTCGCCCGGAACGTCCAGCGCACCGAGCGCGCCCGGCCCCAGATGGGGTTCGCGTGCCCGCAGCTCGTCCGCGCCGATGAGGCGCGCCTCGTGGTAGCCGTTGCGGACGGCCTTCCGCGCCAGGGAGGGCAGGGTCGCGAGCTGCTCCTGGTCCCAGGCGACCAGCAGGGCCCCGAGAGGTTCCACCGGGATGCCGGTCGCGGTGGCGTACGCCGCGAGCCTGCGCTGCCCCTCCCGTACGAGCCGTGCCTCCAGGGAGCCGGGCACGGCGTCGAAACCGGTGTGCAGGATGGCCGTGTTGGCCTTGGACGTTCCGGCGCCGATGTCGTCCGCGGCGTCCACGAGCGCGGTGCGCAGGGAGTGGCGCGCCAGCTCGCGGGCGATCGCGCAGCCGACGACGCCGGCGCCGACCACGGTCACGTCGTAGGGCTCGTCCGGCGGGACCGCCCCCGGCCGCCCCGTCACCGCGCCCGGCCCGGCAGCGCGTCCACCGCCGCGCGGAAGACCCCCATCCGCGTCGCCGCCTCGGCGGCCGGCACCCGCGGCTCGTAGACGGCGGCCGGTGTCCACACGGGCACCGCCTCCTTGGGCGACAGCCGCGGATCCAGGCCGATCCGGGCCAGGGCGCCCACCCCCAGCGCGGTGACGTCCGGCAGCGCCGACACCTCGACGGGCAGTTGCAGCAGGTCGGCCTGCGTCTGCATGAGCAGCGCCGAGCGGGTCAGCCCGCCGTCGACCCGCAGCGAGGTCAGCGGGGTGCCCAGGTCGGCGGCGGCCGCGTCGGCGAGCTCCACCACCTGCGCGGCGATGCCCTCGCACAGCGCCCGCACCAGATGCCCGGCGGTCGTGTCCAGGCCGAGGCCGGTCACCGAACCCCGCAGGTCGCCGCGCCACCAGGGGGCGGCGAGCCCGGCCAGCGCCGGGACGAACGTCACCCCGCCGGTGTCCGGCACCGACGTGCCGACCGGGTCGAGGTCCGAGGCGCCCGAGATCACCCCGAGATCGGTCAGCCAGCGCACCGCCGACGCGGCCGTGTACACCTGCCCGTCCAGGCAGTAACTGGTCCGCCCGCCGAGCCGCCACGCCACACAACTCACCAGCCCCGAGCGACCGCGCCGGGGGCGCGATCCGGTCTGCGCGAGCAGGAACGCCCCGGTGCCGTAGGTGCACTTGGCGCCGCCCGGTTCGGTCACGTCCTGCGCGAGCAGTGCGGCCTGCTGGTCCACGATCAGACCGGTCAGCGGTACGGCGCGGCCGAACGCCCCGGTCGTGCCGACCTCCCCCGCGACATCGACGACGCGCGGCAGCCGCTCATCGGCGAGGCCGTAGACGTCCAGCGCCTCGGGCGACCAGTTCACGCCGTCCAGGTCCAGCAGCTGGGTCCGTCCGGCGGTCGCCGCGTCCGTGACGAACGCGCCGGTCAGCTGGTTCACCAGCCACGCGTCGCTGGTCGTGACGACACCCTCACGGGTGAGATGGCGTCGGATCCAGGCCATCTTGGGAGCGGCGAAGTACGGGTCGAGGGGCAGCCCGGTCCACTCGCGCAGCGCCTCGGCGTGCGGTGCCAGTTCGGTGCACAGTTCCTCCGACCGCCGGTCCTGCCAGACGATCGCGTCGGTGAGCGGGGTGCCGGTGCGGGGGTCCCACGCGAGCACCGTCTCGCCCTGATTGGCCAGGCCCACCGCGGCGACCGGCTCCCCGGCCTCGGCCAGCGCCGCCCGTCCGGCCAGCAGGACCGAACCGAGGAGCTCACCCGGGTCGGCCTCCACCCGGCCACCGGGCAGATGGCGCGGGCGCACCGGCGCCGTACCGGAGCCGATCACCCCGCGCTCCGGGCAGACCACCAGGGCCTTGGTGCCCGAGGTGCCCTGGTCGACGGCCAGCACAGGGCCCGTCATCGTCCACTCCCGTCCGCTCGGAGGACCCGGTGTCCGGCGGGGGAGCCGGACCGGGCCGGCGAACCGTGATCGCCGCACGGAAGCCTGGAACACCGCGGCGGCCCCGTCAAGACGCTCCCGGAATGTCCGGTGGATTGACGTAACGTCAACTGTTGCCGGTGGCCGAATAGTTGTGGTTCCCGATGAAACTGGACCGGGACCGTCGGACGGGCCCTATAGTGATCGCCGATCAACGGCGATCCGCTCGAAAGTTCGGTTATTTCTCCTGGCACCGGCCCGGTTGCAGCGCGGCAGCCGACCCCGCCGGACCGCCCTGTTCCCCCATGCCCAGAGGACCCATGACCATCACAGCGCCACCGGCCAGCCCGGCCTGCCCGCCGACCGGGGCGAGGTGATGGCCGGCTCCGAATTCCGGCCCGTGTACCACCCCGCGGGGCACGACAACGCGCTGCGGGGCGTGGTGCAGGACTTACGCACCGGACGCTGGGTGTCCATGGCACAGCTGCTGGCCGACACCGACGGCTGGGCCCTGTGGACCCAGCGCACCCAGGTCCTGGCGGCGGTCGCGGCCGGATCCGATGTCGTCCAGGCATGGCGGGCGGAGCGGCCGCACAGTGCCGCCGCGACCGTGATGTACACCCGGGTGGCGGTGGAGCGCGCGATCCGGGCCCACCGCGAAGGGCACAGGAGGACCCGCGAACTGTGGCAGCAGGCGTGGGAGTCGTGCACGATCGCGGCCCGGACCGCTCCCGCCGACCCGGTGCCGTGGGTGTGTCTGCTGGCCCTCGCGGTGCTCGACGAGGAGCAGCGGATGGAGGAGCACCGGGTGCCCCCGCCCGGCCCCATGCTGCCGCCCGGTCCGTGGGGGCTGCTCGCGGAGGCGCACAAGCGCGACCCGTACAACCGCGAGGCGTACCACCGCATGCTCCAGTTCGTGTACGCCCGCCGGTCCGGCCCGGCCACCGGACCGCTGTCCGAGGCGGTCAACTTCGTCCAGTGGGCGGCGGCCTCCGCACCGCCGGGCTCGGCCCTGCACGCGCTGCCGCTGTACACCCGGGTCGAGCGCTACCGCCGGGAGCGCGGCCAGGAGAAGGCCCTGGACCTGCACTGGGTCGCCGAGGACGCGACCCGGGACGCCGAACGCGCGCTGACCGCCTGGTTCGACCGCACGGCCCCCGCCGCCTCCTCTCTGCTCGATCTGAACCATCTGGCGCACGCCCTGTGGGGTGCCCTCCGGTTCGACGACGCCGCCCGTGTCTTCACGGCGCTCGGCCCCTACTACACCCCGCAGCCCTGGGCGTACCGCACCCGCGACCCCGGTGACCGCGCGCTGGCCGAGGAAGTGTTCACTCGCGCCCGCAGCCGGTGCCTGACGACGGTCCCGGACCGCTGAGAACGGCGGCCCGGCCGACCGCCGAGCGGCCGTCGCCGAGCAGTCCCGACCCACCGTCGGCCGGCCCGGCCGGCCGTTCCCTCCCCGCACCGCCCGAGCCCCCGACCGTCCCCCCGCACCCCACTCGGAGGTACCGCCATGTCCCGCGCCCCATGGGCCAGCACGGAGTCGAAGACCCCTCCCAAGGATGAGGAGGAGAGGCTCAGGGAGCTCGGCTACCAGCCGGTCCTGGCCCGCCGCATGGGCGGCTTCGGCAACTTCGCCATCAGTTTCTCCGTCATCTCCGTGCTGTCCGGTTGTATGACCCTGTACGGATTCGGGCTCGGCACCGGCGGCCCCGCCGTCATGATGTGGGGGTGGGTGGGGGTCGGCCTGTTCGTGCTGTGCGTCGGCATGGCGCTCGCCGAGGTCACCAGCGCGTACCCCACCTCGGGAGCGCTCTACTACATGGCCGACCGGCTGGGCGGGCGCCGCTGGGGCTGGTACACCGGCTGGCTCAATCTGCTCGGACTGCTCGGCGCGATCGCCGGTATCGACTATGGCGCGGCGCTCTTCACGGGGGCCTTCCTCAACCTCCAGTTCGGATTCGAGCCCACGCCCGGCTCGACCATGCTCATCTTCCTCTGCATCCTGCTGCTGCACGCGGTGCTGAACCTCTTCGGCGTACGCCTGGTCAGCGTCCTGAACTCGATCAGCGTCTGGTGGCACCTCGCCGGTGTCGCCGTGATCGTCGGCGCGCTCGCGTTCGTCCCCGACCACCACCGGTCGGCGGAGTTCGTCTTCACCGAGTTCGTCAACGACACCGGCTGGGCGAACCCCTTCTACGTGGCGGCCGTCGGCCTGCTGCTGGCCCAGTACACCTTCTCCGGCTACGACGCCTCCGCCCATCTCTCCGAGGAGACCTCCAACGCCTCCGTCACGGCGGCCAAGGGCATCGTGCGGGCCATCTGGGTCTCCTGGGTGGCCGGCTTCGCCCTGCTCGCCGGGCTGACCTTCGCGATCCAGGACTACGCGGGCACGCAGAACAGCGCCACCGGCGTACCGCCCGCGCAGATCCTGCTCGACGCCCTCGGAACCGGCGGAGCCACCGCCCTGCTCCTGGTGGTGATCGTGGCCCAGCTGTTCTGCGGCAACGCCGAGGTCGCCGCCGCCAGCCGTATGGTGTTCGCCTTCAGCCGCGACAACGCGCTGCCGGGGTCCGCGTACTGGCGCAAGGTCAGCAGCCGTACCCAGACACCGGCCAACGCGGTCTGGCTGTCCGTCGCCGTCGCCTGCGTGCTGGCCCTGCCGTCGCTGTACTCGGCCACCGCCTACGGGGCGGTCACCGCCATCAACGTCATCGGCATCACCCCCGCGTACGCGATCCCGATCTTCCTCCGGCTGCGCGCGGGCCACCGTTTCGAGCCTGGCCCGTGGAGCCTGGGGCGCTGGGGCAGGCCGATCGGCTGGACGGCCGTGATCTGGGTCGCGGTGGTCACGGTCCTGTTCTGTCTGCCGCAGAAGTCCCCGGTGACCCTCGAGTCGATGAACTACGCCGTGATCGCGCTGGCCGTGGTGCTCGCCCTGGCCAGTGTCTGGTGGTACGTCGCACGCCGCTCCTACGGCACCCCCTCCGCGTACGGGAACGCCCGCGAGCAGGCGGAGATCTCGGAGGGCATCGTCTGAGCCGCCCGGTCAGCCGGTGAACTCGTAGGTCCAGCAGGACGATTCGGGGGCGAACCGGATGTCGGTGACCTCCAGTGTGTGGCCGTGCTGGTCGCACACCACACGGTGGACGGTGAGGCGGGCCGCCGGGTCGGGCCGGCTGACGCCGATGGACTCCCGTCGGGTCAGCCGCAGCCCGGCCCGGTGCATCCAGTGGTACAGCAGCCGCAGGTCGGGCCGGTGCTGCGGCCAGGCGTCCGCCCGGCGGAAGCGGGCGAGTTCGGGCACCTCCGCGAGCGCGAAGCGGGAGAAGCGCGAGAGGGCCTGCTGAACCGTCGCTCCGGAGCGGTCCAGCACCTGGTGGCGGTGGACGAGCGAGGGCTCGCCGGGCAGCAGCCCCAGCTGTTCGGCGAGGTCGGAGGGGGCGGGTTCCCAGTCGAGTCCCGTCTGCGCGTCCGCGTCCGCCGCGCCGGTGCCACAGGGGAAGTGCAGCATGGCCGGGGCGAGGGCCGGCCCCCCGCTCCGCGGCCCCGCCGCCGCGGCGAACGTCCCACGCCGTTCGGTGACGACGAGTCGCTCGTCGCGCAGCAGTTGCAGCGCGCTGCGCACCGTCTGCCGGTTGACCTTGAAACGGTGCACCAGGGCGCGCTCGGAGGGCAGCCGGGCGCCCGGGGCGATGCGTCGGTGCGTGAGGTCGTCCCGCAGGGCGGCGGCGACCTGGAGGTAGAGCGGGAGTGACGCGGAGGCGTGGGGATCAGCCATGTTCAACCCTCAAGTTTCTTCGCTCAGCGTAGCTGTGTGAGCCGTGTCGGTGAGCAATCCCTATCATTGGTCTAAACCTCTTAGGAAGCCTTTCCAGGGGGCCTCGCCGCACTCTGTCCTGAATGGTTCACCCCCGCCGGCCACGGGTACCCGCAGTCGCGCCCTGGAGGAGACGGTGAAGGGACGGGCGCGATGAGGGCTGTGACGTGGCAGGGAAAGCGGGACGTGCGCGTGGAGACGGTGCCCGACCCGAGGATCGAACAGCCGACGGACGCCCTCATCAAGGTGACGTCGACCGGGCTGTGCGGGTCGGACCTGCATCTGTACGAGGTGCTCATTCCGTTCATGAACCCCGGTGATGTGCTGGGCCACGAGCCGATGGGCATCGTCGAGGAAGTTGGCCCGGAAGTGCCGGGTCTGAAGCCGGGTGACCGTGTGGTCGTGCCCTTCCAGATCGCGTGCGGCCACTGCTGGATGTGCGTGCAGGGCCTGACGACCCAGTGCGAGACGACCCAGGTGCGCCAGGAGGGCATGGGGGCCGCCCTGTTCGGCTACTCCAAGCTCTACGGCTCCGTGCCCGGCGGTCAGGCCGAGTACCTGCGGGTGCCGCAGGCGCAGTTCGGCCCGATCAAGGTGCCCGAGGGCCCGCCGGACGACCGCTACCTCTACCTCTCCGACGTCCTGCCCACCGCCTGGCAGGCGGTCCAGTACGCGGACGTCCCGCCCGGCGGATCGCTCGTCGTCCTGGGGCTCGGCCCCATCGGTGACATGGCGTGCCGGATCGCCCTGCACCAGGGCGCCGGCCAGGTGATCGGTATCGATCTGGTGCCCGAGCGGCTGCAGCGGGCCCGGGCCCGGGGTGTCGAGGCGATCGACCTGAGGGGTCACGACGGCCGGGACGAGCTCGTCGACGCCGTCCGCGCCCGGACGAAGGGGCGCGGACCCGACGCGGTCATCGACGCGGTGGGCACCGAGGCGCACGGCAGCCCGGTCGCCCGCGCCCAGCAGAACGTCGCGGGCCTCATGCCCAAGGCGTGGGCCGCCCGCCTGCACCAGAAGGCCGGCGCCGACCGGCTGGCAGCCCTCTACCTCGCGATCGACCTGGTCAGGCGGGGCGGCACCATCTCGCTCAGCGGAGTGTACGGCGGAGCCGCCGACCCCCTGCCGATGATGACCCTGTTCGACAAGCAGATCCAGCTGCGCATGGGGCAGGCGAACGTCCGCCGCTGGGTCGACGACATCCTGCCCCTCCTCGTCGACGAGGACCCGCTGGGCGTGGACGACTTCGCCACCCACCACCTTCCGCTGACCGACGCCCCGCAGGCCTACGAGATGTTCCAGCAGAAGACGGACGGCGCGGTCAAGGTCGTCATGCGACCCTGAACGCCCGCACCCGGAACGCCGAACGGCGTCGCCGGTCCGTCCGCCTCACACCGCCCCCGCTCGGTCGCCGTCGGCCTCACGCCGCAGCGGCGGCCCGGCGGGGGTCGCGGGCGCGGGCGCGAAGAGCACCGCCCGCGCGATCCGGGGGGCGAACAGCACGGTCGGCGGATTCACCAGCCCGAGCACGGAACGGAAGGCGGCACCCACCGCGGGGTCTCCGGTGGCGCGCTCCTGGACCCGCTTCAGATACCAGCTCACGGGCCGGTCGGCCGCCCGCGTCCCGAGGGCGTTGCCGATCGCGCCCGGCATGGCCCTGTCGGACCCGGCCGAGATGTCCCATGCCTGCTGGGACGCCTTCAGCAGCGCCTGCTGTACACGGCGGGTCGTCGGGGTGCGCCGGGTGTCGGCCAGGGCGTCGCGCAGCGCCACCGCGCTGATCGCCGCGACGGCCATGCCCTGTCCGTAGATCGGGTTGAAGGCGCAGAGCGCGTCACCGGTGGCCAGGAACCCCGCCGGACGTCGCCCCGGGCCGTCGTAGCGCCGGCGGACGTTGCCCGTCCTGCGGAAGCCGTGGACCCCGGACACCGGCTCGGCCCGCGCCAGCCAGTCGCGCAGGACGGGGTGGGGCAGCCGCTCCGCGAACTTCTCGAACGCGTCGTCGTCGGTGGGCGGTTCGTCGCCGCGCAGCCCCGACAGCGTGACGAGATGGAGCCCGTCCTCGATGGGCATGGCCACACCGCCGTACGTCTGCGCGGGGTTCGGGATGATGAAGTACCCGAGGCAGTCGGCGCCGCCTCCGTACCGCCCGTCGCGGTACATCCGGGTCGCGTACGCGAGGCCGGTCTCGATGGTCTCCTCGTGCGGGGGCTCCGCGCCGAGCCCGGTCAGCCACTCCGGGGCCCGCGTGCCCCGGCCGGAGGCGTCCACCACGAGGTCGGCCTCCAGCGGGCGCGTCTCCTTCTCCTTGCCCGTTCCGCGCTCCCGCAGCAGCACCCCCCGTACGCGCGTCGCGTCGCCGAGCAGCCCCACGACCTCGTTGCCCTCGACGGTCCGGATCCTGGGGTCGGCCAGCACCCTGCGCCGGACGAGCTGCTCCAGCCTGGGCCTGGCACCGGTGAAGAGGGGGGACGTGGTGGTGGTGCGCCGGAACCAGCGGCCGCCCTGCCACTGCACGATGTCCTCGGGCATGCCGACCACCGGCGCCCCTTGGGCCCGCAGCTCCTCGACCGCGCCGGGCAGGAGCTGGTCCAGGGCGAGCTGCCCGCCCTCCAGCAGGACGTGCGTGTGCCGCCCCTGGGGGACGCCGGGGCGTGGGGCGGGCTCCTCGGGGAAGCGGTCCCGCTCGACCACCGTGACGCGCTCGGCGTGTTCGGCGAGCACCCGGGCCGCGAGCAGACCGGCCATGGAGCCGCCGATCACCACCGCGTGCCGCGTCCGACGACTGGTCCCCAACAGGTCGGCCATGCCCACCCCTTCGCGTTGTCGGTCTACGACTGCCCAGTATCCACGGTCCGTTGCGGCAGGTCCCGCGCTCCGAGCCGGAGGTGCTCGATGTGGTAGACGGCCTCGTCGAGGAGTTGGGCGACATGGTTGTCGTACAGGCTGTACTCGATCCTGCGGCCGTGCCGGGTGCCGACGACCAGGCCCAGCGCGCGCAGCAGCCGCAACTGGTGGGAGACCGCGGACTGCTCCATGGCGACGGCCTCGGCCAGCTCGGTCACCCCGCACGGGCCCTGGCGCAGCCTGGTGAGGATCATCAGCCGGGACGGGGTGGCGAGGGCCTGGAGGGTGGCGGCGATGGTGGCCGCCGACTCCGCGTCGAGGCGGGCCGTGGGGGTCGTCCCGCCGTTCACTCCGTGTCCCATGCAGGTCATCGTAACCGTGCGCCTGGGAGCACAAGTGAAGAGATGTTCATGTGTTCCGCTATGGTGGGCGCAGCTCCCGCCGTCCACGCGATGAGGTGTGCCCCCATGGCTTCCCCGGTGCTCCACGCCCGACCCCCGGTTCCGTCCGCCGCCGTCCCTCTCCCGCCCCGCCGCACCAGGCTCTTCGCCCTGCCCGAAGTGCGATGGGCCGCCCTGTCCGCCGCGGCGTTCCTCGCCGCGCTCCCGCTCGACCTGGCCGGGGCGCCGGCCTGGGCGTGGGGGCCGCTGTACGCCCTCTGCTACGCCGCCGGCGGATGGGAACCCGGCCGGGAGGGCCTGCGGGCCCTGCGGGGGAAGTCCCTCGACGTCGACCTGCTGATGGTGGTGGCCGCGATCGGCGCCGCCGCGATCGGGCAGTTCCTCGACGGCGGGCTGCTGATCGTGATCTTCGCCGTCTCCGGCGCCCTGGAGGCGCTGGCCACCCGCCGTACCGCCGACTCGGTACGCGGACTGCTGGACCTGGCCCCCGCGAAGGCCGCCCGGGTCGCGAACGGCAGCGAGGAACAGGTCGACGTGGCCGCGCTGCGCGTCGGCGACACGGTGCTGGTGCGGCCGGGGGAGCGACTGCCCGCCGACGGCACGGTCCTCGACGGCGCGAGCGACGTCGACCAGGCCACCATCACCGGCGAACCCCTGCCCGCCCCCAAGACCCCCGGGGACCAGGTCTTCGCGGGCACGCTCAACGGCACCGGGGCGCTGCGTGTGCGCGTCGGGAAGGACGCCGCGGACTCCGTCATCGCCCGTATCGTCGCGATGGTCGAGGAGGCGAGCGCCACCAAGGCCCCCACCCAGCTCTTCATCGAGAGGATCGAGCAGCGCTACTCGGTCGGCGTGGTCGTCGCCACCCTCGCGCTCTTCTCGCTGCCCCTGGCCTTCGGCGCACCCTTCACCGAGACGCTGCTGCGCGCCATGACCTTCATGATCGTCGCCTCGCCCTGCGCGGTGGTCCTCGCCACCATGCCGCCGCTGCTCTCCGCCATCGCCAACGCCGGCCGGCACGGCGTCCTGGTCAAATCAGCCGTGGTGATGGAACGCCTGGGCGCGGTGGACCGCGTGGCCCTGGACAAGACCGGCACGCTCACCGCGGGCACGCCACGCGTCGCGGAGGTGCGCGTCCTGCCGGGCTGCTCGATGGCGGAGGCCGAGATCCTGGCCCTGGCCGCCGCGGCCGAAGCGCCCAGCGAACACCCCCTGGCCCGGGCGGTGGTGGCCGCCGCCCGGGAGCAGGGGCTGCCGATCGCGGCCGCCACCGGGTTCTCCTCCGAACCCGGCCTCGGCGTGCGGGCGCTCGTCGACGGCAGGCTGGTGCGCGTCGGCCGCCCCCGCGCGCCCCACACCCCGGCGGGCGGGGCGGGGGAGCAGGGGCGCGGGCCGGCGGAGGCCCGCCGGACGCCGGAGGAGGAAGGGCGCACCACGGTCG
Source organism: Streptomyces sp. SP18CS02 (assembly GCF_036322365.1). Classification (NCBI taxonomy): domain Bacteria; kingdom Bacillati; phylum Actinomycetota; class Actinomycetes; order Kitasatosporales; family Streptomycetaceae; genus Streptomyces; species Streptomyces sp. SP18CS02. The sequence continues at coordinate 408,475 of NZ_JAQYXC010000288.1, forward strand.
TCGTCGACGTGGAAGGCGCTCCCGTGGCCGTGCTCGTCCTCGCCGACCGGCTGCGGGACGGCGCCGCATCGGCCGTCGCCGCACTCGCCCGCCTCAGCGGCACCGCGCCCGTCCTGCTGACGGGCGACAACGAGGCGGCGGCCCGGCACGTCGCCGCCGGTACCGGCATCACCGACGTACGGGCCGGGCTGCTTCCCGAGGACAAGGTCGAGGCGGTACGCGCCTGGGAACGGGCCGGGCAGCGCACCCTGTTCGTGGGCGACGGCGTCAACGACGCCCCCGCGCTGGCCGCCGCGCACGGCGGCGTCGCGATGGGCCGGGCCGGCTCCGATCTGGCGCTGGAGACGGCCGATGCCATCGTCGTACGCGATGAGCTGGCCACCGTTCCGGCGGTCGTCGCGCTGTCCCGGCGGGCCCGCGCGCTCGTCGTGCAGAACCTGGTGATCGCCGGGGTCTGCATCGGAGCCCTGGTGATCTGGGACCTCGCGGGACATCTGCCGCTCCCGCTCGGTGTCGCCGGCCATGAGGGCTCCACCGTGCTGGTCGGCCTCAACGGCCTGCGGCTGCTGCGCGAGTCGGCCTGGCGGAAAGCCTCCGTCTGAGGCCGGGGGCGCCTCCGCGCAGTCGGCCGGAGGCGCCTCCGCACGCCCGCCACCGTGGCCGCGTGACCCCCGCCAGGGACTCGCGGGCGATCGCGGGACCCCGGCGGCCGCCCACGCGCCGCGCGGCCGCCGTCCGCCAGGAGCGCTCACATGGCTCCCGCCACCTTGGCGGCCAGCGCGGAGTGGTCCGCGGCGCGCCACCGTGCCGGCCTCATACGGAACGCCGTTCCGAGCCCCGCCTGCTGCTCCGCGGACGCCTCCAGATAGGCCCGGGCAAGCTCCGGCGGCAGGTACCGGTGTGCCATCGCCTCGCGCGCCTCCGCACTGACGGGTCCTTCGGACGTCACCGGACCCTCGACGCCGACGTAGCGGAATGTCGGGCCGTCCTCGTGCACGCAGATACCGAAGCGGCCCGTCGCCCGGATGAGGTCCGCCTTCCGCGACTCCCGATGCGTGTGGATCACCACCTCCTGGCCAGGGGCGTAGGCGTACCACATGGGCACGGCGAGGGTCGCGACACCGTCCTCCTGCGCCACGCTCAGCACACCGACCCGCGCTTCCGCGAGAAACGCCTCTCGTTCCGCGACTCCCATGGAAAACGACATGCCACGCCCTTCGCTCGTCTGCTCGTCCGGCTCCGACAAGGCAACGCCGACAGCGGACCCCAAGACACGGCCGCACGGGGTGTCGGCGTGCGCCCGTCGGCGTGGGCGGCCCGCGTGGCGATCCTGGGGTGTGCGGGGACCGCCGCCTACGCGCGGGCCTCGAACTCCGCCAGCGCCTCGGTCAGCCACATGATCCAGAACCGTTCCAGCTCGATGCCCCCGCGCAGCACCAGATGGCGCAGCCGGTCCTCCCCGCTGTCGCGCTCCGGCGGGAACTGCCGTTCCTCCATGCCCAGATACTCGGCCAGCTGCGCCTGGTGGAGGTCCAGGTGGCGGCGGAGCTCGTCCGCCAGGCCCTCCGTGCCCACCACCGCCGCGGCGCGCAGGCGCAGCAGCAGGGAGTCCCTGATCGGCTTGGGGTCCTCGCTCCGGCCGACCCAGTCGGTCAGCTCCGCGCGCCCCGCGGGCAGCACTTCGTACTCCTTCTTCTGCCCGCGGGCGGGCACCTGGGCAGGCAGGGCGCGAATGTGCCCCGCCTGCTCCATCCTGCCGAGCTCACGGTAGATCTGCTGGTGGGTGGCCGACCAGAAGTAGCCGATCGACCGGTCGAAGCGCCGGGTCAGTTCGAGACCCGAGGACGGCTTCTCGAGCAGAGCGGTGAGGATCGCGTGCGGCAGTGACATGACCGCATCCTAGATACGGTGGATCACAGGGCCGCCGCCAGCCGTGTCCCCTGGTCGATCGCGCGCTTGGCGTCGAGCTCCGCGGCCACGTCCGCGCCGCCGATGAGGTGCACGGACAGGCCCGCCGCCGACAGCTCCTCGAAGAGTTCGCGCCGCGGCTCCTGGCCGGTGCACAGCACCACGGTGTCGACCGGTACCGTGCGGGCCTCTCCGTCGACCGTGATGTGCAGCCCCTCGTCGTCGATCCGGTCGTACGAGGCTCCCGCCACCATCGTCACGCCCCGGTGCTTGAGTTCCGTCCGGTGGATCCAGCCGGTCGTCTTGCCGAGGCCCGCGCCGACCTTGGTGGCCTTGCGCTGGAGCAGGTGCACGGTCCGCGGCGGCTCGGGGCGCTCGGGTGCCCGCAGCCCGCCCCGCTCGGTGTACCGCGTGTCGACGCCCCACTGCCGGAAGTACGTCTCGGGGTCCTGGCTCGCACCTTCGCCCGCGTCGGTCAGGAACTCGGCGACGTCGAAGCCGATGCCGCCCGCGCCGATGATCGCCACGCGCCGGCCGACCTCGGCGCCGTCCCGGAGCACGTCCAGGTAGCTGACCACGCTCGGGTGGTCGACGCCCTCGATGTCGGGGAGGCGCGGAGTGACGCCGGTCGCGACGACGACCTCGTCGAAGCCGGCCAGCAGGCCGGCCGTGGCACGGGTGCCCAGCCGCACCTCCACGCCGTGATGTGCCAGCCGGTCGCGGAAGTAGCGCAGGGTCTCCTCGAACTCCTCCTTGCCGGGAACCCGCTTGGCGATGTTGAGCTGACCGCCGATCTCCTGGGCGGCGTCGAAGAGCGTGACGCCGTGGCCCCGTTCGGCCGCGGACACCGCGCAGGCCAGCCCCGCCGGCCCGGCACCGACCACGGCGACGCGCTTGCGCAGCCGGGTGGGGGAGAGGACCAGTTCCGTCTCGTGGCAGGCGCGCGGGTTGACCAGGCATGAAGTGATCTTGCCGCTGAAGGTGTGGTCCAGGCAGGCCTGGTTGCAGCCGATGCACGTGTTGATGGACTCGGGGCGGCCCTCGCGGGCCTTCGCCACGAAGTCGGGGTCGGCCAGGAAGGGACGGGCCATCGACACCATGTCCGCCCGCCCCTCGGCCAGCAACTGCTCGGCGACCTCGGGAGTGTTGATGCGATTGCTCGTGATCAGCGGTACGGAGACCGACCCCATCAGCTTCTTGGTGACCCAGGTGTACGCGCCGCGCGGCACCGAGGTGGCGATGGTGGGGATACGCGCCTCGTGCCAGCCGATCCCCGTGTTGATCATCGTGGCCCCCGCCGCCTCGATCTCCTTGGCGAGCGAGACCACCTCCTCCAGCGAGGAGCCGCCCGGCACCAGGTCCAGCATGGACAGCCGGTAGATCAGGATGAAGTCGTCGCCCACCCGCTCGCGGGTACGGCGCACGATCTCCAGCGGGAAGCGGACCCGGTTCTCGTAGGAGCCGCCCCAGCGGTCCTCGCGGCGGTTGGTCCCTGCCGCGATGAACTCGTTGATCAGGTAGCCCTCGGAGCCCATGATCTCGACACCGTCGTATCCGGCGGACCTGGCGAGCTCGGCGGCCCGCACGTAGTCCTCGACGGTCTGCTCGACCTCGTCGTCGGTGAGGGCGTTCGGGACGAAGGGGCTGATCGGGGCCTGGAGCGCGCTCGGCGCGACCAGGGCGGGGTGGTAGGCGTACCGGCCGAAGTGCAGGATCTGCATCGCGATCCGGCCCCCGGCCGCGTGCACGGCGTCCGTCACCAGGCGGTGCTGTGCGGCCTCCGCCTCGGTGGTGAGCTTGGCCCCGCCGTCGTAGGGGCGCCCCGCCTCGTTCGGCGCGATTCCGCCGGTGACCATCAGGCCCACGCCGCCGCGGGCCCGGGCGGCGTAGAAGGCGGCCATGCGGGCGAAGCCGTTCTCGGCCTCCTCCAGCCCGATGTGCATCGACCCCATGAGCACCCGGTTGGGCAGGGTCGTGAACCCGAGGTCCAACGGGCTGAGCAAGTGCGGGTACGGGGTCATGGGGGCGCCTCCTCGCGCAGGGTCGTCCCCCAGTTCTAGACGACGCGGCACCGTTGTGCAACAAGTTGCATAAGGAGGAGGGCGTGAGCTGCGCTACCCCGCGGCCGGCCCCACCGCCGATGCCCACTCGTCCAGCTCCTCCGGTGTGCGCGGTCCCGGGGCGCCGGCCGCCAGAAGGCCCCGGGCCCGCAGAGCGGCGGCGACCGCCATGCCCCACGGCCTGCGCAGCCGCGCCGCCTCCAGCAGCGACCGGTCCGCCAGGAGCTCGGCCACCGGGCCGGTGCGCAGCCCGTCCGGGGCGAGCACCGCCGCCTCGTCCGCCCAGCGCAGCGCGAGGTCCACGTCGTGCGTCGCCATGACCACCGTCGTTCCCGAGGCGCGCAGCCGGTCCAGCACGTCCAGCAGCCGTTCCTGGCCATGCGGATCCAGCCCCGCCGTCGGCTCGTCCATGATCAGTACGCGCGGGCGCATCGCGACCGCGCCCGCGATCGCCGCACGCTTGCGCTGCCCGTAGGAGAGCAGATGCGTCGGCCGGTCCTCCAGAGCCGTGATGTCCAGCGCCTCCAGGGACTCCCGCACCCGGACCCGCACCTCCTCCTCCGGCAGGCCCAGGTTCATCGGTCCGAACGACACGTCCTGCCCCACGGAGGCGGCGAACAGCTGGTCGTCCGGATCCTGCACGACCAGCTGCACCGTCGTACGCAGCCGGGTCAGCCCCGCCCGGTCGTACGACACGTCCTCACCCGCCAGCCGCAGCCGCCCGCTCGCGCACCGCAACCCTCCGCTCAGCAGGCGCAGCATCGTCGTCTTGCCGCTGCCGTTGCGGCCGAGGAGCGCGATCGAACGGCCCTGCGGCACGGCGAAATCGACGCCGCTCAGTACGGCGGGGCCGTCCTCGTAGGCGTAGCCCGCACCGACGAGTTCCACGACGGGGGGAGGGGGCAGGACAGTCACGGCAGGAGCCTTTCCAGTACGAGAGTCAGGGCGACGAGACCGGCCAGCAGTGCCCCGGCCGCGCCCAGGAACCGCCGGGAGGGCGCCGTCCGGGGCACCAGGACCCGCAGCGTCCCGTCGTAACCGCGCCCGGCCAGCCCGGACTGCAGCCGGGTGGCCCGGTCGAAGGCACGGACGAACGCCGTCGCCCCCAGCCCGGCCAGCGAACGCCAGGTGGCCGCCCTGGTGGTCAGCCCGAGCCGGGCGGCCTGCGCCTGCCGGATCCTCGCCATCGTGTCCAGCAGCAGGAAGCTGATCCGGTACATCACGAGCGCGACGTCCACCACCGGCGCCGGCACACCCGCCCGCACCAGCCGGGGCAGCACATCCGAGACCGGAGTGGTGAACGCGAACAGCAGCACACCCAACGAAGCCGCCGAGGTCCGCAGCAGCAACTGCGCTGCGTGCAGGGGCCCGTCGGGCGCCGGCGTCACGAACCCGCCCGCGCCGCCCACCTGGAACAGCAGGGGGACCGCGCCCGTCACGCAGAAACCGAGCGGGATGCGGAACGCCCGCCACAGCTGCCGGGGCGCCACCCCGGCCGGTCCGAGCAGCACGGCGAGGGTCGCGGCCGCCACCAGCACGGCTCCCGGCCACGGTGGCAGGCAGACCGCGCACAGCGTCAGACCGAAGCCGAGAAACGCCTTCTCGCACGGATGGCGGCGGCGCCAGCGACTGCTGTGCGCCGCCGCGTCGATCGGCAGCACCCCCGGCTACGCGGACGGCCGCGGATCACGGGCGCCGGTCCCGGAGCCGGCCACGGCGGCATCGGCACCGGCCACGCTGTCGGGCCCGCTTCCGGTGCGGGCCCGTGCCTCGCCCTGCCGCCGGCCGCGGCGCAGACCGAAGTAGTAGGCCAGCACCCCCGCCCCGAGCGCGGCCTGGAGCGAGAACAGCGCCGACTCGATCTCGCCCGACGGCGGCTCGTACAGCGGGGTGAACCACGGCTCGTAGTCCGGCTTGTTCTCCGTGATCGCCGTCTCGGCCTGCGCGTCGGCGCCGGTGAACGGTTCTTCCTTGTGGTCGCCCAGGCCCAGCGCGAGCGGAAGCACGGCCAGTGCCACGACGATCAGAAGCAGCAGCGTGTTGATCCTGGCGTTACGGCTCATCAGGCCACGGCCTCCTTCTTCTCGTTCCCGCGGCCGCCCGTGAGCAGTACCCCGAGCCGGGTCAGCTCACCCTTGCTGGACTGGATCAGCAACCGCATCACCAGCACCGTCAGCAGACCCTCGCTGATGGCGAGCGGAATCTGGGTGACGGCGAAGATGCCCCCGAACTTGCCCAGCGCGCCCATGAAGCCGCTGCTCGGGTCGGGGAAGGCGAGCGCCAGCTGCACGCTGGTCACGCAGTACGTGGACAGGTCGGCCACGAACGCGCCGAAGAAGACGGTGACCATGAGCGGCAGGCCGAACCGCCGCAGCAGGCGGTACACGCCGTACCCGGCCCACGGCCCGACGATCGCCATGGAGAAGACGTTGGCGCCGAGCGTGGTCAGGCCGCCGTGCGCCAGCAGCAGTGCTTGGAACAGCAGCGTGATCGTGCCCAGTACCGCCATGATCGGCGGCCGGAACAGGATCGCTCCCAGCCCCGTACCCGTGGGGTGGGAACAGCTTCCGGTCACCGACGGGATCTTGAGTGCGGACAGGACGAAGGTGAAGGCACCGGAGGCGCCCAGCAGCAGGGTGGACTCGGGATTGCTCCTGACCTCCCGGGTCAGGGCGCGTACGCCGTGTACGACGAAGGGAGCGGCGGCGACGCTCCAGGCGGCCGCGTGTATCGGGGGCAGATAGCCCTCGGCGATATGCATGGTTGGGAGACCCTCTCCAGCACCTCGTGGATGGACAACGCGCCCTGGCCGGTCTCCTGGCTGACGGGTCATGCCGCCGCGACTCCGCCTTCCCGGACAACGCGGTCTCCCGCCGTCCAGTGGCTTCCCGAGGGATGGAGCCGGACTTCCCGATCACAGTGGCGAGGGCCGCACCGGTACTTCACCGGTTTCCCGTACACCAAGGCCCTGCGACACTAGTGCGTTGACCAGGTACATCACAACCCGCGCAGGGGCGCGCACTCCGGCGCCACCCCGGTCTGCGCCCACCCCGGAACCCCGGGGCCGGTGACCGAGCCGGCCGCCGACGACGGCCGCCGGCTCGGCGCCGGGCGCCCGGCCCGACCGGTTCACGACACCCCGGCGCAGGGGCCGCCGGCCGGGGCGGGCCGCCGTGGGCGGCCCCCGCCCCCGCTCCCCACGGGACCCGCCACGGGCCGGCGCGGCGCGTGACCACAAGGGCCGTGACCCCAAGGCGGCCCGTGGCCCGCGGCTCCGGCGTACCTCACACCTTGCGGTAGTCGTACGCCTCCGATGCCGCCGTCACCACGGCGTCCAGGTCGGCCCCCGCCGAAGCGGTGACCACGGCCGCGACCGCGCCCTCCACGAACGGCGCGTCCACCAGCCGCGTGCCGTCCGGCAGCTCGTCGCCTTCGGCCAGCAGCGCCTTCACCGTCAGTACGGCGCTGCCCAGATCGACCAGGACCGCGACCCCCGCGCCGCCGTCGACCGACGCCGCCGCCTCCGCGATCAGCTCGGAGCTGGTGCCCAGCCCGCCGTCCGCCGTGCCGCCCGCGGCGGCCACGGGAGCGGTGTCGCCGCCGCCCGCGAGACCCCGTGCCAGCTCCGCGACCGCCGCCGCCACCGCCGCGCTGTGCGACACGAGCACGATGCCCACCCGCGCGTTCATCCCGCCACCGCCGGGCCCTCGGGCGTCGATCCGGCCGCCTGCGCGAGCGTCGCGATCAGCAGGGCGGACGACGTCGCGCCCGGATCCTGGTGCCCGATGCTGCGCTCGCCCAGATAGCTGGCCCTGCCCTTGCGCGCCTGCATCGGCACCGTCGCGAGCGCGCCTTCCTCGGCCGCCCGCGCGGCGGCCTCGAACGACTCGTCGAGCGCCGCCACAGCCGGTTCCAGCGCGTCCAGCATCGTCTTGTCGCCGGCCGCCGCCCCGCCCAGCTGCGCCACCGCGGCCACACCCGCGCGCAGCCCCTCGGCCAGCTGCCCCGGCGTCACCTCCGCCGCCTCGCCCAGCGCCTTGCCGGTGCGCCGCAGCAGAGTCCCGTACAGCGGGCCCGAGGCTCCTCCCACGGTCGAGATCAACTGCCGCCCGGCCAGGACCAGCAGCGCCCCGGGAGTCCGCGGCGGGTCCTTCTCCAGGGCCTCCGTCACGGCCGCGAAGCCGCGACGCATGTTGGTCCCGTGGTCGGCGTCCCCGATCGCCGAGTCCAGTTCGGTGAGCCGGTCCGCCTCACGGTCCACGGCGGCGGCGGCGATCGTCAGCCAGCGTCGGAAGAAGTCCGTGTCCAGCGCGGTGCTCCCCATGTCAGCAGCCCCACCGAAGGGCGGCCGTGCGCACCGGCGCGTCCCACAGCCGCAGCAGTTCCTCGTCGACCTGGCAGAGGGTCACCGAGCAGCCCGCCATGTCGAGCGAGGTCACGTAGTTCCCGACGAGGGTCCGGGCCACCGGAACGCCCCGCTCACCCAGCACCCGCTGCACCTCGGCGTTGAACCCGTACAGCTCCAGCAACGGCGTCGCCCCCATCCCGTTGACGAGCGCCAGCACCGGGGCGTCGGGCCGCAAATCCTCCAGTACGGCGTCCACGGCGAAGTCGGCGATCTCCCGGGAGGTCATCATCGCGCGCCGCTCGCGTCCTGGCTCGCCGTGGATTCCGATGCCCAGTTCGAGCTCCCCGGAAGGGAGGTCGAAGGTGGGGGTGCCCTTCGCGGGCGTCGTGACCGCGCTCAGCGCCACGCCGAAACTGCGCGAACTCGCGTTCACCTGCCGGCCGATGGCCTCCACCCGCTCCAGCGGCGCGCCCTCCTCGGCGGCGGCGCCCGCGATCTTCTCCACGAACAGCGTGGCTCCGGTGCCGCGCCGGCCGGCCGTGTACAGACTGTCCGAGACGGCCACGTCGTCGTCGACCAGGACCTTTGCCACCTGGACGCCCTCGTCCTCGGCGAGCTCGGCCGCCATGTCGAAGTTCAGCACGTCGCCGGTGTAGTTCTTCACCACGAACAGCACCCCCTCGCCGCTGTCCACGGCGGCGGCGGCCCGCGCCATCTGGTCGGGCACCGGGCTCGTGAACACCTCGCCCGGGCAGGCCGCCGAGAGCATGCCGGGACCGACGAAGCCGGCGTGCAGCGGCTCGTGTCCGGAACCGCCCCCGGAGATCAGGGCCACCTTCCCCGCCACGGGAGCGTCACGCCGTACGACGATCCGGCTCTCCACGTCCACGTTCAGCTCGGGATGCGCGGCGGCGATGCCCCTCAGGGCGTCCTCGACGACTGTCTCCGGCACATTGATGAGCATCCGCATCGCTATCTCCCAGCAGGAATGTCAGGTGCGACCCTGAGTGGCGTCTGTGCAGGTCAAGCAGCGTTTCGTCCATGCATGCGTGTGTTCCCCTACATCATCGCGAGAGCCACGGGACGCGACAACCCTTCCTCTGCGTGCCCACCGCTTCGCCGCGCGTGACCCCCGCACCGGGAGCGGAATTCCGCCGGCGGTCCGCGTGTTTCTGCCCGCATCCGCCGATGATGAAATCACGGCGATCGCTCGTCACATTAATGAACCATATTTTCCTGGTGAATCCGTCCTCCGGGTGTCTATGGCCGGAAAGCTCCCTGCGACAGATATCGCCGCTTTCTGTCGGAAATTCTGCGCACCTCTAGCCCTGATGTGTCCGGACGCGCACCGCGGAGCGGGCGCGCGGATCGACACGTGTGAGTGAACACCCCGTTCCCCCCGGTATCGAGTCGTCACGTTCGTGCACCCGGAGCTCAGGGGCCCCGGGTCGCGAGGGCCGGGCCCCCGGAGGGAGCGCGGCTACCGGCATGAAACCCGGCACGATCGGCCAGAACGCGGCGAGCGGGCGTGCGGTGTGTCGCGGTCAGGGCGAGCTTTCCGGACATCCCCTAGCGCTTGGCGTGGGGGTGGTCCTGGGCGTCGCCCGGTCCCGCCGGATGGTGCGGCATCTGGGGTGCCAGCTGGCTGTTCGCATGGAGGACATGGACCAGGCGCCGACGGCGCCGCAGCTCCACCATGTCGATGCGGCGCATCCGGCTCGCAGCCGGCGGCACCAGCGTGGAGACCGCCGTGCACGCCGACGCGCAGACGAGCAGCCAAAGTGCCGTGTTCATCACCACGAGTTTCCTTCCCTGGTCCCCATTCAACAACGGCTTCCGCGCTGCTGATTCGGGTGGCTTTACCGGCGCGCAATGCGACGGCAGTTGCATAACGGAATGGCATATGTCGGGTTACGCATCAAAGGCAAAGTGGCAGGCGGTCGGATGGAAGGTAAACAGGCTCTTCGCATCGAATGCGCACATCGTGTCGGATGCCTCCGCGGAAGCCCGCCGACCGGAGGCGCCGACCGGAAGCGCGGATCGGAAGCGTGCCCGAGCGCGGTCCTGCACCGGCGCGGGAGGGCCGCCACGGTCCCCGCGTACCTCCGGCCGAGGACGGTGTCGGTCCGCCCGTGGCACGAGCGGACATTTCACGGGATCGTGAGCGGACACTTCACGGGATACGGGACCCGATCCGGGCGATGAGCAGGGCGATGTCGTCGTCCGCCGAGGCGGGCACCAGATGGCTGATCAAGGAGTCGCACAGATGGCTCAGGGGCTGCTGGGGCTCGGCGAGCAGATGGGTGAGATCCGTGAGCCGCTCGTCGATGTCGGTGCCACGGGACTCGACCAGGCCGTCCGTGTAGAGCACGAGGAGACTTCCCGGCTCCAGGTCGAGGTCCGTGGTGGTGAAGGCGACACCCCCGATGCCGAGCGGAGCACCGGGCGGCAGGTCGAGAAGACGGGCCGTGCCGTCGGGGGTGACGACGACGGGAGGCGGATGCCCCGCGCGGGTGATGCGGCAGTGGCCGGTGGCGGGATCGCAGACGGCGTAGATGAAGGTGGCCAGCATCGGCTCGGCGAGATCGGCGAGGGTGGCTTCCAGATGGCCCAGCAGTTCGCCCGGCGACAGGTCGAGACGGGCCAGCGCCCGCACGGTGGCCGACAGCCGGCCCATGACCGCGGCCGCGTCGATGCCGTGGCCCATCACGTCCCCGATGAGGAGAGCGGCCTTGCCCTGCGGCAGCCGGATGACGTCGTACCAGTCGCCGCCGATCTCGTTGGCGTCGCTCGCCGGAAGGTACCGGTGGGCGACCTCGACGCCCGGCGGCGCCGTGATGTATTGGGGGAGCATGCTGCGCTGGAGGATCACGGCGGTGTCGTGCTCCCGGTGGTAGAGACGGGCGTTGTCGACGCTCACCGCCGCGCGGGCGGCCAGTTCACCCGCGAGGCCGACGTCGTTGGTGCCGAAGGGACCGGCGGAAGCGAGGCGGTAGAACGTCGCCACACCGAGTACGACGTCCCGCGCGACGAGCGGCGCCATCATGAACGAACGCACCCCGATCCGCCGCAGCTTCTCCGGCGTGGTGGTGTGCCCGGCGGCCGGGGCGATGGCCCGCTCGTCGAGATGCGGGATCAGGAACGTCTGCCGGTCGACCAGGGCCTGGGTGTACGGCGCGGTCACCGGGAAGACCAGGGTGCGGCCGAGGGGGGCCAGCAGGTCCGGGATCCGGGAGCCCACGAGAGGGGCCTTGCCCAGTCGGCGCAGGGCCGAGCCGCCGACCAGACCCGCCCCCGGGTCGGCCCCGGAGGCCAGCGCCTCCAGGACGTCCACCGTGACGGCGTCGGCGAGCCCGGGCACGGCGACGTCCGCGAGCTCCTGCGCCGTGCGTTCCAGGTCCAGCGTGGTGCCGATGCGGATGCTGGCCTCGTTGAGCAGGGCGAGCCGGCGGCGGCTCTCCTCCATCTCGGCGTGGACCCGCTGCTGCTCGGTGATGTCGGCGATGGTGGCCGTCACGCCGATACCCCGGCCCGCCGCGTCCTCCAGCCGGACGTACGAACACGACCACGCGCGGTCGTGCAGGGGATCCGCCGGGGTACGCCCCGTCCGGCGGAAGTCCAGCAGGGGCTCGCCGGTCGTCAGGACCCGCCGCATGGCATCCTCCATCTCGTCCGTGTTCGTCTGCGGCAGCACCTGCGCCAGCCGGCGTCCCACGTGCGCGGACTCCGGAACGCCGTTCATCGTCACCAGGGCGGGGTTGACCCGCAGGAACCGCAACTGCGTGTCGAACACCGCGATACCGACCGGCGAGCGCGAGAACAGTCCGTCCCATACCGCCGACGAACCACGGATCCGGCGGGCCCGGTGGGCGTCCGCCGCGAAGATGAGCACCGAGGTGCCGCTGTGGCGACCGGGCACGGGGCACGCCCAGATCTCCAGCTCCATGGGATGCCCGTCCCGGTGCCAGGCGGTCACCGTCCCCATCACGCCACGGCCGGTGGCGGCCGTCTCCCACAGGGAACGGCCCAGACTCCGGTCCGTACCGGGATGCAACAGGTCGGCGATGTGACGGCCGAGCACCTGCGGAGGTGCGTAGCCGAGCAGCTCCTGGGCGGCGGGATTCCAGCGCACGATGTGCCCATCGGCGCCGGTGGCCACCAGGGCCACGGGCAGGGCGCCCAGCCACCCGCCGGCATCCCGGGCGGCGCCGCTGGTCACGTCGTCCGGCGTGGGTTCGTTCATCACCGACCCCCGCGTTGCGCAGGATCCCCTCCCAGTATCACCACCCGTCCCCGTATCAGCATCGCAGCGCGGTCCGTCCGGTTCCTTCGGCGGTGGCGGTGGCGGTGGCGGGGGTACGGGGCGGGCCCGGGCGGCCCGGCCCGCTGCGGCCCCGGGGCCCGGACCGTCCGGAGCGACCGCCACCGTCCTGTGCCGGGTGCCGATCGGGTGCGCTGCTCACGGAGCCGCGCGCGCCGCCAGCAGATCCAGCTCGCCCACCCACAGCCGCACCAGCTCGTCGTGGCCCGTGACCGCCCGGTCGGTGACGAAGCAGATGCGGGCCGTCCCCGCGTACTCGGTCAGACAAGCGGCGAGAGCCTGACCGGCCGGCAGCGACAGCAGCGGCATCATGTCGATGACCGTCCGGTCGCCGAGCGACAGCGGCTCGTCGGTGCCCGGAACATGGGACGCCAGCACCGTGGTGCGCCGGGGGTGCAGGTCCCAGGCGTGCAGCCACCCCCCGAGGCGGCCGGGCAGTACACGGCTCAGGGCCCCCTCGCGGGGACGCGGCGCGGCGGAACGGACGGCGTCCGTCTGGGTCTTCACGCGGGCGATCCGCTCGATCGGATCGATCATGGCGACCGGCAGCCGTACCCCTGCCCCGACCACCGCGCTGCCCGGCCGGGCGGCCTCGTCCCCGCGCCGCAGACCGGTCGGCACCGTCAGACGGAGCGTCCGGCCGCGCAGGAACCCCCGGCCGCAGGGGAGCACCCGGCCGTACGGCAGGGTCCTGCCCCGTGGCAGCGCCCGGGCCCGCGGAAGGGCCGGCCCGACGGGTGAGCGTCCCCGCCCGTCGGCCCAGGCACCCAGCGCCCCGGCCAGGGCGGCGAGGTACACGTCGTCGACGGTGGCCGAGTACGCCGCGGCGATCTCGTGCAGGCGGGCGGCCTTCACGCTGCCCCATGTGTAGTGCACCTTGCCCGTCAGGGGGAGGTGCCCCGGCAGCAGGCGGGCGGCGGGCCACAGCCCGCGCAGGATGTCGAGCCCTTCGCGGACGGCGGTCGCGAGCGCCGCCCCGCCGCGGGCGCGACCGGCCCCGGGGACCTCGGCGCAGGCCGGGACTCCGACGGGTCCGGCGGCGGAGGAGCGCGGTGCCCGCGCGAGCACATCCCGGAAGATCTCGGTGAGCAGCATGCCGTCGAGACGGTTCTGGTCGGCCCGCAGCACGACGGCGAACTCCTGTGGCTCATAACCGTGCACGAGCCACACCCCCCACTCCGGGCCGGACAGGGGCCGTGCCGTCAACTCCTCCAACGCCAGGCGCAGCCCCGCCTGACCGGTTCCGCAGGGTACGGGCGCGTCGAAGACGTGCCGTTCCGGGACGAAGGGGGATCCGGCCCTCGCTCGCCCGAGCCCCGGGTGGGCCGCCACGGCGAGCCGCGCCAGACGGAACAGTTCCTGGGGCTCCAACGGGCGGCCCGCGCAGCGGACGACGCCACCCACGACAGCCGGTGATCGGTGGTGGGCCGCCTCGTGGCCGAGCCGGGCCCATTCCAGGGGGCGGGCGGAGTGCCGCCGGGACGACGCCGGAGCGGCGGCGTCCCGGCCGTCGGCGGGGAGGGAACGGGGCGGTGGTTCATGACGAAGAGCCACGGCGGCTCCTTCCGTACTGCCTGAGATGGTGATCAGGGGCGACACGGAGATCCGGCCGCCGGAACGGGGAGTGGCCGCACCCGGTCCGGACCGCACCGGATGCCGCACTTCTTCGACCAGCGGCTCCGCGAGCGCGGCGACCGGACCTCGGCCTGATCATTGGCCTGTCGGACGGAGAACGTCTTCCGTGCGGTGATGGATACGCAAAGTAGTGCAATCGCCTCAAAAGCCCCGCCTATGAGGTGCCTCCACCCGGCCCGTTCCGGCCTCCCGGGCACGCCCGGGCACTCCTGGGCGGACGAACGTTCCGTACCGTGCTGCCCGCCGCGCCCACCCTCGCCCACCCGAGCCCTGCGGGTCCACGTCCCGGCCCGGGCGAACCGCCGGCGTGCCCCGTCCCACCCCCGGACCGGCCCAGGACGCGTCGCGTTCGTCCTCCCGCCGGAAGGGCGGGTGCGCGTGTCAGGCCGGGACCGGTTCGAGCAGGCCGGTCCGCAGGGCCGCGACCAGCTCGTCGTCCACACCCAGCACATCGGCGGCGTAACCGCGCAGGGATCCGTGGCGCTCGGCCACACCGGCCAGGAACAGACGCATCACCTCCGCGGGTGCCTGCCCGTATCCGGGCCAGGCCGGGCGCCGGCCGCCGTGGTCGGCCTCCCAGTCGGCGAGCAGCCGCTCGGTGGCCAGCCCGGTGAGGGTGAAGTCCTCGACGGCATCGGCCTCCGCCACCCCGACCAGAACCAGCACCAGCGCGGCCAGCAGACCGGTGCGGTCCTTGCCGGAGGCGCAGTGGAACACCGCCGGGCCCTCTCCGGTGGCGAGCACCTCAAGAGCCCGGCGCAGCTCCTCGGCCCCGTCGTGGGCCACCTCCAGGTACCGCTCGGCGAGATAGGGGCCGGTCTCCACGTCCGGGCCGAGGGCCGCCTGGTCGTAGGGCCGGTGTTCGACGCTGAGGTTGTGGTACGAGAAGGACGGGTGCTCGGGCACCCGTCCCTTGCCGTCGATCTCCCACGGGTAGCGCAGATCGATGACCGTACGGATGCCCAGGCCCAGGAACCGGTCCCAGTCCTCGCCGCGGAGCTTGCCCAGCGAGTCGGAGCGGAACAGCCGCCCCCAGCGCACCACATGGCCGCCGTCCTCGGTGGTGTAGCCGCCCATGTCACGGAAGTTGTGCAGCCGTTCGAAAGGTATGCATCTGTTCACAACGTGGCACCCTACGTTCTCACTTCCGGCCGGGACGGCGCCACGCGCCCGTCATGCCGTCCGGCGGGCGGGGCGGCCCGACGGTGCGATGAGCCGACAAGTCCCGCCGTCCGCACGGCGACCCGGACCGGAACGGGCGGTACGACCACCGCCGACGCGCCCGATCCGCGCGGGCACGCTGCTGTACGGGTGCACTTCTGGCCCGGCGTCCGGCTCCCCGCCGTCGCGCGCCCATAGCCTCGGCCCATGAATGAGACATTCGACCACGCACCGGAAGCATGGACCGCGGGACGCCTCAGAGACGCCCTCAAGGACCTGTCCGACGACACCGTGATCCACATCGGGGTCGCGGACGAACCCAACGACTTCGACACCTATCACGAGTACACCCTGGTCGACGCCGAGCCGGTGGAGAAGGAGCGGCCGGTGACGGAGGACGGGACCGAACGCTACGAGGTGGAGTTCACGCTGTTCGCCGACTACAAGGCCGGAACCTACGACCGCGTCGACGACTGAACCGTGCGGTGTGCGGCGACGGCGGCACGCGCGGCCGCCGGGGCGGCCCCGCCGCGCGGGCCGGTCACCGCGGCGGGGCCGCCCCGGCGGGACCGCTTCCGGCAGCGGGGAAGGGCTTAGTCCCGGCAGCGGCGGTCCCCGCCCGGTGCCCCGCCGCCCTCCGGGCCCGCCGCCGTCCGCCAGGCTCCGCTCCTCTTCCGGATCCGGGGCCCGTGCTGTACGGCCTGCTGTACGGTCGGAGCATGTCGAAATCAGTGACGATCCGCGTCGATGACGACCTGCACGCACTGCTCAAGCAGCGTGCCGAGACCGAGGGCACCACGGTGACCGCGCTCATCACGCAGGCCGCGCGGGACGCCGTCCGCGACCCGCGCCTCAAGAGTGCCTCCGCCGTCTTCCGGGAGTTCGTCGCCGACCAGGCCGACGCCTTCGACAAGGCGTTCCCCGACGACACCCCCGACCGGCTCGACGCCGGGGGGCGGGCCGCCTGACCGTGGAGCTCTACATCGACATCCGCTGGCTGCTGGAACGCCAGGCGGAGGTCCTGCCCAAGCATCCCACCGTCCACGACTTCACCGGCCTCGTCGCCGCGGTGGGCCGCCACCGCGTCAACACCCCCAAGGTCGGCGCCACCGTCGACAACGCCTGGCGGGCCGCCACCCTGATGCACTCGATCATCCGTCTGCGTCCGCTGCCCGCCCGCAACGCCCTCTTCGGCGCGGCGGTCGTCGTCGCCTACCTGGACGCCGCCGGCGAGGGGATCGACGCGCCCTACGGTGCGCTCATCGACCTCGCCCGCGACATCGACGACGGCCACACCGACGCCTATGACGCCGCCGAACGCATCCGCACCTGGCGTATCTGACCTCGTCCGCCCGCTGCCGTACGGGTCAAGGGCACGGGCGCAAGCCCCTCGCCGCCGACCCGACCGGGGCGGGCCCCCGCGCTCCAGGACTGTTTCGTCGAGCGGACGGGCCGGACGGCCGGGCTCCACGGTCGGCCGGCGCCCGGCGGAGGCGCGAGCGGGTGGGCGGAACGCCGGTCGACCGCGACCTGCTGGACGTCATGGCGGGCGCCCGTCTGCTCCAGGAGGCCGGGGCCCTCGCGCTCGCCCCCGCTCATGCCACGCCTCGCCGCGATGCTCCGTCCCGCCACCGCCCGGTGGCCTGCCCGCCCACCGCTCGACCGGCGCCGGCCGTGAACCGCGGGCACCGTGTCGGCGGCCGGCTCGCGCCGGGGACCCAGGGGCCTCCGTCCGGCCACCGGGCGGAGGCGGCGTGGGAGAGTGATCCGCCGCTGACGGCCTGGACCGGACGGATCAGCGCGGTGACCGTCCGTCCGGCGGACCGCCCCTGGCCCGGTCGCGGAAGGTGGCCGGGGTCTCACCGGCCCGCTGCCGGAAGAACTTGGTGAACACCGCGGGGCCGGGGAAGCCGAGCCGTTCGGCGATCGCCGTGGCGGACAGATCGGTGTGCACGAGCAGACGCCTGGCCTCCAGCAGCACCCGGTCGTCGATGAAGCGCTTGGCGCCGCACCCCTGTGCCGCGCGGGCCGCGCGGGTCAGCGTACGGACGCTGTAGCCGAGTTCCCGCGCGTAGTCCTCCACGCGGTGCGTGCGTGCGAAGCCCCGTTCGAGCGCCTGCTGGAACCGGCGGAACACCTCACTGCCCGGCTCGTCGCGCTCCGGACCGCCGTCGCGGCCCGCACCGGCCTCACCGCCCTCGCCTCCGCGCAGATGGGCCAGACGCAGCACGAGCACGGCGAGGAGATGACGGACCACCTCGGCGCGCACCTCCAGCGGCAGTTCGGCCGGCCGCCGGTACTCGCTCTCCAGCAGGTCCAGCACGCGCCGTATCGCGTCCCCGTCCGACCCCTCCGGGACCGGCGGCAGATGCCAGGCGCGCCGGTCGGCGCGTGAGGCGTCCACGGTGGCGGCGCTCAGGAACCCCGACCGGAACAGCACGGCGGTGCCCTCGGCGCCGGCGAGGTCGGAGCGGTACTGGTGGACCTGGCCGGGGCGCACCCACAGCCAGCCGCCCTCGGTGAGTTCGTACTCGGTGAAGTCCACCGCGCACCGCAGCGAGCCGGCCCGCACGGTGAGCAACTCGTGGAAGGTGGGCCGCCTGGGGGAGTACGGATCGATGCCGTTGCCCCGGGCACGGGCGAGCAGTCCGGGGAAGTCGAGCACCTCGGCGCCGAGGGGCGTCCCGGCGGAGGCGCGGTTGCGGTGAGGCGCCGGGGAGTCGCCGTCGTGCCCGTTTCCGTCCATGGGGTGTCTCCAGCGTCCGGCCACGTGGGCAGGTACCGAGTCTAGGTCGTGTCCGGAAAGTCTCGCCTTGACCGCGGCGTCCTGCACGCCCGGCGAGACACCCCCTGGCCCGGCGAAACGGGCGGCGAACCGAGCATGTGCGCGTCGCCGGGGGCGCCCGCCCGCGGTCCCGGTGACCGGGATGCTCCGCGCGAACGCGGCGAACATGCCGGCCTCACGGCGCGACGTGCGTGGCCCCCGACGAGGCGCACGCCGGGTGCGGCGTCGAGCGCGGGAGCGCGCGTGATCTCCGCCACCCGGAGCTGTCCGGCGTGGGCCCAGCAGGCAGACTGGCCGAAACGCCCAGGGAGGGGAGCGCACGTGAACACGGAGCAGGTGGGTGTCCGTTGACGACCGAGACCGACACCGGAACCGGCCACGGCACGGGGAGCGGAACCGGCACCGGAGCCGCCGAGGGGTCCCGAAGCGAAGGCGGCGTCACGGCAGCGGCGGCGGCCGCGGGCGGCGCCGGGACGACCGCTGCCGCAGTGGGCACCGGGGCGGGCGTACTCGCCGCCCTGCTCGCCCTGACGGAGACGGGCGAGGACCGCTTCCGCGCCGATGTCGTCGTCCGTGAGCCCTTCCCGCTCTACGGAGGCCAGGTCGCCGCCCAGGCGCTGCTGGCGACCGGGCTGACCGTGTCCGCCGACCGGATACCCCACTCGCTGCACGCCTCCTATCTGGCCGCGGGCGACACCTCGCGTGCGGTCGACTTCCGCGTCGAACGCGACCGCGACGGCCACTTCTTCTCGTCCCGCCGGGTGACGGCCGAGCAGGACGGCAAGGCGTTCTTCACCATGACCGCCTCCTTCCACCGGCCGGCCCGCGGCCGGGACGCCCAGCTCGAACCCGCCCCGAAGGCCACACCGCCGGACGACTCCGCCCCCTTCGACATGGCCAGGCTGCCGTGGATCGAGTGGCGGCTCCCGAGGCAGGCGCAACCGTGGGGCCGTGGACTGCCCACTCGCGTGTGGGCCCGCCCCCGGGAGGGCGTCACCGGCACACCGCTCCTCCAGGCCTGCGCCCTCGCCTACGTATCGGATGTCTCCACCGGGGTCTCCGGTGTCGAGGGCGGCGGCAGGGGCGCGGGCATCACCCTCGACCACTCCCTCTGGTTCCACCGGCCGGCGCGGTTCGACTCCTGGATGCTTCTCGACATGGTGCCGCGTACCGTCGCACACGGACGCGGCTGGTACAGCGGTGGCATCTACTCCGCCGACGGGGTCCTCGTGGCCAGTCTGGCCCAGGAGACGCTCTTCCCACCGGTCAGGAAGCCCAAGTCCAGGCCGGAGGCCGCCGCGGGGAGCTGAGGCCCGGCCCGGCCGCAGCCCTCCGTCCTGTCCGGCCGCCCCCTTCCGGCCGACGGCCGCCCGGCCCGCGGGTGAGCGCGGCGCCGGGCGGCCGGACCATCCGGTCGTACGCGGGGCGACGGCGGCGGCGTACGAGGCCAAGGAGGTCTGCGACGGGGTCGTACCTTCGGGGGCGGACCGGGTCAGGCCCGCCAGGTGTCGTTGAGGAGGACCTTGCCCGACACCGGGGTGGTGAAGGTGCGGTTGGCCCCGGACTCCCAGGTGACGCCGCCGCTCGCGTCCTTGCGTATGTACTTGTACTCGCAGGCCGTTCCCGCCGGCAGGGTGACGTCGGCCTTCCAGATCGGATAGCTCGCGGGATCGAGCCTGGGCGCGCTGCCGGTGTTCCAGTTCCCGAGCTGCGCGCAGCTGCCGACGACGTGGATGTCCTGACCCGGCACGGTGGTGGCATCGACATGGAAGGAAGCGCCGGTGGTGACCGGGGTCCCGGGGTCCGTCCCGCCCGTACCGCACGTCCTGGCGCCGGTGTGGAGTGCGATGGCGGTGTCGGCGGGCAGTGTGGCGGTGAACTGGCCGGTGCCGTTGACCGTGACGGGCCGGTTGTTCTGCACGTCGCAGTAGGTGCCGGCGGGCAGGGCGGTCTGGAAGGTCCGGGTGAGGGCGGACGTCTCGTGGTTGAGGGCGACGTAGGCCTTGTCGCCGCGGCCGAAGGCGACGGCGTTGTTCCCGTTGTCCCACCA